>CAYVQI010000023.1:0-21057 GCA_964454155.1 uncultured Alteromonadaceae bacterium | reverse complement strand
AGTAGTGTCGTTGGGCATCTGTACTTTTTTGACCGCGTGATTGAAACTCAAGTTCAGGAGCTCGAATGAGTCCGTGGGGCGCTAGTTCCCTTACTGTCAGTTCCTCAGGCAGTCACTGACTCAGCCAGTTACTGACTTTGCACGCCACTATCCGCACCTTTTCACTACAAGGCGTCGCCGATTGCTTTTGTAACATGGTCTAAGTCTTGTATCGAGTGATCGGCGAATATGCTGAGGCGGATAATACCGCCAGGTCCCGACCCAATGTAATTTGAGTGTAAGACGTACATGCCCTCGTCAAATACACGTTGCTGGATGTTTCGCATTGCTGAAAAAGTACCATGACTGAACGAGACCACTGGCGCCGGGGTATCGGGTACCGACAGGCCTAATGCGCTTAAGCTGCTCCGCAGGTATTTTGCCGAGTCGCGGGCTCTTTTAGCGATGCTCGGATCGTCTCGAACCAGTTTTAGCGCGGCGGCACAGACGCTTGCCGATATTGGAGAGCCTGAATTCGATCCTCTGACAGGCGTCGATGCGACAGCACGTGCGACCTCTGCTTTTGAGCCCACAAACACTGCGCCTTGTCCACAAAACGCCTTGCTGAGTGTTACACCGACGTAGGCGATGTGTTCAACACCGAAGTGCTGGACGGAGCCCCGTCCTGTTTCCCCGACAACGCCTCCCGAGTGAGACTCATCGACTAATAATCGGCCATCGACCGACGCTAAACGATCCGCGTATTCGTCCAAGGGTGGCAGTGCACCTGACGTCGCAAAGGCGCCATCAGTGACGACCAATGGGCGTTGACCGTGCGCGAGTCTGTTGATTTTTGCTTCAAGTGCCTCTGCTGAACGATGCGTAAAATACTGTATCGGCTTAGTCGTAAGCTTGGCGGCATCCACCAGACACCAGTGGGCATTTTCGTCTAATAAAATAACATCGTAGTCAGCTTCGGCAGCGGCAAATCCTGCCGCGCCTATGAGGTAACCCGACGGTAAGTAGACGGCGGCCTCGGTCCCAAAGAACTTAGCGGCCTCTTCCTCGGCTTCACGAAAGTAGGGGTCATAGCCTCCGTAGGCGTCCACCAAATATCGAGAGAATCCGGCACCGTCTTCCAAAGCCTTCAGCGCAGCAGATCGAAGCTCCGGCCTGTCGGTCAACGCCAGGTAGTTACAGCCTGAAAAATTGACGAACGGCACACCGTCGATTTCAAGTCGCGCATTCCCACCACCCCGCAGTTCGCGGCCATCGAGAATTTGGCTGTGCTCACTTTTCATTACTAATCCTCCATTGACCTGTCTGCCGGTGCGTGTATCGCAATAACTAATAATGCTCTCGTGCCTTACCTGACCGAACGCGCATCCATCTCGACTTCTTGAGAAGAGTGAGGGTCCCGCGCTTACACGGACTCGACGCACTTTGTCGCGTTGACAGGATAGTCGACCGCATAGCGATCTGCGATTAATACTATCAATGCGATGTCGGCAAAAAACCGACGCTCACTCGCGGCTTATAAACAATATTGAACCGTTATTTTACACTATCAATAATAAGGTTCTGACTGTACCATTCCTGCCCGACAAGCACGCGTTAACGAAAAAAACTCGGACACTGATTATGCGCAACGACGCCGAACTCCTCGATCACATACTTGATCATATTGATAACCGCACAACTGATTTGGGTGACGAAGAGTGGTTCGAGCCTGTGGAGAACTACGGATCAAAGGAACGCTTCGATGCCGAACGGCGGCTTATGCGACGACTACCGATTCCGTTTTGTCCGGTTGCAGCATTGCCGGAGCCGGGTTCCTATGTGGCACGCCATTCAGCTGGAGTGCCGATTGTGGTGGTGCGTGACTTGGAGGGTACGATTCGCGCATTTCGTAATGCTTGTCGGCATCGCGGCATGCAGCTGGCGGATGGTAGCGGTTGCACGAAGATTTTTCGTTGTAACTACCATGGTTGGGCATATCGACTCGATGGCCGGCTAGAATACGTGCCGCATGAGCACGGTTTTCCGGAGCTTGATAAAGGCGACAACGGTATGGTGGCAGTGCACTCCGTTGATGTGCGCAGTGGTTTGGTTTTTGTTACGCAGGATGAGCCCGTTGGTCTGGGCGCGCTGGAATCCCTGCCGCCGCTGTTGACTGATGACCAAGTGATTTTTGAGTCGGAAGAAAAGGTCGAAGAAATCAATTGGAAGTTAACGGCAGAGGGCACACTAGAGGGCTATCACATAAAACCGACGCACCGGGAATCATTTTTTCCATACGGTTACGACAACCTTAACGTAGTGGAAATGCAGGGGCCAAACTCCCGCGTTTGTTACCCCTTTAGGCGCATCGAAGCATTGCGAGACGCACCTCGGGAGAACCTGTCGCTCGATCGTATGGTGACCTTGGTCAATCGTGTATTCCCATTCACCTCGGTGACCCGGCTTGCACAGCATTACGGTGTGAGTTTTGCTGAACCTGAATCGCCAACACGCACGCGCTACTTTAACTACCGTCTCACGCTGCCCACTGTTGATGGCAGTGAACCGTCGGAGGAGGCCTTAACTCGGGCCAAAAAGGATGTCGCGTTTCTGTCGGATACGGGTGACAAGGAGGATGCCAAAGTGGTTAGCGATATTCAGGCCGCTATTGGTTCTGGCGCCAATACACATTACCGGTTCGGTCGCTTTGAATCGGCGATTGGTCACCTACATAAAAACTTGGCGCTGTACTTAACGCGATTGAGAGAGTTCGAAGGCGACATGGTCAAGGCTGACCCCGTTACCTTAATTAGCGATAACACATAATCCGGGAACACCTTTATATGTCTGACGTACATAACAGTAGTCATCAGGGTCTTAGTACGATGAAGCAGATTCCTTCGGTTGACTGGCGCGACCTGGAAACCGATCGGAGTAAATTTCTTGAAGATCTTCGTTATGCACTTGCAGAGTGTGGATTTCTCGTACTGACCCACGCACCGGGTCTGGATGATGCGTTCCAGCAGCGGGCCTTTCGCGAAGTTCGAGGGTTCTTTGATTCGCCCATGGATTTCAAGAAAGAGTCATCCATCGCAAACAGTCCATATGTCCGCGGCTACTCTTTACCCACGCCTCCGGACTCTGGTCGCGGGCAGGTGATTGAGAGCTTTCAGTATGGATTTGATGAGACGCCACTCTGTGCTCACGACGACGAGTCTCAGCCTATCCACGAACGATTTTTTCGAGGGCCCAATACGTGGCCAGACTCGGAAAGGTTGCCCGGCTTCAAGCCAATGCTGAATGACCTTAACGCGGCCTATCATCGTTTGACGTTGCAGCTCGGTGAGCTGATTGTTGAGTCACTCGGCGAGGATCCAGCAGAATTTCGACAATATTTTAATCTCGAAGAGCCCTACCTTTTCGCGAGCTTGAACCACAACTTCAGCATGGACGCCATAGTCGAGGATAAGCGAGACCTCGTTCGTGATGAGTATGCTAAATTTTCGAGCGCTGTTACCGGCGCGCACATTGACGGGCCTCCCTTCGTGGCCTTGTTAATCAATGACCGACCGGGACTGCAGGTGGTCGCCGGTGAAGGACGGTGGATGAACGCTCCGGTGACCTGTCGTACGGCAGAGGGAGACTACAACGTGCCTGTGATTCCTGGCTCAGTGATTATCAATACTGGCGGGTCCCTGATGCACCTAAGCGAAGGGCGTTACTCGGCCACTGTCCACCGCGTAAATACCACCATGATTCCCGATGGCGATACACGTGTATCGATGCCTTACTTTCTATTGCCAACGATGCAGGGGGACCTGATACCGTTTGGCAAGTCCGGCGCGTCTACCAATGACGAGGTGGGTTATAACGCGGGCCGGAATCGCGGTGCTAATGCGGCAGCTAATCTCATGAGGACCTACCCTAAATTAACGGGCCGTTGGTGGGCAAAAGAGTTTGTGGCGCTTAAAGCTGCACAGCAGCAGGAAGAGAAGGCCGAAACAGAGGCTGCTCTTAAATTGGCAGCTGAACGCGGTGATCGGTACCAGGAAAAGTTGAGTAGCTCGTAGCAACGCCTAAAGACGATCTAACCCAACTGAAGTTCAATAAAACGTTGGTAGACGCCGCTTGGGTTTTGCATCAGGTCGCCATGACACCCGGATTCGACAATCCGACCGTCCGCGACAACACAGATCCGATCCGCAATGCGAATGGTGCTAAGACGATGGGCGATCACGCTCAGGACACGCTTTTCGCGCTCGGTCTGTGGGGCTCATACCAAGGCTCTTTTTCCTGGGTCTAGTGCTGCCGTGGGCTCAGCCAGCACCAGCGACGGGTTAACCGGTCCCAGGGCAATTGGCAGACCTTGTGTTTACCCCACAGGGAGGGTGTCGCCGTTACGCCCAAATATGCGTGTTGAAGCCCTTTGGAAGATGGCGGATAAACCACAGTGCACCAGTGCTTGCTGCGGCAGACGCGAGGTCCGCATCGCTGGCGTCTGAGTTACGTAGGCGGACGTTTATCTGTCAGTCACAGTCCCGTATGAATGCCCATAAGGTCCTCAAAGTTTTTGGTGTAGAAGTGGTCTAACTCTTCGGGTGATGCTTGGACTAAGTCAAGACTGCGTTCGAAAGCGCCAAATGGGTCGTTGCCACCTTCGGGGTGAGGGTAGTCGGTGTTGAACATCAGCATTTCTTTTCCAATGCTGCGCAGTATCCAGCCCGTATCTTCGACATGCAGCGGCGTGGCTTTGACTTGGCGCCTCATATACTCAGAGGGCTTCATTGATAATTTTTTAAGGCCAGTATCAAACTTACCGAGCGTCGAAACGCCCAAGTCGAGATTAGCCAAGCAGGCCGGCAACCAGTTCGCGCCCAGTTCAATCAAACCGATCTTCAGGTTGGGGAAACGCTCCAGCACGCCGTCATAGATCATGCAGGTCAGCCAGCGCTCTACAGAATGGTGTAAAACGGGTAGGTCTTTTGGTGAGGTGGTTTCTATGTTCATTGACATAGGGTCAAGATCTCGCTGGACCCCCGTATTTTTATACTCTTGAGGCATGTTAACGCCGCTGCCGATATGGAGAACGATTGGTACGCCAGCCTCCTCCAGAAGAGCCCAGATCGGATCGTAGGCGATGTGCGAGGGTGCGCGTCCTTCAACCGCATCTGAGCGTAACCAAAGTGACTTAACGCCCATGTCTACGGCTTCTTTAGCGCTCTGTAACGCCAGTCCTGGGTCTCTCAATGACAGGTAGCCCACGGACAAAAGGCGATGCTGATCTGCAGAACAAAAGTCGACCATCGCTCTGTTCATGGCGTCGCTACCGCCGTAGACCACCTTGAGGTCTTTGGACCGGGCAAAGCGCGAGGCAAATACCAAGCCCGGGAATACGAGTTGGTGGCTAATGCCGGCAATATCGAGCGAGTCTCTGCGCTCCTCACCATCAACGGCGCCATAGGCTGCCATAAGATTGCGTTTTCCAGGGCTGCCGTAGAGGTTGGATTTCAATTGTTCGGTCAGCGCCGGATCGTTGCCTGCCAAGCGATTTTCAGCCTGTTTAAAGGCGGGTTTTAGCTGCGGAATCGCTTCCAAGTCGATGAAGGGCTTGTCAAGATTTTCGCGAACGTATTCGCTGGCATAATTTTCCATCCAACCAGTGGACTCCGTAATGTGGCTATCGGCGTCGTGGACCGTTCGATTCTCGCAATGTGCAGTGCGCTGGTTCATGTTGATTAACTACCTCTTTCGGTGAGCGTTCTTTATTTAATAACATCTAAAGTAGTGTGTTTTTTTTAAGCTGTCAATAATGAGGTACAATCGCACAATGAGCACTAAACAACGAACTCGACTCTCACCAGCAGCAAGAACTGATCAGCTGCTTAATGTTGCTAAAGAGATGATCGTGAGCGATGGGTTGCAATCGTTCAGAATGGAATCTTTGGCACGCATGGCCGAGGTATCCAGCCCCTTGGTTTATAATTATTTTTCTAGTCGCCAGGCGCTGCTTCGGGCATTGCTAGAGCGAGAGTACCGAGAAAGTAGCAATGCGCTTTTCTATGAAGTCGTCAACGCGACGAGCTTCGAAGACGTTATTCGGGTGTTTATAACGAGTAACTTTGAGCACCACGCCCCGGGTAATATCTTGCCTGTTCTTCTGAGTCAGCCAGATATTGCTGATTCCATCTCGGAGATGCGCAGCGAGCAGCGTAAACGAACCGCAACTTACCTGGTTAAGAATTCTGCTAAAACCTACAAGCTCTCTATTGAGCAAGCACAGTTGGCAATCACGATGTCGTCTGGTGCCTCAATTGCTGCTGCAGAGTGGGTTGCGATGAGCTCGCTTGAAAAGAGTCGGGCAATTGATATGGCGCTGTCGTATATCAAGGCGGGTATGAGCGGTCTAGCCACCGAATAATCCGCTGCCACTTTAAACCACTACCAATCGTTGCCCGTGATCAAGGGCTAGCCCCGCACGCGGATCCCTCCGGGCCGTGGCGTCTCTCTACCTGTGACTGCTTCATACAATACATGTTGTTATTGTAGATCTCCTAAAGTAGCATCTGCCCACTAATTAATAATATCTAAAATAAAAGTAACGCGACTCTAAGGAGAATGTGACATGCGGCTTATCAAGATAGTGCAGGTTGGTGTGCTCTCGGCAACATCACTGGCGACAAATATCAGCCTAGCTCAAGAAGACCTATTTACAGGGATAGAGGAAGTGGTTGTAACCGCGCAGAAGCGAGAGGCCACACTGCAAGAAACGCCCGTAGCCGTGTCTGTAGTGTCTGGAGAAGACCTCGTCACAAAGCGGATTGACGACATTCAAGAGCTTGAAATCGCGACACCTTCGCTGAACACAGGCCAAAATCAGACCTCCTCACAGCAAACCTTCAGTATTCGTGGGTTGGGGACTTCTGGAAATAATGCAGGTTTGGAGCCCTCCGTTGGGGTATTCATCGATGGCGTCTACCGTAGCCGGGCAGCCTCTGCCATTGACGACTTCATCGCTGTCGAGCGGGTCGAAATATTGCGTGGTCCACAGAGCTCGGTATACGGCAAAAACACGCCTGCAGGTGTCATTTCGATCATTACCAAAAAACCGCAGCGAGAATTTGGTCTAAACCTCGAGCACAGCATCGGTAATTATGGCAGCAAAATAACGCGTGGTACCGTAACGGGGCCGCTTACTGACACAATGTCTTACCGCTTATCGGGTAACCATAACAAGCGTGGCGGATATATTGACAACGTGCAGCCTGGTAGAGGCGCGGTCAATGATAGAGATCGGTCCGCCTTGCGTGGACAACTGCTCATAGAACCGAGCGACAGTTTGACTTTCCGGATTATTGCGGACACCTCATCCATTCGTGAGGACTGTTGTGGTGCTCCTTTTTACTACAATTTGCCGGCCAACGCTGTTCGTACAACTGCACTGGGTGCAACGCTGTTACCCGATGATATCTACCAGCGCGAGATAAAATTTGACCGAGCGATGTACACTGAACAGGATCAAAGCGGCGTCTCGGCCCAAGTGGATTGGGAGGGTGATAACTACATGTTCACGTCCCTTAGCGCTTTTCGAGACTTTCGCGAAACCAACGACATAGATGCCGATTTTATCGATATTCCGCTCAGTGGCGTATTGCAAAACTACATTGACCGCCAAGTGTTTACTCAGGAATTGAGACTGCAGTCCACTGGCGCGAACAAACTCGATTGGATGGTTGGCTATTATTACTATGACGCCGATCAAGATAATACTAATGATAATCAGTTAGGTGAGTTTGCCCGTCCGTTCTTTGATGGGGCGATCGGTGGCATTGTCACACTTGTTGAGACCCTGTCGGGTGCTCCAGCTGGATCCTACATTGGCGCAGGTACTGGCAGGCAAGGTGAATTTAACTTGCTGACAACCAGCCACTCTGTGTTCGGTAAGGTCGACTATCACGTCAGTGACAAGCTGACCGCGTCTCTGGGTGCTCGTTGGACCACTGAAGACAAGGAGATTGAGGCTGACATTACAACCAATGCGCCTTACTCGGCCATTGACTTCAGTGACCCTACTAGCAATCCAGTTGTTGCGATGCTTCCAGCTCCGTTTCGGGGGGCCGCTGCCGCGGTCCAGCTGTTCAGACCTCTGTCCGATTTCGCTGAGAAACGCAGTGAAAATGAGCCGACTGGGGACCTCACCCTTGCTTATAAATACAGCGATAGCGTGAGTTTGTACGGCAGCGCCAAGCGTGGTTATAAAGCCGGTGGTTTTAATGTCAGTGCGGGCGCGGGTGGTGCTGATTTTGATAGGGAAATTGCCGATGCGTGGGAGGTGGGTGCTAAAATTCGCACGCTAGACAATAAGCTCCAGGTAAACCTTGCAGGATTTTCGCAGCGCTTACGTGACTTCCAGACCAATGCCTTTAACGGCGTCACGTTTACTTTGACCAATGCGGGTGAAATTCAGGTTGATGGCTTCGAGTTCGAGACGTTTTATGCCCCCACTGCGAACCTGTATGTCTCGTTTTCTGGGTCTTACTTGGATGCCAAATATGAAAGCTATGTTGGTGGGCCAAAGATCATAGCCCCAACAGGTACGCCTGCTACACCGGGCGTAACTCAGGATCTGAGCGGGAGACGACTGTCGTTCGTCCCTAAGTGGACGCTAAGTTCATCGGTGAGCTACACCAAGAATTTTGGCGCCGTCGACGGCTTTGCGAACCTCGTTGCTCGATATCGTGGCGCGCGCAACGTAACTTCAGAGCAAAACCCCATTGCTGACCAAGATAGTTATGTTACGGCGAACGCCACGGTGGGCGTGAGCGATACAGACGGTCGCTGGACGGTGAGTTTGTGGGCCAAGAATATTTTCGAAGAGGATTACACCGATGCATTGTTCAACTCGGTGATTCAGGCTGGCAGTTTCAACGCCTATCCCGGAGACCCTCGCAGTTACGGCGTCACACTCAGGGTGCAGTACTAAACGTCAGGTAAGGCGTCATGGATTTGGGCCGAGAGCGCTTGCCACTGAGGACTAAGCTCGCCTATGGCATAGGGGAGATGGGAGAGGTTGTTTTCAATGGCATGTTTAATGGATTTATTGTCATTTTCTACAACCAAGCGATTGGTCTCTCTAATTCACTGATCGGTACGGCGATTATGCTGGCCATGATCGGAGACGCAGTCTCCGATCCTTTGGTCGGCATGATTTCCGATCGTTGGCGTTCGCGATGGGGTAGGCGTCACCCCTTCTTGTTCATGGCGCCCATTCCTCTGGCGACCTCACTGTTCTTTATATTTAATCCTCCGGCAGCACTTACGGGTGGTATATCAGGTGAGCCGAACTCGCTATGGCTCTTTATTTGGCTGACCTGTTGGACTATCTCCGGCCGGCTTTTCGTCACGCTTTACACTATTCCCCACCATGCATTGGGAGGGGAGTTGACCAAGGATCCCAATGAGCGATCGCGACTTTTCAGTCTGAATGCGATTATTGGGTATGTGTCGGGTGCATTATTTGCCCTCACAGTCTGGGGCTTCTTTTTTGCCGGTGAAAGCACGCTTGCGGACGGGTCCATCGTGCCCAAGCACCTTGATGTATCGGCGTATCCCCCCGTGATTCTAACGGCCTGCGGGATCGTTCTGGTGATGATTTACGCAAGCTCTCTGGGGACCTTGGGGCGAGTACCGTATCTCAGTTCACCACCCGAGGATCTTGCGCGGATGTCGCTTTGGGGGTTCTATCGAGAGCTGATGGGTGTTTTCAAGAATCCTAATTACGCTGTTCTACTCATCGGTTTTTTCTTATTGATGATTTCAATTGGACTCAGCGAAACGCTCGGAATTTTTATTGCCACTTATTACTGGGAGCTGAAACCGGAACAAATTAAGTGGTTCGGCCTGGTGGTCATTCCTGCCGTTATTATTGGTGCCAGTGCTTCTCCTGTATTGATGAGGAAATTTGACCGCAAGCCGGTTTTGTTGGCGGGTCTCCTAGGGATCGTGGTACTCACACAGCTGCCAATAGATTTGCGCTTGTTGGGCCTGATGCCTGCCAATGGGTCTGACCTGTTATTGCCGCTGTTGTTGGCGAATTCCTTTCTCAGTACTTTGTGCGCGGCTGCAGGTGCAGTTGCGATGATGTCGATGTTGGGGGACATCACTGATGAAAATGAGTTGCTTGTGGGCCGCAGACAGGAAGGCTTGATTTACTCTGCGCGCGCATTCTTCGCAAAGGCGGCTAACTCGGTTGGACATTTTTTGGGTGGCATAATGCTGGATCTCTTTGTTGTGTTCCCTCTGAGCGCGGTGCCCGGGGAAGTCAGTAGCGATGTCATCTGGCGTTTGGGTTTATTTGGAGGCCCGATTATGTGTATCGCTGGTGTTATAGCGCTGCCATTTTACGCGCGTCACCAGCTTACCCGTGCCCGACATGCAGAAATTCTGACTGCGCTCAATGCTCGGTGATAGCCAAGCGACAACGAGGAGCAAGTAGCATGGCCGAAGTGTTTGGGTTTTGTGACGAGCGGTTTGCCGAAGTGCGCGACATCCTGGCGGCGAGCATCGATGCGGGAAGCGATGTGGGTGCGTCATATGCCCTCACTATTGATGGTGAAGTGGTGATTGACTTGTGGGGTGGGCACCTTGACGAAAACCGCACTGTGGCCTGGCAGGAAGACACCATTATTAATGTGTATTCAACCACAAAGACAATGAGCTTCCTCACTGCCTTGATGCTGGCTGATTGCGGTGAGTTGGACTTTGACGCGCCCGTCGCGCGTTATTGGCCTGAATTCGCGGCGAACGGTAAGCAGGATGTGAAAGTCTGGCACCTCATGAACCATGCTTCCGGACTCTCTGGGATGGACGAGCCCATGGAGCCCGAGGATCTCTATGATTGGGATAAAATATGCGCAGCCTTAGCAAGGCAGAAGCCTTGGTGGGAGCCGGGTACCGCCACTGGCTACCATGCGATAACTCAGGGCTATCTGATCGGCGAGCTCGTAAGGCGTATTAGCGGACAAACTCTGGGTCAGTTTTTTGCTTCTGAAATTGCTAAGCCACTAGAGGCCGATTTTCATATTGGTGTGCCAGAGTCTGAGTTTCCTCGAATTGCAAACCTCATAGTGGCGGGTACCGGAGAGGGTCCTGCACACGACGACCCCGAGTCTATTTCTGCTCGCACCTTTCGCAATCCATTTTCACCAGCGCACTATTCGTGGACGGATGCGTGGCGTAAGGCTGAAATTCCTGCCGCTAATGGACATGGTAATGCGCGTTCGGTGGCGCGGGCGCAGACGCCCCTAGCCTGTGGCGGGCGAGCGTTCGGTGTCCGTTTGTTTTCAGAGGACACTGCGCATCAAGTCATGCGGCCTCGTATTTCAGGTAAAGATCTGGCAACAGGGGTGCCTCAGACGTTTGGCCTAGGATTCGGCATCGTACCCGAAAGTGTGCCGCTGTCGCCGAATAAGAACACCTGTTACTGGGGCGGCTGGGGTGGTTCCGCCGTGGTGATTGATCAGGATGCGCGTCTCTCCGCGGCTTACGTAATGAACAAAATGGCGGACGGTTTGAATGGGGATTTTCGTTCTTTCAAGTTGCTTGCGGCGGTTTATCGGGGTCTTTAATGTTGCGTCTGAAAGGGCTTAGCTTCGCACCGGCAATCGAGTCAGGTGTTTACAGCAATCGGTGAGATTCTGATCGTTTTCAACCCGGTGTGTTGTCTTAGCGGTCAAAAATGGATGCGGATTTGGTTGGGACAGTGCGTCTTCCTTTGCTGTCTCTCATCTAAATGCTTTTTCTTTGCGCGGAGGCGCTGGAATACCGCAAACGTAATTTTTAGTCCCTCTACACTCGCTTCCCACCGTTACTGCTAAAAATGATACGTCACCGTTCCGTGGTCGCTGAAGCGCTCAAGCTGCATCACTTTCGTCGTGGGTCGGCTCGACATGGAGATGAATGTATCCTCGTGCTGAGGTTTTTCGGGTGGGTCTCAATGAGTGTTCGAACCTTTGGTATTCATCTAGAGCGGGGCGGTCTCGCCGGTGCCTCGTTTTGAAGCGTGCTTCTCAATCGCGCGTGCGGTGTCGATACTTTACTCGACGATTGACCGACTCCGCTTTGGCGGAGTGTTCGAGCGACCCCCTCTATTTATTCAGAGTGCTGTTTACGACTCCGCTCGGGCGACGCAGTGACTCCTGATTTTCCTTGCCTGACTTTTGGGGCATAAGGTCGCTGAGTAGAGGCTAGGCCCGCGAGTGCGGGCGCTTGATGATTGCGCTGTCAGCGACTTCTAAAAAGCTGCAGTTCTCAATTTATAACAGGTGTCGCAAAATGTTAATTTATTAAAGTAACAATTGTTACTAACAAAAATAGAGCATCTTGCTATATGATTTTTATTTAAACGTGTTTTGCGACAACTTTATGAATAAAGAAAGCGTAGGAGTACACCATAGAAAAGCGCTTGTGGCGGGTGGATTCGACAAGACGTGGAGCCTCGATGACCTAAGACGCTCGGTAGATACTGACGAGGCCCCTGTGAAGCGCACAGTAGAGCGCTGGATATCAACGATTCCATGGCTTGAGAGCTCGCATCGACCGAATGATCAGATGGATGAGTCAAATCGACCAGCCACTCAGCTGGTGCTGGAGGCCCTCGTCCGTGGTGTTCGCAAGAAGCGTAAAGCTGCCTTGTTTGTGCAGCTGCATCATCTTCCGATCGAGAATGATGATCGGAAGACCTCGGAATACAAGGTATTGGTTGCAGAAGATGGAAAAGGTGCTAAGCGGTGGTGCTTACTGCGCAACGACGAAACGCCATCATTGGTGGCGGGATTGACGCGCTTAGCCGCTGGTAAACCGACCGTGTTCTTTCCATCAGGAGCGGTCGTCGCGACTTGCCGAAAATTTGAGGATCTGGAACGGGGCTCGCCGCCAATCGTCGATATTGCCATTGGGCATTTTCGCGAGCCCACCGTGTCCAGTGATCATGACGTTAGGAAGATTAAAACTATGGCAAAAACGCAACCCATGAGACTGTCTCACTTGGACCGACTTGAGGCCGAGAGTCTTTACATTATTAGAGAAGTGATGGCTCAGGCAGAGAATCCGGTGATGCTGTACTCGGTCGGTAAAGACTCGGCGGTGATGTTGCACTTGGCCCGGAAAGCCTTCTACCCCAGCCCACCGCCGTTTCCCCTTATGCATGTTGATACGCGGTGGAAGTTCCAAGCCATGTACGATTTTCGCGATGCCATGGCCCAAGCCTCGAACATGGAGCTGATTGTTCATACCAATCCAGAGGGTATTGAAAAAGACATCAACCCATTTGATCACGGTAGTGCGCTGCATACCGACGTCATGAAAACCCAAGGATTGAAACAAGCGCTGGATCTGCACCAGTTTGATGTTGCTTTTGGTGGTGCGCGGCGAGATGAAGAGAAGAGTAGGGCAAAAGAGCGTATTTTCTCCTTCCGCAACAAAAGCCACCGCTGGGATCCAAAGAACCAGAGACCAGAGTTGTGGAATCTTTACAACTGCCGAAAAGCACCGGGTGAAAGTATCCGTGTTTTCCCCCTGTCAAACTGGACGGAGTTGGATATTTGGCAATATATTTATCGAGAAAATGTGCCGATTGTGCCGCTTTATTTTGCAGCCGAGCGACCCATTGTCAAACGCAATGGCATGCTCATCATGGTCGACGATGACCGCATGAAGTTGCTTCCCGGCGAATCTATTGAGATGAAAACAGTGCGGTTTCGGACGTTGGGGTGCTACCCCTTAACGGGAGCCGTCGAATCATCCGCCACGGATTTATCTCAGATTGTGCTGGAGCTGTTGCAGAGTCGGACCAGCGAACGTCAGGGGCGAGCCATTGACTCGGATGGCAGCGCATCGATGGAGAAGAAAAAGCAAGAGGGCTATTTTTGATGCCAAATCCGCAGAATCAAAAAGACATGCAAGCGCGAGTGGACGACTACGTCGACACTCAATCTAAACTCGACCTTTTGCGCTTTATCACTTGCGGGTCAGTGGATGATGGTAAAAGCACCCTTATAGGGCGCATGCTTTATGAAGCTCAAATGATCTTTGAAGATCAAGTCACCGCGTTGCAAACGGACTCAAAAAAAGTCGGTACGCAGGGCGCCGACATCGACTTTGCGTTACTGGTTGATGGGCTAGCGGCTGAGCGCGAACAAGGCATTACGATTGACGTCGCCTATCGCTTCTTCAATACCGATCGTCGTAAATTCATCGTTGCCGACACGCCAGGGCATGAGCAATATACTCGCAACATGGTGACCGGCGCCTCGACCGCAGATGTGGCGATTATCCTCATCGATGCCAGTCAGGGTGTGCTGACCCAAACCAGACGTCACTCCTTCATCGCGTCACTGCTTGGCATCGAGCACGTCGTGTTAGCAGTCAATAAAATGGACCTCGTTGGGTATTCTCAAGACCGTTTTAATGCGATCTGTGAAGAGTATGAGGTCCTGCGTAAGCACGTAGCATTCAAATCAATTACGCCTATTCCGCTGTCTGCACTCAGGGGCGATAACGTTATCGAGCGCTCTGGCGCAATGGATTGGTATCAAGGGCCTACGCTGTTGGGTTTCTTGGAAACCGTTGACATCAGAGACCGGCTTAATCAACACGCATTCAGGTTCCCTGTTCAGTGGGTCAATCGACCCAATGCTGATTTCCGTGGTTTTTCAGGGACCGTGGTCGCCGGCAGTATTAAGCCCGGTGATGAGATTCGCGCACTTCCCTCGGGTCAAATGGCCACGATTGATCGGATCGTACTGTCAACCAATGACCTCGACCAGGCAGTGACTGATCAGGCAGTGACCTTGACGCTCGATCGTGAAATTGATCTTTCGCGCGGAGACTTGATTGTTGCTGCAGATGCGCCGTGTGAAGTGTCCGATCAATTTGAGGCAGAGCTGGTATGGATGGACAACGAACCGGGCTATGTCGGAAGACGCTATAGTTTCCAGCTCGGCACAAGCCACGCAAATGCGAGTTTGACCGATATTAAGTTTAAGTATGACGTGAACACCTTCGAGCAATTATCGGGCAGGGAGCTTGCTTTCAACGAGATCGCCAATGTTCAAATCACCTTAGATGCTGATATTCCATTTGAGGCCTATGCCCATTGTCCTGGGTTGGGCGCCTTCGTCTTAATCGACCGCTACACCAATGCAACCGTTGCGGCAGGAATGATTCGTTTTGCGTTGCGCCGATCCTCTAATGTACATAGACAGGCACTTTCGGTGGACAGAGCCGCCCGCGAAAAGTTATCGGGGCACCGCGGCCGAGTGGCTTGGCTCACCGGGTTATCAGGTTCGGGAAAGTCTACGATCGCCAATGCGGCAGAGAAAATTCTCCATGAGCAAGGTTATCGGACCTATATTTTAGATGGCGACAATGTGCGCCACGGCCTGTCAAAGGACCTCGGGTTCACGGTCGCTGATAGAGTGGAAAATATCCGAAGAATCGCCGAGGTCGCAAAGCTCATGTTGGATGCAGGGGTTATCGTACTCACGGCCTTTATTTCGCCATTTCGCGACGAGCGGGACATGGCAAAAAGTCTCTTTGAGCCCGAGGATTTCCTTGAAGTGTTTGTTGATACGCCACTGGCTGTTGCCGAAGAGCGTGACCCCAAGGGTCTGTATAAGAAAGCGCGACGTGGCGAGTTACCTAATTTCACCGGCATAGACAGCGAATATCAGCCGCCCAAAGACCCCAGCTTGGTCCTGACGACAGACGGGCGAACCGTGGAAGAATCGGCAAAAGAGCTGGTCGACCTTATATCCACACGTGCTCAGGATAAATAAGCATGCCCACTAACGACAGCGTGCTTAGTAAGGATGTTTTATGTCAATAATCACCGACTTGAAAAACTCGGACTCGCGCGTCCGTGCACTCGCCAAAGCGCTTACCTGGCGCATTACTGCCACACTCACCACTGTCTGTATTGCCTTCGTATTGACAGGAGAGATCGGAGTCGCTGCGATGATTGGTGGTAGCGAATTCGTCATCAAGTTCTTTATTTACTACGGTCATGAGCGCGCCTGGAACTTGGTCCGCTGATCTTTGAAGAGTGTGACGGAGCAATGACTACTGCGCTGGGTCATCGATTTAACAGATTCTTTGGCCGTGCAGGCCCCAGTGGTAAGGGCAGGATGTGCCGCTCTCACAGTGTTGCGCCAGCCGAATAGGGGTTTTGAGCGCCCAACCTGGGATAGCTTCTAAGGTAGGCGCTGGCGACGTTTAGACGTTTAATCCCTCGACTAAGATGGAGTTTGCTGTACTCCCAGCATCGCGGTGTTTCGCTATGGCTTGGTAGTCATCAGATGTCATCCAAGCCAACGCAGATTCCTTTGATGGAAATTCAATAATGACTGACCGCGTGTCGTCCCACGTGCCCGCAAGAACTGTGGGCGCTTCATCAATGCTCAGCATTTTACCATCGAACTTTTTAAAAACGTCTGCGAAGCCCGCTGAATACGTGTCGTATTCACTGCGATTGTGAATTTTAAATCGAGCAATTATATAAACTGACATTGTATTTAACTCCTAAGTTTGACGACTACAGCCGCGAGCGATAGCAGCAGGATAACGCAAGGTTATCGTTGTTTGGCTTGTGTTGCTTTGTCGATCAGTCATTGTAATGACCCTTGGTCACTTATATACTGACCGCTGGTCATTTAAGATCAGTCATCGTTAAATAAAAGTGCATAAAAGACAGTCCCACCCATCGGGAGTTGTCTCAGCATTGAGGTGTAGGCATGAAATTACTCACGTTCAAACAGCAAGGTTTCGAATGTCTAGGGGCTTTGACTGACAGTGGAGTCTTCAATCTGAGTGCTGCGGCACCTGACGATATTGCTTTTTCTTCCATGCAGAACTTCATTGAGGCAGGCGAACCTGCTCTTAATCGTGGCTATGCAATGCTCGCATCGAGCGCAGCATCAATTCCCTCGGAACAAGTTGATTGGCTCGCACCACTCCCACTACCTGCGCAAATTAGAGATTGTTTAGGGTTTGAGGAGCATTTGAAAAATTCGTATAAAAGCGCCATCAAACTCAGTGCCATGGGGGCAGAAGATCCGGGTAAAGCTGAACAGGAACTTCAGGCCAGTGGACGGTTTACGGTGCCTGAGGTGTGGTACCAGCAGCCCCTTTACTACAAAGCTAACCGTTTTTCGGTAGCGCACAGTGGTAAGGACGTGGTGTGGCCCGCTTATTCAGACGTTATGGATTTTGAACTTGAGCTGGCCTGCATTATTGGTAAGAAAGGAAAAGACATCGGTAAAGGTAGTGCGGAAGAGCATATATTTGGATACACCATTTACAACGATTTCTCGGCTAGAGACACCCAGATGCAAGAGTCCGGCGGGCCATTAGGGCCGGCCAAAAGCAAAGATTTTGATGATTCAATTATCCTTGGACCCGTTATCGTTACTCGAGATGAGCTGGTAGATCCTTACAATTTACGCATGCAAGCCCGAGTGAACGGTGAGACCTGGTGCGACAGCAATAGCAGCACCATTTATTGGACGTTCTCGGACATGATCGCCCACATTAGTAAGAGTGAAACCCTTTATCCCGGTGAAGTAATCGGGTCAGGGACGGTGGGGAAGGGCTGTGGTTTAGAGCATCTGCGATTTTTGGCAGAGGGCGATGTTGTGGAGCTTGAGATCGAAAAAATTGGCGTCATTTCAAACAAAGTAACCCGGGGGTAGTGCAGATGAGTCGTCACGAAGATAGCGGCGCTGAAGAACAATTCAGAGGCAGTGAGTTCTCGCGTCACTGGTTATTGGTGCTGGTCTGCGCGGTGGGGATTGGGGTGGGTGTATCAGCATTGCCCTTTTACACACAGGGAATATTCATTGAAGCCTGGGTTGCCGACTTTGGTTGGACACGCGCTCAGGCCTCCTTGGGTATTCTAGGGTCAACACTGGCACTCGCTGCAGCATTACCCTTTATCGGCTTAATCGTCGACCGTTACGGTTTGGTGCGTCCCGTCATGGTCTCTTTGCTGGGCCTGGCACTGGCTTATGTTTTGTTAGGGCTTTTTGTCCAGTCCATCACGACGTTTGTGCTGTTGGCTATGTTGCAGGCTATTTTAGGCAGTGCGTCGTCCCCCCTAGCCTATACGCGTGCAATTAACACCGTATTTAATAAACAGCGGGGTTTGGCTCTGGGTATTGCTCTATCGGGCGCCGGTGTGGCGGCGACGTTCGGACCGACGCTTATCAGTAGCGCTGTGGTGACGTTCGGTTGGCGCGGTGCCTACTTTGTCATGGCGGTGTTTACGGCAGTCGTAGGCATGGCCATCGTTGTTGTTTTGTCCCGTCTTAATGGTGCTAAAACGCCGGCGAGTACCAATGTAGAAGCGGCAAGCCAAGCGTTCAAAGCGGCCAAAGCAAGTCGCACCTACTGGACAATCATGGCGGCGATCTTCTTTTTATCCCTAGGTCTTGGCGGCTTGATGATTCATTTCATACCGGTTCTTTTAGAGATCGGATTCACGAACGCCACTGCGGCCAATGTGGCCGGTGTTATTGGTGTGGCTGTTTTATTGGGTCGTGTACTCGTGGGATTTGCTGTTGACCGTATATTTGCGCCTCGGGTGGCCATTGCCATTCTTATCGCCTGCGTCTTCGGTGTTGTTGCGCTGGCAATACTGGGGTCAGCTGTGGCGCTGCCAGCTGCATTCGTAATTGGTTTTTCGGTGGGTGCCGAAGTTGACTTGATTGGCTACCTCGTCGCTCGATACTTTGGCATGAATGCCTATGGTCAGATTTACGGCAGGCAATACGCGGCGTTCTTGATTGCGACCGGTTTGGGTCCTGTCATTTTCGGTGCTGTTCGTGACGCGTCTGACAACTACACGCCGTCATTATTCATAGCCGCTGCCTTTATGTTGGTATCGACTGCATTGTTCGCAAAGCTCCCAAAATTCCAGCCCTAGGCACCCCGTAGACTAAATGTCGCGTGCTCAACAGTAATTGTTTTGGTCCCAAGGGCCTAACGGCCCAACGACCGGATGGAGTTGCAGCTGCTGTCGGGTTCACCCAGTGCAAAACAGCGCATAACAGCGCTCACGGAGAAGCTCTATGAAAAAAATTAATGCCTACGATCAAATTAACGCCGCGACATTGTTGTTGGTGTCGCCCGAGTGGCGAAAAGTCAAAGCGGCCCGACAGTCGGCGGTATCGTTTGAAACACGCGATGTGGCGATACCCATGGAAATTCGTACGATAGCCGGTCGTAAAATCCGGCTCGCTGAAGCTGGACCCGCTGATGGTCCGTTGGTGGTCTTACTCAGCCCGTTTCCCGAAAGTATCCTGAGTTTCAGTGGTTCATGGAAAGCCTTAACCGAGAAATGCCGGGTTATTGCCATCGATCTTCCGGGGTTTGGTGCGTCTGAAGGTGATCGAAGTGATATGTCTCCTAACGCTCAGGGATCGCATCTAGCGGCGATCTTTGATGAGCTTGACCTCCGTAATATTCATCTCGTAGGACCCGATGTGGGAATGGGAGCCGCCCTAGCGTATGTACTCAACCACACACACCGCGTAGCAAGCTTAGCGGTTGGACATGGCGTCGGTGCGCCGGGCCCCTTCAAGCTGGCCTTCATGATTAACATGTTGGCTAGATTTGGTTTCATGCGTTACGTCACGGGCTTATTGGGTGCTGGGCCGCTCATTGCTTTCTCGTCGAAGCTTGGTGCCATTCGCCATCGCGCCAGCGCAAGGCAAATCGATGATTACAAACAGGCTTACTCAGGACGGGCCCCCGAGGTGGTTTACTGGTTTAAGGACTTTCGATCCAAAGCGACAGCACTGGCAGACCGAGTCGAGGAGATCACCATCCCCACACTGGTTTTCTGGGGTGAGCTGGATGTTTTGTTCGACCCTAGCAACGCTGTAAATCTTGACGCAGCGCTACCCCACAGTAAATTGCACATGCTGCCTGAAGCAGGCCATCTTGCCTGGGCGGACCAACCAGAGCTATTTGCTTCTATGATCATTGACTGGGTGGAGTCCTCTCATACGTAAACGCGAGGTGGTGGTCGCCGGTTCAGTGGTTTATGTGTGCCCTGCGCTGATCAGCCACTGACGATATACTAGGTATTAGCGAGTGATGGTGGCAATGGGGCTGTCGCTCGCCTTTGCACATTTGCCGCGTTGATCATAAGAAAACTCGCAGTAAACCCCATATGATTCTGATTGCCGGTCATAAAGTGC
The DNA here is from genome assembly GCA_964454155.1 of uncultured Alteromonadaceae bacterium. GTDB lineage: Bacteria > Pseudomonadota > Gammaproteobacteria > Pseudomonadales > Halieaceae > Luminiphilus. Next base: position 823 of record CAYVQI010000023.1, on the reverse strand, counting down.
TCAGCACTTTCGGCTGCTCTGATTATCCAGAGTGAGGGAGAGGACTTAGTCACTCCCGTGTTAGCGTGTCTCGTTAAGTTGTTTTTCAGTGAGGTGAGGCGAGGTGGTCTTGAGAGTCTCTTGATACTGGCCGAGTGGGTACCAAGGCAGCTCTTAAAAGGGAGGTGTGTAGGTTCGAGGCCCGCAACGATCATCGATGGAAAAATCGCTGCAGTCGATCTGTCTCAGTCACTCACGTTTGGAATTAATGCAGCCAAAGTCAGTACCCCGAGCGGTCAAGTTAATGCGTAAACTAAAGCGACATCACTATCAACGCGTCGGGCCATCTAGACACCGACATGCCTAGATCAGGGTGACAATACTTACGTGAGTACAAACAAGACTTTTATCATGTGGTCCGTCCGATGAAGCGCGTGTCAGACATTCCCGAGAGTGAGATTGTGTTTTCGGCTATCCGTGCCAGTGGTCCGGGCGGGCAGAACGTCAACAAGGTCTCATCGGCTATTCACTTGAGATTCGACGTCACGTCCTCGAGTTTGCCCGACGCTGTAAAGGCGAAAATTCTCCGGATGCGCGACACCAGAATCAGCACTGAGGGCGTGATCGTTATCAAGGCTCAGAAGTACAGGAGTCAGGAAAAAAACAAATTAGAGAGCCTTGCGCGACTCGATGAGTTGCTTCAAAAGTCCCAGCATGTTGAGACGCCTAGAAGGCAAACTCGTCCCTCAAGATCGTCGGTGCGTAAGCGCCTTGAGGGCAAGAAGAAGCAGGGGTCTGTTAAAAAGAATCGGGGCAAAGTCAGCGATTATTAAGGCTGGGCTTA
>CAYVQI010000022.1:2125-21481 GCA_964454155.1 uncultured Alteromonadaceae bacterium | reverse complement strand
TGGCTACAGAATAAAACGAGGCGCGAAGTTTAACTAAATTACGCCTGTTTTTCGAAACCTTTCACAGAACTCTTGACGCAGGTGAGTAGGATTACTAATATGCGGCACCTTGCGAAGAGCGCTAGCTGCAACACGTTCCGTCCCCTTCGTCTAGAGGCCTAGGACACCGCCCTTTCACGGCGGTAACAGGGGTTCGAACCCCCTAGGGGACGCCATTTTTTTTAGCGGGAATAGCTCAGTTGGTAGAGCGCAACCTTGCCAAGGTTGAGGTCGCGAGTTCGAATCTCGTTTCCCGCTCCATTTTTTTTCATCTCATTGCGTAAGCGCGTACAATACTGCGCTTTCCAGCGCCAAACAGCGCGCGACAATGGGCATAAAGCATGACCGATTACTCTCCGGCTGAACTCGACACCCTCGCTTTACACGCAGGCGGCAAGCCCGACCCCACGACCGGTGCGCGCGCTACCCCTATTTATCAAACGGCGGCCTATTGCTTCCCAGACTCCGATTACGCCGCGGCGTTGTTCAATATGGAGCGACCCGGTCACGTCTACTCTCGACTCAGCAACCCCACAACGGGCGTGTTAGAGGAGCGCATCGCCGCGCTTGAGGGCGGTGTAGGTGCCATCGCAACCGCTAGCGGACAAGCAGCATTGCAGCTGGCCATCATGACAATCATGGATACGGGATCCCATATTGTGGCGTCGAGCGCCCTTTACGGGGGCAGCCACAACTTACTTGCCTACACACTTCCTCGGTTTGGCATTACGACCACGTTCGTTGACACACGCGACGAACGAGCGCTACAAAAGGCTATACAGCCCAATACTCGACTCGTTTTTGGCGAGACTGTCGGCAACCCAGGCTTAGATGTTCTTAACATTCCTAACGTGGCTGAAATCGCTCATGCGCATGGCATACCACTACTCGTCGATTCCACGTTCACAACCCCATACCTGATTAAGCCCTTTGATCACGGCGCCGATTTAGTCATGCACTCAGCCACAAAGTTTTTAAGCGGTCACGGCATTGTTATCGGTGGCTTATTAGTTGATGGCGGCCGCTTTGACTGGGATGCCTCCGGTAAGTTCCCACAACTCTCCGAGCCCTATGAAGGCTTTCATAACCTCGTATTTACTGAAGAATTTGGCCCTGCTGCATTTATTTCTAGAGCGCGAAAAGAGGGCTTACGCGATTTTGGAGCCTGTCAAAGCCCGACCAGCGCGTTTTACATCATGCAAGGTATAGAAACGTTGGGGGTCCGCATGGAACGGCATATCGCCAATACGCGTGCGATTGTCGATTTTCTTAGTACCCACGATGCCGTGGCTTCAGTGACGCATCCTGATCTGCCGTCGCACCCTGATCATGCGCTTGCCAGCACACTACTCACCAAAGGCGCGAGCGCTGTTTTTACCTTTGAGATCAAGGGAGGACGCGACGCCGGTACTGCCTTTGTGAACGGACTGAGTCTCTTTTCACACCTTGCGAATGTCGGGGATGCAAAGTCCCTGGTGATTCACCCCGCAAGCACCACCCATTTCCGCATGGACGAAGCGGCTTTGTCGGCCGCGGGCATAGGTGAAGGAACAATACGCCTGTCCATCGGACTCGAGGACGTCAAGGACCTGATCGGCGATCTCAAAGCAGGCCTTCGCGCGGCATCAAAAGCGGCTGGAGGGTTACGCTGATGCACATTAACGTGGGTGGTGAACAGACCTATCTCTACACCAACAACAAAGACATCGACGTAACCAAAAAGACCATAGTGTTTATTCACGGAGCGGGATTCGACCACAGTGTATGGACACTGTTCGCGCGTCACTTTTCACGTCATAACTGGAATGCGCTAGCGATCGATCTCCCAGGGCACGGGCGCTCCGGGGGTGAAGCACTGCTCTCAATTGAGGACAATGCGGCTTGGATAATCGCGCTTCTCGACCAATTAGGCCTCACGAAAACTGCACTTGTGGGGCACAGTATGGGCAGTCTCGTGACCTTAGAGGCCGCCTCGCGGTTAGGGGAGCGCGCGTCACACGCTATTTTGATCGGCTCGATTGCACCCATGCCGGTTTCTGAACCTATTTTAGATGCGACGGCAGGACAACCCCGTCTTGCCCACTCCATGCTGACCTCATTCGCATTCAGCAAACGAAATCTCCTCGGCGGCAATCCCAACCCCGGCATGTGGATGGTCAGCGACAGCATGCGACGCTACGAGGATGAGGATACCCTGGCTCTTGATCGAGACATGAGGGCCTGTAACGACTATACGCGAGGCCTTGAAGCTGCATCGGAGATCACCGCACCAACACTCATGATTCACGGCGATGCTGATCGCTTGACGCCAATCAAAGCGACCAAGCCACTGCTTGCGGCATTGGCAAACGCGCGATTGAGCACGGTACCGGATGCTGGGCACACTTTGATGGTCGAAGATCCAAACCACGTCCTGGACCAATTAAAAATCCATCTTTTTTAAGGAATCAAAATGAGCCGGACAGTAACCCTTCTAGACGGTGGCCTGGGACAAGAGCTGATTAAACGCAGTTCAGCCCCACCCCACCCACTGTGGGCCACACAAGTCATGATCGACGAGCCACACTTGGTTTCAGAGATTCATCGTGATTTTTGCGACGCGGGTGCGCGAGTCATTTGTTTAAATACTTACGCGGTCAGCCGTCATCGATTAGCCACCTACGCACCGGAAAAATCGCTTCAAGAGGTCTTAGATACTGCTCTCGCTGCGGCGGATGCGGGTATCGCGTCGTCACAAAGTGCGTTTGAAGTGAGCACTGTTGCGTCGCTACCACCGCTCAACGCGTCTTACGATCACACCGTTGCGCCTGATTTTGAAAGCGCCTACGCGCAGTATTGCGAGCTCATTTCACTGCAAAAAACCACCGTCAGCGCATTTCTCTTAGAGACGATGAGTAATATTGCCGAGGCGACAGCTGGCGCGAAGGCGATCCGTGATGAAGGGGTTGTGGGTGCCATTGCCTTTACGCTCAGTGACCGAGATGCAACAAAATTACGCTCTGGGGAATCTCTAGACGCCGCCATTGACGCGGTACTACCGCATACGCCAGATGCTATTTTAATCAACTGCTCCACCCCCGAAATCGTCACCGAAGGGCTCAAAATTGTGGCCAAATCAGGCGTTAAATTTGGTGCTTACGCTAACGGCTTTGTCTCGGTTGATGCACTGGTGCCGGGCAGTACCGTCGATCGGCTCTCCGAGCGAAAGGATCTGGGACCTGACGAGTATTTAGAGTTTGTAAAATCATGGATTGAGCTTGGCGCAGAAATTGTCGGCGGATGCTGCGAGATCGGCCCTGCACACATCAAAGCAATCAGTACTTATTTAGCGCGCGAGGGGGTTACGATCACTCGCAATATTGGGCCCTAAGGCCCTACATTACTCCTCAGTCTTTAGGTCAATCGACAGACTGTTTATACAATATCGAAGCCCTGTCTGAGTGGGGCCATCTGGGAAAACGTGGCCTAAGTGCCCGCCACAGTTTTGACACAAGACCTCGGTCCGGAGCATCCCGTGACTGGTGTCTCGCTCTTCTTCAACAACACCTGCGACCGCCGGCTTATCAAAGCTTGGCCAACCGCAGCCGGCATCAAACTTACTCTCTGACTCGAACAGGACTTCCCCACACCCCCGACATACGTAGGATCCGGAGTCTGTTGTGTCCCAATATTCACCGGTGAACGCACGCTCAGTCCCTTTCTGGCGAAGCACGTGATACTCGTCCGAAGTTAACTTTTCACGCCAATACGCATCGTCTTTATCTGTCATCACCCGACTCCTTATCCTTTTGCCCACTTACCTATATGTGGATCGAAACGTGAATTTCAATGCCTCACTGACACCCCTAAGGCCAACAACTTTGCCCTAAGTCCTCTGTTTTCTTCACTCAGCTGAACACTAAGACCATTGAGTTGATCTCGTAAGACGTATTCTCGTCGCTGAGACTCGAAACATTCAGGCGTCGCCAACTCACTCCACCGGCGGCGGAAATTAAGATCATCGACACGCAGCCGACCGACGCCGGCCACCAACTCTGTGACGACCTGAGACACACTTAATGCGGATTCCAGTGCCAAAACCTGCTCCAAGCCCCCGCGACTCGGATCTCGCCGAGACGGCGGTAGACCGAGTGACGCAGCGAGCGCATCGATCAAAAAATCCGTGGCATTTATTTTTGACTGCTGGCTGTAACCGGCGATGTGCGGTGTGCCGAACCGCACACCCGCGAGTAACATCGGATCCACGTTCGGCTCATCAGGCCAGGTGTCCAGCACCACATCGACCCCGCGCAGCAATAACATTTCAGCCGCTGCAACGGTCAGCAGATTCCCCCTTCCCGCATTGATCAACAAGGCATCGGATGAGATCCAAGAGGACTCCGCGAGCCCAATCATGTGATAACTCGGATCGGGCTCATTTGAGTGCAAAGAGGCGTGTAATGACACGACCGAACATTGCAGTACTTTCTGCAAATCGGCGGACTCAATTCCGGCACCAAAGTCTGAAACGAATGGATCAAAGACACGCACTACCGCCCCTAAACCAACAAGCCGCGCGGCAAGCTGTCGTCCTACATTGCCATACCCAACCAAACCGACGGTCGCTCCCTCCATGACTGCTTCGAGGCGCCCACAAAGGCCAATGGCACTCAACACATAATCACCCACCGCGGTCGCGTTACAACCGGCAGCACTGGCAAAACAAATCCCATTTGCGTTCAAATAATCACGATCAACGTGATCGACCCCAGCGCTCGCGGTCCCCACAAAGGAGACACTAGTACCCTCGAGCAAAACCGCATTAACGCGGGTGACGGTTCGAGTCAGCAGACCTTGCGCATCGGATAGCACCTCTCGGTCAATGTCTCTCCCCGCAACTGCAACCAAGTCGACTGGGAGCTGGGCGAGTCGGGGCGTGATTGTTATGGCGCTGTCTAAGACTATTTTAGGGCGCATGATTGCCTTGGACGACTTCACGTCGATGACGGAGGGCGTCTCGAAACACCGCTGCGCGTTGCGGTAGCCCATTCAGCGTAAACGCCGCGGCTTGCGCAGAAACAGCGTCTGCGAAACGAGTCACTAAGGGGTCATCCAGCGCCACACTGAGGTTATCCACACTCACCTTAAACGGGAGGTCGAGCGCCTCACAAAACAACTGCTCAATAGCCTGGGGATGCGTCTCGACCGCGTAAAAAGCAGCCTGTCGGGAACAATCCCTTCCATCGGCGCGATACCAGTACCCATAATCCGGCAGTTGACGTCGATACCTACCCGCGACACACCAATGCGCCACCTCATGCAGCGCACTTCGCTCAAAATCTTCTCGAAAATAAATAGTGGCTGGATGACCCGGTTCGTAAAATGGTTCGGCCGCGCCACCGCTGAGTACGGCACCCTCCGAGACACTAAACACACTGTTAAAAACATGAATTATTTCGTTACTGAGCTGCGCATTGATCATACCTCAGCCCGCCTTTCTGACCCGGTATACAAATTGATCGGCGACCGCTTTGTGATCGAGCAAGTGGTGCCCCAGAAACTCACAAAACTTGACGACATCGCGCTGTGTAGAGGGGTCGGTGGCCGTCAAACGGACAATATCGCCAGGCGCTACACGCCGCATTGCGGCATGGAGCATCATGACGGGCTCCGGACACTTCAGCCCCACTGCATCGACTTCATGATCCATGACGACAGCAACTACAACCAAAAACTGCCAACTGCAGCCAACTAAAGCGGCTTTTTAAAGCGCAGTGTCATGCGATCGCTTTCGCCAATCGCAGCATATTTCTCACGATCGACATCACCCTCACGAAAGTTAGGCGGGAGCGTCCAAACGCCACCCGAGTAATCTTTTGTATCGCGAGCATTCGCGTTGATCTCGCTCCGCCCATCCAATACAAAACCGGCAGCTGTTGCCAAAGCGATAACTTTGCTTTCGGGCACGTAGGCGGTACGAGTCATCTGATCAAGCGTTATACCTTCATCACCGCGATGCTGAACAATCCCTAAGGTGCCGCCTGGCGCGAGGACATCATAAAGATTCTCAAGCGATGCCTCTGCCGTTCCTGCGCGAAGCCAGGAGTGGACATTGCGAAAAACTAACGCCATATCGATTGCCCCCCCCTCTGCTCTCATCGGCTGTCCCGGAGGCTGCATCACACGTACATCGACGTTGGCATAGACGTCGTTATCACGCCCCAGCTTCTGAAGGTATCCCCCCAGAGAGCGTCGACCATACGCACTGCCGTTTGGCGAGCCGTGTCCGGCCACCAATTTTCCGTGCGGCGCTAACAGTGGCGCAAGGACTTCGGTGTACCAGCCACCGCCCGGTGACACTTCAAGGACGGTCATTTCGCCTTCCAAGCCGAAAAACGCCAATGTTTCTCGAGGATGTCTCTCTGTATTGCGCGCTATATTTGCTTCAGTGCGATGCGCGCCGCTCAACGCCGTGTCCCAGTCGAGCGTCTTGTGTCCATCGGCAAGAGCCAGCGGCGCTAAAATTACCAGTAAAACCAACGAAAATCGTTTCATAGTCAACTCCTATCAAGAAATTTGCGTATATACCCTCAATACGCGGCCCAATACTCCGATAATACCTGCAAGTCGCGTTCAAGGGGATCCATGCAGCAACAATACGTCATTACATTTGCAGGCGCCGATAGAACAGGCCTCGTTGAAACCCTTGCTGACCTGGTCAAAGCCCACGGCGGCGATTGGCAGCAAAGCGAGCTTACTCGACTCGGGGGTGCGTTCGCAGGTGCCATCTTAGTGTCTGTCACCAGCGAGGGCTTTAACGCCCTCGATCAAGCGATTCAAACCGGCGCCCATACGAACCTTGCGATTCACCTGACCAGAGCAACCGCCGAACCTGACATTGAACCGAACCTACGCTTGACGTTAACCGGGCCTGATCGACCCGGGATCGTGTATGAAATTACACACGAGCTTGCGGAATTACAGATCAACATTCTCCATTTCAGCTCCCGCGTCGAGAGTGGTGCTTGGTCTGGTGAAGCTCTTTTTATCGCAGACCTAGAGACACGTGCTCCCGCTGACTTAGACCTTGATGAGCTGCGCGACCGACTGGATGCGATCGAAGAAAAAATGACCCTCGAAATCGATATTGACGCTGCTTCAGATTAGGACCTGCGCCGCAACCATCTCAGTAAAAACCCCGAAGGCACCGCAATTAACGCGAGTAAAAAAACGCCCTGAAGACTAAGCCATGCGTAATCGAGAAGCTTGTCGGCGGATACACCCACAATATCGACGGCTCCCCAGAACAATGCCAGCGTGGCTAGCACGCCTAAAACTGCGGTCCGGAGCGCCCGAATCTGCCGTCTACTAATCACTCAACGTATCCCATTAGATGATCGGAGTCGGTGACGTTACGTCTGCGTTTTGACCTCGGTGGCGCAAGGCATGGTCAATCAAAACAAGCGCAAGCATCGCTTCTGCGATGGGCACGGCCCTGAGGCCCACGCATGGATCATGCCGACCCGTGGTAATGACATCCGCGGGCTCACCATTAACATCAATGGACTGACCGGGCACTTGTATGGACGAGGTTGGCTTCAGAGCGAGACCCACAGTAATAGGTTGGCCACTGGAGATGCCACCCAACACACCGCCAGACTGATTGCTTAAGAAACCGTCACTGCTGAGCTCGTCACGATGCTCACTGCCGCGCTGGTTGACCACATCAAACCCTGCACCAATTTCGACACCTTTAACGGCGTTAATCCCCATCATTGCTGAAGCAATGTCGGCATCAAGACGATCGAAAATCGGCTCCCCCCAGCCAGGGGGAAGCCCTTCTGCGTGGACCTCAAGCTTTGCCCCAATGGAATCGCCATCACGACGAATTTGGGTCATAAAATCCTCAATCTTCGGAACAAGGTCTCGATCACCGCAAAAAAATGGATTAGTTTCAACGACATCCCAATCTGTTTTAGTGACCGCCAAGGGCCCGAGAGCACTCAAGCAGCCTCGAATACTCACCCCATAACGCTCGCTTAACCATTTCTTTGCGATCGCTCCCGCCGCCACTCGCATGGCGGTCTCACGCGCGGAGGATCGCCCTCCCCCTCTGTAGTCGCGAAAGCCATACTTTTGCTGGTAGGTGTAATCGGCATGTGCAGGCCGAAATACATCTTTAATTTTGCTGTAATCCTTGGACTTCTGATCAGCGTTCATGATCAGTAAGCCAATCGGTGTGCCCGTGGTCTTACCCTCAAAAACACCCGAAAGAATTTGCACCTCGTCAGGCTCTTTACGCTGCGTCGTAAAACGAGACGTGCCCGGCTTTCTTCGATCAAGATCTGGCTGCAGATCTGCGGCAGAGAGCTCAAGTCCTGGCGGGCAGCCATCGATAATGCAACCCAAACCGATCCCGTGGCTTTCACCGAAGGTCGTCACCGTAAATAGACGGCCAAACGTATTACCTGACATTGCTTCTTCCTAACTGATTACGCATTTCAAAGCCCTCACGACAGGCCTTGCTTTGCCGACCATTGTGCCAGATCTTGAGCCATAAAAATCGCCACGCCTTCGCCACCGTGCTCTAGATCCACCCACAGCGGCACCAAGTCCTCAGAGAAATTTTCCAGCGCCGCGACGCTATACCCGACCTCTAAAACCAATAATCCCTCAGGTTTAAGTATCCGCGCCGCATCGTGCAACAGCACTTTAACAAGGTCGAGTCCGTCGTCGCCGCCATCGAGCGCAAGTCCCGGCTCGTGGAGATACTCAAGCGGCAAATCCTGCATGTGTTCGGCGTCCACATACGGCGGATTCGCTAAAATAATGTCAACTGAGCCGCCGGCACACCACGACAGTAAATCGGCTTGCACAACGCCATCAACCGGATGTGCCTCCCGATTCTCTTGTGTCAGCGACAACGCTCCTGCATCAAGATCGCTGAGCACCACAAGTGCGTCTGGAAAAACACTCTTGGCCAGCATGCCTAAGCTTCCTCCGCCGCAACATACATCAACAACAACCTCGGGGGCGGGTCCTGCGTACCACGGTGCAAAGACGGACATAATCAATGATGCGACAGGTGAGCGCGGAACCAACGCACGCGCATCGCTCTTAAAGCAAAGAGGGCCCAGCCAGGCAACATGAGTGATGTACGCCAAGGGCAATCGCTCGACGCAGCGCTTGCTGACAAAGGCCTTTAGGCGCCGCCGTGCATGCTCGGGATATTCAACCTCTAGAATCTCCGTGCCAGTATCGGTTGGCGAGCGATCAGCCGCGGTTAACACAAGCGCCACTGCTTCGTCGTGCGCGCAGTCATACCCGTGGCCAAAAAAAACATCCGCACTGATGAGCGCGTCTTCGGTATCGATCAGCATGTCACGAAATGTTGGCACAAGTAGAGAGGCCCTAGGCAAAGTCACAGCATAACAGCTGTCCTGCACCAATGCCGCGGCACACTGACACAAACTGAGGTCAGGACGCGCTAATTAAGGCGCTCTATTGGACGAGCGTAGAACTGAGATGAGCCTTCAAAATTTCTCCAAGCGCGACGACATCACCCTCGAGATGAAAGTGGTGAGGACCCGGCACCATTAAACGTCTAAATTGAGCGGCGTATTGGGCAATCCCGTCAACACGCTGCTTGGCATCCGCACTCGCAAAAAAACCATCCTCACCCAAGACAACGAGCACAGGGCACTGCAAAGACTGATAGAAGGAATTTGTTGTGGCCTCTGACAGTTTCACGTAGCTGCCACCAAACAGTCGAGGATCACTGAGCAAGAGCCATCCCTCATCAAGCTGTCTCAGGGCTCGCGGAATCAGGGTCTGCGCGTTTTCCCGTGTGAATCCATACCGTGTTCGCGCTGTAATAAAATCCTCTAGGGTGTTGAAAATACGGGGCGATCTGCTCGTGTACCTATCCTTCTCAGATAGCGATGAGCGAAACAACTCCGCCCCGTCATCATTTTCAAACGAGCGAGAGATCATGCCATCGAGCATGGTTACTGTGGTGCAACGCTCGCCCAAGGCCACCGCAAGCACACCCGCAATGCCAGCACCACGACTGTGCCCAACAACATGGACCGTTTCGAGGTCGAGTTGATCGACAATCCCTACGAGCTGAGGAACGTCATCCCAAACGTGATACGACGAATCGGGCGAGCGATGACTACTCAACCCATGACCTGACAAGTCCAGTGCTATAACGCGATAGCCGGTCAGGCGCGGCGCCAATTTGGCGAAACTCAGTGCATTATCCAACCACCCGTGGATGGCGATAACCGTCGGTAACGACGATGAGCCCCAGCTCAATCCACGATACGTCAGACCGTCGACAACAAACTCAACGTTGGAGGGCTCAGCGCTCACTGATGATACCCAACGGGCTCACAGTGCAGAAGCTCGGCGCCGCCACGAGACGCCAGGGTGACCTGCATGGTCGCAAAGCCACTGGGGTGAAGGCTTGCGTGCGCCACCGGGTCACACCACACATTGATCAGGTGAGAAAGGTAGGGCTGATGACCGACAACCAACTGGTGGTCACAGTTCGACTCGAGAAAAAGCCCCTGAACGTAATCTACGTGACCAGGGGCCAGCTTCTCGCACTCGTTCGTTATCGAAAATGAGAGCGCGTCATGAAGCAAAGCCGCTGTTTGCCGGGTTCGAACCAAAGGACTATGCGTGCATATACTCGGAGCGATGACGCCACGCCGGTGACACCAGTTCTTGAACAGTTCAGCGGTCGCCGTTACGTGAGACACACCATGCTCCGTGAGCGTCCTATCCACATCGCGAGCCGCACTGCCTGCCTCACCGTGACGCCAAACCGTGACTAACACATCATGCACTCATCTCAACCAAGAGCTTGTTCATTCGAGAGACATAACTTGCCGGGTCCTCTAACTGAGAGCCTTGTGCGAGTGTGGCCTGATCCAAGAGAATGAGGGCCAGATCGGCGAATCGGTCTTCATCTGACTCACTGTCCATGCGCTTTACCAAGCCGTGATCGGTGTTCACCTCTAAGATCGGTTGACTGTCCGGTAGCTCCTGACCCGCAGCTTCTAAAATACTGCGCATTTGCGCGCCAAGTTCGTGCTCGCCGACCACTAGACAGGCTGGAGAATCGGTCAACCGAAGCGTTGGTCTCACCTCGCTGATTCGAGCACCCAAGGCCTCTTTAAGTCGCTCAAGGAGTCCTTCATTGTCTGTCTTAGCCGCCTCAAGTTCAGCCTTCTCCTCATCAGTGCTCTCACCAAGATCCAATTCACCTTTGGCGATATCCTTAAGTGCCTTGCCATCAAACTCGTTAAGGTGACCCATGAGCCAGTCATCAATTCGATCTGACAGCAGGAGCACTTCTATTCCCTTCTTTCTGAACACTTCAATATGTGGGCTATTTTTCGCGGTGACATGGTTGTCAGCAACCACGAAGTAAATGGCATTCTGCCCTTCTTGCATCCGAGACACATAACTCGGCAATGACACGTTCTGAGTATCGTCGTCGCTGTCTGTCGACGCGAAGCGCAGTAACTCGGCAATCTTCTCACGATTTGCAAAGTCCTCTCCCGGACCTTCTTTGAGCACATTGCCAAAGACGTTCCAAAACGTTTGGTACTTGTCAGGGTCGGATTTCCCCATTTTACCGAGCATGTCCAAAACCCGTTTCGTCACTGCGCTTCTGAGCGAATCAACCTGAGGGCTCTGCTGGAGTATTTCTCGTGAAATATTGAGCGGTAAATCTTGAGAGTCTAAAACGCCCTTTACGAAACGAAGATACAGCGGCAGAAACTGCTCAGCGTCATCCATAATGAAGGTCCGCTGGATGTAGAGCTTCAGCCCACGCGCACCATCACGATTCCAGAGATCAAAGGGCGCCTGACTGGGCAAGTAGAGTAGTGACGTGTAATCGAGTTTCCCTTCTACGCGATTGTGACCCCAGCTCAGCGGCTCCTGATAGTCGCTGGACACGTGCCGGTAAAACTCTTTGTACTCCTCGTCGCTCACCTCTGAGCGACTGCGCGTCCAAAGTGCCTTTGCCTCGTTAACGCGCTCCCAAGCGGGGCTCGCCGGTACCGCGTCTTCGTCGTCATTATCAATCGGTGGTGCTTGTTCGAGCATCAAAACAGGCACGGAGATGTGGTCTGAATATTTTTTTATGACACTTCTGACACGAAACGGCGACGCAAACTCCTCTGCCTCACCATCCAAATGAAGTATCACTGTCGTCCCCGCGTCATCCCGAGTGGCCGCGTCAATACTGAACTCGTCCTCTCCTGTGGACTCCCAGCGGGTAGCCTCATCACTTCCCGCTTTTCGCGAGATAACTTCAACGCGGTCGGCAACAATGAATGAGGAGTAGAAGCCTACACCGAATTGCCCAATGAGCTGACTATCCTTTTGCTGATCGCCGCTAAGCTGTTCCATAAAGGCTGCCGTACCCGATTTTGCAATGGTGCCGAGATTCTCAATGATGTCTTCACGAGACATACCAATCCCATTGTCACTGATGGTCAGCGTCTTCGTCTCTTCATCAACATCGACACGCACTTGGTAACCCTCACCACCCACATCAAGACTGCTGTCTTCGATGGCCTGAAATCGGCGTTTATCGATCGCGTCTGAGGCATTTGAAATCAGTTCGCGAAGGAAGATTTCTCGGTTTGAGTAGAGTGAGTGAATCATCAGCTGAAGCAATCGCTTCGCTTCTGTCTGAAAACCCATGGTTTGCTTAGAGGACATGTCGTACACCTGTATTAATAACCTGCACATCAGATGGGGTAATCGACCAAATTTTTCAAGCCCTAAATCGCAAAAAATAGCATTTGGTTGGATAAAAAAAAGCCCGCTCAAGGCGGGCTTTAGGTCAGAGTCGAGCGTAATCTACCAGCCTGTGATCTCAGCCATGGCGCTGCCAATGTCGGCAAGTGATCGGACCGTCTTTACACCCGCATCTTCAAGCGCTGCAAATTTCTCGTCGGCCGTCCCCTTGCCCCCGGAAATAATGGCTCCCGCATGTCCCATGCGCTTGCCTGCGGGGGCAGTTACACCCGCAATGTACGACACCACAGGCTTGGTAACATTGTCTTTAATAAACGCCGCAGCTTCCTCTTCGGCTGACCCACCGATCTCGCCAATCATGACGATAGACTCTGTTGCATCATCCTCTTGGAACAATCCCAATATGTCGATGAAGTTAGAGCCCGGAATGGGGTCACCACCAATACCGACACAGGTTGACTGACCAAAGCCCGCATCCGTCGTTTGCTTCACCGCCTCGTAGGTTAAGGTGCCGGATCGCGAAACAATGCCGACTTTCCCAGGAAGATGAATGTGCCCTGGCATGATGCCAATTTTACTCTCTCCAGGCGTAATAACGCCTGGGCAGTTTGGACCAATAAGACGCACACCAAGCTCGTCACAGCGCACCTTTGCATCCAGCATATCGAGTGTCGGAATGCCCTCAGTAATACAAACAATCAGCTCTACACCCGAGTTTGCCGCCTCTAAAATTGAATCCTTACAAAATGGCGCAGGAACATAAATCACCGACGCATTAGCGCCTGTTTGGCTGACCGCGTCAGAAACGGTATCAAAAACCGGTAGGCCCAAGTGCGCTTGTCCGCCCTTACCCGGGGTTACACCACCGACCATCTTTGTGCCATAGGCAATGGCTTGCTCTGAGTGAAAAGTACCCTGAGAGCCGGTGAAACCCTGGCAAATAACGCGCGTGTTGGAATCGATCAAAATACTCATGCAGCACCTCCTGCAGCAGCGACAACCTGTTGAGCGGCATCGGTCAAACTTGTTGCGGCAATGATATTTAAACCACTCTTGGCCAGTACATCACGACCCAGCTCAGCATTATTACCCTCCAAACGAACCACAACCGGAATCTCAACACCCACTTCATTGACGGCACCAATAACGCCTTCTGCAATGAGGTCACAGCGGACGATGCCGCCGAATATGTTGATCAGCACGGCTTGCACGTTCTCATCGCTTAAAATGATCTTAAACGCCTCGGTCACACGCTCTTTCGTCGCGCCGCCCCCAACGTCTAAAAAGTTCGCAGGTTGACCGCCGTGAAGTTTCACGATGTCCATTGTTCCCATGGCCAGACCCGCACCATTCACCATGCAACCAATGTTGCCTTCCAATGCAACATAGTTGAGTTCCCACTCGGCCGCCTTGGCTTCGCGCTCGTCTTCCTGCGAAGGGTCATGCATAGTCTGCAGGTCTTTGTGGCGATACATTGCATTGGAGTCGACGACAACCTTCGCATCCAAGCAGTGCAAGTTACCCTCGTCGGTAATGACGAGCGGGTTAACCTCAATGAGGGCCAAATCTTTTTCTTTAAAAAGACGCGCTAAACCATTGAATATATTGACAAACTGCTTAACCTGCTGACCTTTTAGACCCAGCTTGAATGCAAGCTCACGACCTTGGTAGGGCTGTGGCCCCGCCAACGGATCAATGGCTGCCTTCAGAATTTTCTCAGGAGTTTCCTCCGCAACTTTCTCAATTTCCACACCGCCCTCAGTAGACGCCATGAACACGATGCGCCGTGATGAGCGATCCACAACGGCACCGAGATACAGCTCATCCGCAATGTCGGTGCACGTCTCAACCAGAATTTTAGTCACTGGCTGACCGTTTGCGTCAGTCTGATAAGTGACCAAGTTCTTACCCAGCCAAGCTTCTGCGAACGCGGCTGCTTCAGCTGGAGAATCCACTAACTTTACACCACCCGCTTTTCCGCGACCGCCCGCGTGGACCTGAGCTTTGACCACCCACTTGTCCCCACCAATCGCTTTAGCCGCCTCCAGTGCCGCCTCAGGTGACTCGACAGCTTTTCCGTCAGAAACGGGCAAGCCGTATTCCGCGAAGAGTGCCTTGCCTTGATATTCGTGCAAGTTCATACATCCCCCTTTATGAGTTTACGCAAGCGTTGCGCGCGCAACGCTTGGACCTTGACCGTATGAGCCTAGGATTTTAAAAAATAGTTTACCGACGCTTCTTGTTGGGCATGTGAATGGCCATGCCGTCTACCGCCAGAGCCGCTTCGTGAACAGCTTCTGACATTGTGGGATGCCCAAAAACCATGAGCTGCAGGTCTTCCGTACTCCCACCGAACTCCATGGTAATAACCATCTGTTGCACTAAATCAGCGGCCGATGGCCCAATGGCGTGAGCCCCCAAAATTCGATCGGTCTTCGCGTCAGCCAAAAGCTTTACGAATCCATCGGTCTCGCCGCTCGCCTGCGCACGACCGATCGCAGCGAACGGAAATGACCCCGCCTTATAGTCGACGCCCTCTGCCTTGAGCTCTTGCTCAGTTTTACCCACCGCTGCTATTTCTGGGTGCGTGTAAATAATCGATGGCACACATTCATAATTCAGCTGAACGGGCTTACCGTGAATTCGCTCCGCGACCATAACACCTTCCTCAGAGCCCTTGTGCGCAAGCATCGGACCTCTCACGATGTCCCCCACCGCCCAGACGCCCGGTGCTTCTGTGGCGCAACTGTCGTTAACGAAAACAAAACCGCGTTCGTCCATGGTCACACCCGAGTCCGATGTGAAGAGATTCTTGGTACGGGGTCTTCTCCCCACGGCTACAATCAGTCGGTCAAAGGTTTCTGTCTTACTTTCGCCCTTCTCGGTGTAACTGACCGTGACGGCATCATTTTTCACTTCTGTCCCGGTCACGAGAGAACTCAGACGAATATCAAGACCCTGCTTTTTGAATACTTTGGCAGCTTCTTTACTGACTTGTGCGTCCATCATGGGTAAGAAATTATCAAGGGCCTCGAATAAAACCACCTCAGACCCTAAACGACCCCAGACACTGCCCAGCTCGAGACCAATAACACCGGCACCAATCACACCCAGTCGCTTAGGGACCGCGTCAAGAGTTAACGCGCCAGTACTGTCGACAATGACTGCTTCATCGGTGGGTGCGGGAGGGATAGCGACGGGCTCAGACCCGGCAGCCAACACCACGTGATCACCCGACAAAACCGATTTTGTTCCGTCAGCGTGCGTGACCTCAACCTTTCGTCCAGCGAGCAGTTTGCCGCTACCTTGCACGACGGTGACGCCATTGTGCTGAAGGAGGGACGACACACCGCCCGTCAGCTGTGTCACTACCTTATTTTTGCGCTTCATCATGCTGGCAACATTAATCGCCGGACTACCTACATCGATACCGTGAACGGCAAAGTCATCGCGCGCTTCGGCAAATTTGTGAGAGCTGTCGAGCAGGGCCTTTGAGGGAATGCAGCCCACATTGAGGCAAGTACCACCAAAGACTGGCTTACCTTTATCGTCGCTCCAAGCCTCTACAACCGTCGTATTGAGACCCAGCTGCGCACACTTAATCGCACAAACGTAACCCGCAGGCCCAGAACCAATCACTATTACAGTATGAGCGTCACTCATGAGTTAACCTTACTCCCTAAAGTTGAAGCAGAATGCGTGACGGATCCTCAATGAGGTCCTTCACCGTGACTAAAAACTGAACCGCAGTCTTACCGTCGATCAAGCGATGATCGTAGGACAGCGCCAAGTACATCATCGGACGAATCACCACTGCGCCATCGACGGCGACAGGACGATCTTTGATCGTGTGCATACCCAGTATTGCTGTCTGTGGAGGGTTCAAAATGGGGGTCGATAACAGAGAACCAAAGACACCACCGTTAGACACCGTGAACGTTCCACCCGTCATTTCATCGATGGTCAGTTTCTTGTCTCGTGCTTTCAGACCCAAGTCTCTAATTGCGGCTTCAACATCGGCGATACTCATAAAATCGGCATCGCGCAAAACAGGAACCACCAACCCGTCGTTCGTGGAGACGGCCACTCCGATGTCCTGGTAACCGTGATAAACCACATCATTCCCGTCGACCGAGGCGTTCACCTCAGGGAATCGCTTTAACGCCTCGCAGCACGCGCGAACGAAGAACCCCATAAAACCGAGTCGAGTCCCATTATGAGTTTTCTCAAATTGATCTTTGTACTGCGAGCGAAGCTTCATTAGCGGCGCCATATCCACTTCGTTAAAAGTGGTCAGCATCGCCGTTTCCTGCGTTGCGGACAGCAGACGTTCGGCAATCTTTGCACGCATACGCGTCATAGGAACTCGCCGCTCTACTCGCTCGCTAGTCGGACCTTGTGGCTCGGCAACATCGGCTGCTACACCCGCCGGCACAGGCAATGAAGACGGTGCTGCAGATTTGTCCGCAGGCGTCGACTCAGCTTGAGCCGTGGCCATAAAATTGACCACGTCTTCTTTATTAATGCGACCGTCTTTACCAGAACCTGAAATTGCCCGCGGATCCAACCTATGCTCATCGATAAGTTGTCGAGCAGCCGGTCCCATCGGGACAGCGGGACTCGCTGAGGCGCTAACTGACACAGCCGCTTCGGAAGAGGATTCAACTGACTCAGAACCCTCACCCGGTGTGAGCTCAGCGAGAAGCGCTTCGCTTTCGATCGTATTTCCCACCTCGACAAGTATGCGGTCCAAACGGCCAGCCTCAGGGGCCACCACCTCCATGACCACCTTGTCAGTCTCAATTTCAACTAACAACTCGTCTCGCTGAACAAAGTCCCCTTCCTTCTTGTGCCACAACGACACCTCACCATCGGCTACTGATTCAGGAAATGCCGGCGCTTTGATTTCTATTTTCATGATAATCGTCCGTTTTACTCACGTTTTAACAACCCTTCACCCCAGGGCTGCCGATATAAATGCCTCTTGCTCTTGCACATGCAACGCGGTGTAGCCCGCGGAAACTGATGCTGAGGGCGTTCGCCCCACATACCGTAGCTGAGCACCAAACATGGCCAGTGAAACCATCCGGCGCATTGAATCTTGAATCGAGTACCAAGCGCCCTGATTCATCGGCTCCTCTTGGCACCAAACAACGCTAGCCTCTCGTGGAAATGCGCCAAGAATGCGTTTTAACGCGTCCTCAGGCAGCGGATAGAGCTGTTCAACCCTGATGAGGGCGACATGGTTTGCACCCCGATCGGCGCGGGCCGCATCGAGATCGTAGAAAACCTTACCCGAACACAGAACCACCCGAGTCACTTGCTGTTTATCGGCCACCTTCTCATCGTCGATGACGGGTTGGAAGTGGCCGTTGGCCAGCTCATCCAGCGTTGAAACTGCACTCTTGTGGCGCAGGAGACTTTTAGGGGACATGACGATGAGTGGCTTTCGCAGCGGTCTGACACCCTGTCGACGAAGCATATGAAACACTTGAGCCGGCGTTGTGGGCACACAAACCTGAATGTTTTCTTGCGCCGACAATTGAAGGTAGCGTTCAAGCCTTGCAGACGAGTGCTCTGGTCCTTGTCCCTCGTACCCGTGGGGGAGCAACATGGTCAGCCCACAAAGCCTTGCCCACTTGTATTCACCACTGGTGATAAATTGATCGATCACAACCTGCGCACCATTGGCAAAATCACCAAACTGCGCCTCCCATATCACCATCCCACGGGGAGACGTTGTGGCATAGCCGTACTCAAAGGCAAGAACAGCTTCCTCAGAAAGCAAAGAGTCATAAATCTCGAATTTGGCTTGCGACTCAGACAAATGTTGAAGGGGAATATGGACTTCCGGTTTATTTTGCGCATGCAGAACCGCATGTCTGTGCGAGAACGTTCCCCGACCGATGTCTTGCCCCGTCATTCGCACCGGATACCCCTCTGCCAAAAGAGACGCATACGCCATGTTCTCAGCAAAACCCCAGTTAATTTCGAGCGCGCCAGCCGCCATTCTCCCTCGATCCTCAAGGAGCTTCTTAACCTGCCGCTGAAGCACAAAGCCTTCCGGAACTCGCCCCATGATCTCGGCAAGCTCTCGCAACCGTGTGGCATTCACAGACGTGTCGCAGTCCATATCCCAGTTATGACCGAGGTACGGTTTCCAATCAACGAATAACTCGGTGTTCGGCTCCATGACTAGCTGCGTCACCAGCGGTTCGCCTCGATCCAGGGACTCCCGATAGCGCTCCATGAGAGCCGCGTCTTCATCGGCCGTTAATACGTCCTCGGCAATCAGTCGCTTTGCATAGAGATCTCGCGTTGACGCATGCTGCTTAATAGTGGCGTACATCAGAGGCTGCGTCACCGAGGGCTCGTCCGCCTCGTTGTGCCCTCGACGGCGGTAACACACCAAATCGATAACAACGTCTTTGTTGAACTGATTTCTAAAATCAACCGCCAGCTGCGTCGCAAACACCACCGCTTCAGGATCGTCACCATTGACGTGGAAGATCGGCGCCTGAACCATCTTCGCAACATCCGTGCAGTACTCCGCGG
>CAYVQI010000022.1:0-2025 GCA_964454155.1 uncultured Alteromonadaceae bacterium | reverse complement strand
ACGTGGAAGATCGGCGCCTGAACCATCTTCGCAACATCCGTGCAGTACTCCGCGGAGCGCGCGTCCTCTTGACGACTCGTCGTAAAACCGACTTGATTGTTAATCACGATGTGCAGCGTTCCACCCGTTTTGTAGCCGCGGGTTTGAGACATCTGAAACGTCTCCATGACCACGCCCTGGCCAGCAAATGCGGCATCCCCATGGATTACCAGTGGAACAACCGTGTCACCAACCGTATCTTTGCGGCGGTCTTGACGCGCACGCACCGAACCCTCAACGACCGGTGAGACGATTTCCAAATGTGAGGGGTTGAACGCCAATGCCAAGTGAACTTCACCGCCCGGCGTCATAATATTCGATGAAAATCCTTGATGGTACTTAACATCACCCGAACCGAAGTAAGACGCTCTCCCCTCGAATTCGTCAAACAACTCGCTGGGGTTTTTCCCTAAAATATTGATCAATACATTGAGGCGACCCCGGTGAGCCATGCCGATGACCACTTCTTTCGCGCCGTAGCCACCGCTGCGCTGAATCGCTTCAGACATCATAGGGATGAGACTCTCGCCGCCTTCCAGACCAAACCGCTTAGTTCCTGGGTACTTCGACGCCAAGGACTTTTCTAAACCTTCGGCCTTGATCAGTCTGCGTAAAATTTGAATTCGGGCCTCACGATCCAACGCAGGCGCGCTCCGCACCGACTCCATGCGACTCATGATCCAATGGCGCTCGTCGGTATTGACGATGTGCATGAACTCCACGCCAATCGTGTGGCAATACGTCTGCTCAAGTGCTGCTCGAATTTCAGCTAAGGTCGCATCGGCCTTACCGATGTAGAGGCTTCCCACCTGAAATACCGTATCGAGGTCGGCCTCTGAGAGCTCGTGGAACTCCAGTTCAAGGTCAGCGACCGGCGCCCGCTCTGCGAGGGCCAATGGGTCTAGCTTGGCTTTTTGGTGTCCACGCTGCCGATAAGCCGAAATCAGCTGCACCACACGAACCTGTTTTCGCTCGTATTCAGTGGCTTGTGAGTCCTGACTGCGCGTTGCCTCCGTTCGAACTCGCATTTTGCTGATGCGAGCGAACTGCGCGCGTAGCACCGAGTGCGGCAGATCGCGCAAATTATTTGCACTGGTCTGAACCTTGGGTAGGCGGTCAAAGTAGTCCCGCCACTCTGGCGGAATGTCGTTCGGATCTTTTAAATACGTTTCGTACAACGCCTCAACGTAAGCAGCATTGCCACCTGAGAGGTGCGACGTGCTTCGCTGCTGCTCCATGCTGGGTAGGTCTATCGACTTTGCCATGCACACTTCCCCCGAAGTCATTTGCGGTGCCTTATTGTTTGGTATGTGTTACCGCATCACGAGGAATATTTTACGCTGTCCGATAGCGAATTCCCATGTGTCAGCAGAGTCCTAATAGCAAAAACGCCACAAAAGTGGCGTTAATATTACCTATTATAACTCTAGGTTATGCGATTAATAACCAAAATGCCTAGGCGGCTCTACTAAGCAACATAGAGCGAATGTGGCCAATGGCGCGCGTGGGGTTCAAACCCTTGGGACACACGTTGACGCAGTTCTGAATGCCGTGACACCGAAAAACACTGAAGGGATCATCGAGTTTTGACAGCCGCTCGTCAGTCGCCTGGTCGCGACTATCAGCAAGAAATCGGTAAGCCTGTAACAAACCCGCTGGCCCGATAAATCGGTCAGGATTCCACCAAAACGATGGGCAGCTGGTCGAGCAGCACGCACAGAGAATACATTCGTAAAGTCCGTCGAGCTTCGCCCGGTCCTCTGGCGTTTGCAATCGCTCGATCGCCGGTGCCGGAGTGCTGTTCTGAAGATAAGGCTCAATCTTCTCGTACTGCGCATAGAACAGGCTCATATCAACCACTAGATCACGCACCACAGGCAGACCGGGTAACGGCCGAATCACCAGCTTGTTCTTCTTCACCGTCTCCGACAGCGGCGTGATACAGGCAAGTCCGTTTCTGCCGTTAATATTAAGCCCATCGGATCC
>CAYVQI010000021.1:0-21718 GCA_964454155.1 uncultured Alteromonadaceae bacterium | reverse complement strand
CATTTACGGCGGCACGTCAGAGATTATGCGAGAGCTGGTTGCCCGTTCGATCTTAGGCCGTGAATAAGCGTGATTAAGGTGACTTTCATGACACTCCTTCGAATAAGCCGGCTCGTTTTGCCGGCTTTTTTTGCACTGTTCGCTTCAACCCTTACGGCCTCCGACGAATCACTCGACGCGGTCATTGCCAATCACTGGGACTGGGTGCTCGAACAGTACCCAGAGTACCGCCGCGAGTACGGCGATATGTCAGGAAACCAGAGCTGGACCGACTTGAGCATTGAGGCACTTGAACAGAGAAATACCGCAACAGCGGCGTTTCGCGCTGACCTTAACCGAATAGACACCTCAACTCTGAGTCCCTCTGCGCAGCTAAATCAACGAATGCTGGCCACCACACTCGACGAGGATCTTGAGTCTTTCGAAAGTGGTCTCCACCTGATTGCGCTGAACATGCGCAGCGGTCCGCAACATCGATACACCATGGTCGACCGACTTCCGATGAGCAGTGAGCGCGACTACCTTGACTGGCTTGCACGCCTCGAGAAGCTTCCTGAGCAACTTAAGCAGTATCAAGCGCTCCTCGAGTCAGGGGTGCGGACAGAGCGGACTCAAGCTCGAATTATTATTGAGCGCATTCCTAATCAGCTCGATGCGTTGATCGTCGACGACCCTGAAGACAGCCCCTTCTGGGGTGTTTTCGAGAACATGCCCAAGGCCATTGAGAGTGCCACTGCTCAGACGCTTAAGAATAAGGCCCGCTCGGTGATTAGCGGGTCGCTGACGCCGGCTTACGCAGAGTTCAAGGCTTTTATCGAAGAACGCTATTTACCAAATTCACGTGAACAACCTGGCATTGGGTCACTCCCCGGCGGCAAGGCGATCTACGCCATGTTGGCACGACACTTCACGACCACCGACCTGACCCCTGAGCAAATTCATAATATTGGCCTTCGCGAAGTTGCGCGTATTCGCGGCGAAATGCAGGACGTGATTGACGAGGTTGAGTTTGAGGGTGACCTCAGCGAATTCAACGATTTCCTGCGCACTGACCCTCAATTTTATTACGAGACACCGGAGGCGCTGTTAGAGGGCTATCAAGCGGTATCCAAACGCTTGGATCCGGAACTGGTGAAACTGTTCGGAAAACTCCCACGCATGCCGTACGGGGTGCGTCCCATTGCTCCGGAGCTGGCACCCGATACGACAACAGCCTTTTACATGCGCCCCGCATTAGACGGCAGTCGACCCGGTTGGTACTACGTTAATTTGCACCGCCCCGAAGTGCGCCCCAAATATGAAATGGAGGTCTTGTCGGTGCACGAGAGCGTCCCCGGACACCACCTGCAAATTGCCCTTGCGCAAGAAATAGAGGGTTTGCCTGAGTTTCGTCGTAACAGCAGTGTCACCGCATTCATCGAGGGCTGGGGGCTTTACTCCGAACGACTGGGATACGACATGGGACTCTACACAGATCCCTACTCGCGTTACGGCCAGCTCATTTATGACATGTGGCGAGCCGTTCGACTCGTGGTCGATACGGGCATTCACTACTTCGGTTGGTCCCGCCAAGACGCGATCGATTACTTTAAGAACAACGCGGCCAAAACAGAATCCGACATCATTAACGAAATTGACCGCTATATTGGTTGGCCCGGCCAAGCCCTCGCCTACAAAATTGGTCAGTTAAAAATGCTGGAGTTGCGCGCTCAAGCGGAGACTGAACTGGGCGATCGATTTGACATCAGAGCCTTTCACGACGAACTTTTGGGCGCCGGCGCTATTCCACTCGACGCCCTAGAAGCACGCATGAATCTATGGATTACGGCTGAAAAAGGGCGTCTCTAGCCTACACTGCAGCGGGAAGGTAAAGCCTTCCCTCAGCAAATAAGACACACCGGCCTGACAGCACAACGCGGTCGCCTTTGAGCTGGCAGTCGAGCTCACCACCGCGTTCTGACAACTGCAGCGCGGTCATCTCAGTCACACCCAGCCGGTCGCCCCAAAATGGCGACAACTGGCAATGTGCAGACCCCGTGACTGGGTCCTCATTAACACCCATCTGAGGTATGAAAAAGCGCGACACAAAATGAGTCGTTGACCCCCGAGCAGTCACACTCACCCCAAGATCTGTGGCCGCAGTGAGCGCTTCAAAGTTTGGACTGCAGGCACTGACAATGGCTTCGTTTTCGACTTCACACACCATTTGCCAAGCCTTTTCTTGTGGTCGATAGGCCCCCAAAATATTGACACCCAGCGCACGTTCAAGCGCGTCGGAAACAGGGACTTTGACCATGAACACCGCGGGAAAATCGATACTGAACGTCGTGCCAGAGCGACTTACCCAAAGCTGACCACTGGCTGTTTCAAAACACAATCGATCGCTCTGCCACGCCCCAGAATGACAAAGCGCAAAGGCCGAGGCCAATGTGGCATGACCGCACAGTGGCACTTCGTTAACGGGCGTAAACCAGCGCAGGCGATAATGATCCGGACCCAGTTGCTCGAGAAATGAGGTCTCGCTCAGATTGTGCTGCGCGGCAATAGCCTGCATTAACTGATCGCTCAGCGGAACCTCTAAAGGAACCACTGCCGCAGGGTTACCACCGAAGGGTTTGTCGGTAAATGCATTGACCGTATAGACGCTAAGGCTTTGATTGTCGGGCATACAGACCTCTCACCAGGCTCCGCGACACCTCGCTGTGTCGCGACGCTATTTTAGCAGCTTCAAGCACTCCGCCAACGTACCAACCATCTGCTCCATGTGCTTCTTTTCCATCACGAAGTGTGGTGCCATTTGAATCGTGTCGCCGCCATAGCGGACCAGCACGCCCCGCTCCCACATGGCCATGGCCACCTCGTAGGGTCGTCTTAAGGGCTCATCACCTCGCGCCGCCAGCGTAATAGCGCCGGCAAACCCGTAGTTACGAACGTCAGATACGTGGGGCTTGTCGCTCAGTTGATCATGCAGTAGCGCCTCGAAAAACGGGGCGTCGGCCGCAACGCGCTGGGGAAGTTTCTCATCGACCAATATGTCGAGTGCGGCCAGTCCTGCCGCGCAGGCGACCGGGTGTGCCGAGTAGGTGTAACCGTGGGCAAATTCAAGGACGTAATCAGGCCCACCGTTGGCCATGAAGGTGTCATGGATCTCAGAAGAGGCAATGACAGCCCCCATGGGGACCGCGCCATTCGTCAGTTGCTTGGCGACATTCAAAATATCGGGCACGACACCAAAGGCGTCGGCCCCTGTCATTGCACCGCAGCGACCAAAGCCGGTGATGACCTCGTCAAAAATGAGCAGCACGTCATGTTGATCGCAAAGCGCCCGCAACCGTTGCAAATAACCCACAGGTGGCGGTAACACCCCTGCAGAGCCGCCCATGGGCTCAACAATCACCGCTGCAATCGTCTCTGCACCATAGCGCTCGACAAACAGCTCTAATTCATCTGCCAGGTACGCGCCCTGCTCGGGCATTCCTCGCGTAAACGCGTTCTGGGGCAGCACGGTGTGAGACAGATGATCAGTCTCCAGTACCTCACCAAAAAGTTTTTTATTGGCTGGAATACCGCCCACAGCAACACCACCAAAGTTCACGCCGTGGTAGCCTTTTTGCCGCCCTATAAAGCGCGTTTTTTGTCGCGCTCCTTTGAGCTGCCAATACGCACGCGCCATTTTTAATGACGTATCGGCCGATTCTGAACCCGAGTTCGTGTAGAACACGTGGTCAAGCCCCTCAGGCATCAAACCGGCAATTTTGGTCGCCAACTCAAACGCCTTAGGGTGTCCGAACTGAAAGGGAGGGCAAAAGTCCAACTGCTCCATTTGGCACCGCACCGCTTCGGTAATTTCAGGCCGTGCATGACCCAATCCAGACGTCCAAAGTCCGGAATGCCCGTCCAGCACTTGACGCCCATCCCCGTCGGTAAACCAAACCCCTTGGGCGGCCTCGATCATACGGGGATCTTTTTTAAACTGTCGATTGCCGGTGTACGGCATCCAGTAGGCGTCAAGGTTTAAGGTCATTGCCATCTCATTCCTGTAAATCGATCGTTTTTCAGCACGCGATTGATAGCCGTTTTTGTCGCGCAGCAACCCGTGGGGTAACAGGGTCGCATCAGAACGCAAAAACCTGCAATACTCCTTGTGCAATCTACCCGTTCGTACACGCCGTACTGTATCCAACACGGCGCCTGTGCGTCACGCGCTCAATTACCTATCGTTAGGAGTACGTTTTATGAGAATCACGAGTCGCAACGCTGTTATGGCAGCGTCGTTATCGATCGTCATCGCGCTACCAGCCATCGCTCACATAGAGCGTACTGAGCCGCTTCAATCACTCAGACAATCGTTCTTCGCCATCGTCGGAATGACATTTGGTCCCATGGGGGACATGGTAAAAGGAAAAATCGAGTGGGACAGTGCGACATTCGCTGCATGGGCTGACGAGCTCGCTGCGGTATCTCAGGTCAGTGTCGAGCGCGGATTTGCGCCAGGCACTGACAAGGGGAAAACGCGAGCTAAACCTGCAATTTGGGAAAATCCAGAAGACTTTGCCGAAAAGCTGGCAAACTTTAGGCGCGAAGCGGCCGCACTTGCTGTTGCGGCCAACTCTGGCGACAAGTCAGCTGCGATCGCTCAGTTCAAGCAAACGGGCGGAACCTGCAAAGCCTGCCATGACAACTACAAGAGCCGTGGTTACCTTTACTAACAAGGACTCGCCCTTGTAGGCGCCGCAATACCGTGCAAGGCGCCCAGCGCGCCTCCGCATCGGTAAGCGTCAGTAATAACTGGGCGCGTCGGGGGCCCACCACACGAAAGCACTCAGCACGATCGCGGTAATCACCGCAATGAAAACGGCTCGCGTGACATGCACGGGAGCCTCCTTCCCCACTCGTCCAGCAAACGAACCTCGCCACATCGTCTGAATCAGCGGACGTTTGATTCGCCACTGGTACCACGCTATAGCCGCTAAATGCAGCACCACGAGCACCTGAAGAACCCCCCAGTTGGTCTCATGCCACTCGGACGCTACGTCGATCAAAACACCGTCAAAGGCATAGGCCAAGGGACCATCAAACGCGACATCGTCGACCGAAAAAAGCCCAGAAACGCCCTGCACCAAGACAACAAGTAATAACGCAACCGTCGATAACGCACCAAGCGGATTGTGCCCCACCACGTCATCACCCTGAGTGATATAGCGAGCAATGTTCCTTGGACCGACGACAAAGTTTGAAAACCGACTGTGATAGCTCCCAACAACCCCCCAGATGAGGCGCGTCACCACCAGCGTAATGAGCACGTAGCCCACGTAATTGTGGATTTGCATGCGCCCAGTTTCACCGCTCCACCACATAAGACCCACCCCAACAGGAAAGGCCCAGTGGATCAGCCGCGTGGGCGCATCCCAAACGGGGTTTGAACGGATCACTTCGCCATAACATCCAGCAGTGCACTGACCGACGCTTCAACGCCCAAGGTCACTGAACCCTCAGGCTCAATTTTAAAAATTGGAGAGTGGTGCGAGGGAATGGGGGCACCACCATTTGCCGCGGCTTCAAAGTCCTGCAGGGGCGTACCGCCAACGGCAAAGTACAAACTTGGAATGTAGGGATTCGTCGTGAAAAAACCAAAATCCTCTGCGCCCATCCCCATTCTTTCTCCCTGATAGAAAACGTCTGCGCCAAAATACTCACGCCAGCCACCGCGAATTTCGCGCGTAAATGCCGCGTCGTTAATCGTCGGAGGAACAGCCTCGCCCTCGTTCACCCTCACTTGAGGCAACATGTCGTCGGGCAAGCCCGCGACTTTGCCCATATTGATGGCGACCCGCTTAATACCATCGAGCAATATTTGTCGATCCTCAGGGCTTTCGCTGCGCACCGTCAGCTGTAACTTCGCCTCATCGGAAATAATATTGTGCTTGGTGCCGCTGTGAAACGACCCCACGGTAATGACGCCGGGCCGGCGTGGTGCAAGACTGCGACTGACCACAGTTTGCAAACCCATGACGATCTGAGAACCAAGAACAATGGGATCAATTCCCGTATGCGGACTCGCACCATGTGCCCCCACGCCTTTGATCACAATATCGACCGTATCCGCACCAGAATACGCCGACGTTTCAGGAGCCGATAAAAATCCGGTGGGTAATGCGCTGGTCACGTGAAAGGCCATGGCGAAATCGGGCTGTCCAAAACGCTCCCATACGCCGTCTTCCATCATCACGCGGGCACCTGCAATTCGCTCCTCGGCGGGCTGCCCCAACAGCATCAGTGTTCCGGACCACTGGTCTTGTCGCTCAGCCATTAACTTAGCGGTGCCGACCAAACTCGTAATATGTACGTCGTGACCACAGGCGTGCATGACAAAGACATCGTTACCGTCCCAGTCCTTCTGCCTCGCCGTCGAGGCGTAGGGCAGTCCCGATTTTTCTTTTACCGGCAACCCATCCATGTCGGCTCGGAACATCACCATCGGGCCTGGACCGTTTTCTAACAGGGCAATCAATCCCGTACCACCAACGCCTCTGTGCACACTGTATCCCAGCGCCTCAAGCTCATCACCAAGCCGCTTGGCGGTTTTATCTTCCTTAAACGACAGCTCCGGGTTTTGGTGGAAGTGAATAAATAGATCCTTGAGCTGGCTGTCGTAAAGGCGCTGCACATCGTCTGACAGCGATGCCGCACCGGCGAATCCTGCGCTCAAAAAAAGTGCGCTAGCAAGAACAAAAGAAATGAGGGGCTTGAGGTTTTTCATCGAAGACTTATCCTGCGTGTTGATTAAGGGTCTTGTGCATCCTGCACTAAATTAAACATCCATTCACCACCCGAGTAAGCTATGAATTTGAATATTGCGCTGTTGAGCTTCATTCTTACTTTTTGCATCAGTCCCAGTTGGGCAGAGGTCACCCCCACATTGAACAGCGACGCGATTAAGGCCACCTTCGGCAGCTATGGTGTAACTATTCTGAATCAGACCGAGTCGACGCGGATCGCCAATTTGTACAGCAGTCAGAACGGCAGAGAAGTTTGCCGGACACTGGCGGTGACTGAGTTCGTATTGCCAATGGACCCTGAACTGGGCGTTGAGCACGAAAAAATTCGCTCAGGCGGCAGTATTGGCGCCACGCTCAGAGACGCAGGCTTCAGCATCAACAAAAAGCTGTTAATTAAGACGGAAACAGTGGCGGGACCTGCGTTCAGTCACCTATCAAACCAAACCGTCGAACCCGGAACGCCACTCGTCACCCGAGTGTATGCCTTGTTCGCGCAAACCAGCGAGCGAGCGATCCCCTACGCGATCATCGCCGAGGCCTACCACCCCGCGCATCAACCGCCGACTCATGAAGAGGTTTCAGATGCACCGGCACTCACAGCCGCTGCAGATCGAGCGCTATCAGAACTGCGCACTGCCCTTGATCTTAGCCTTATGAAAAACCCAGCTGCATAACGAAGGTTAAGGGAATACCAAACTGCTGCGCCCTTTGCGCCGCAGCAGTGCGGTCATCACCCGCCAGCGTGGCCACCCACAAGTTAGCGGAGCGTGCGCCCGATCGACAGTAGGCCAGTGTTTTCACCTCTCCGCTCATGGCGTCCTCCATTGCAGCAAGATCATCGCCTGGGAACGACATGGCCGTCACAGGGTAACGAACAAGCGTTATGCCCGCGGCATCACAGGCCGCACCAATCGCGTCCATAGAAGGCTGATTCATCTCTTCGCCATCAGGTCGATTACAAATCAGCACTTGATAGCCCTGTCGCGCCAACTCGGCGACATCGCTCGGCTGAATTTGACCGGCGACGGCAAAGGTATCGGTAAGTTCGGCAACTGGGGTCACGCGTGGCTCCTTGAGATTACTGTGGGTCGATGATATCGAAATTATCGCGCAGCACCTGAATAATTTCTGCTCTTGGGTCATCCGAGGCATCAAGCTTTTCACCCATGATGCGCTCAGCCACGCCAACATACGTCTCTGAGACATCGAGCATCATCTGGGTCGGAAGCACTGTATTACGGGCAAACTCAAGGCGCTCCTCCATGCGATTTTTATTCAGTAACACGTCAGGGTCAGGTGCAAAATTCAAGAGCGCCTGTCTAAATCCTTCTTTACTGTTTTCAACAACGTCGCCTTTGGCAAAAGCGTCACCATCCCAAATACGTGACGAGTCCGGGGTGCCCACTTCATCCATGTAAATGAGCTCTTCTACACCGTCTCGATTTTGTGCGTAACCAAACTCGAATTTTGTATCCACAAATATTTGATTAACACCCGCAAGCGCGGTCTCGATTAACGAAAACCCAGACGCCAGCAAGCGTGCATAGTGCTCCACGTCCTCCTGCTCGCGAAACTTAAACGCCGCCCAATGGGTCTTGAGAATGGCCTGACTCACGTTCACGTCATCGACTTCGGGTACGCCCGGAATACCGGACATCACCCCTTTAGTCGACGGCGTCATGAGCAACGAATCCAAACGTTGATCGCGCACTAGGTCGTCAGGCAGGAGAACACCACAGAAACGCCTGTCGCCTTGCTCGTAGGCTCGCCACATGGAGCCGGTAATGTACTGACGGGCGATCGCCTCAATCATGATCGGTTTCGCGCGCTGCACAATCCAAACCAGAGGATGTGGCGTTTCCAAAATATGGCTGCGGGCCAGACCGGCTCGTTTAAAGGCGTCAAACCAATGTCCAGAAATGGCGTTGAGCGCGGCGCCCTTGCCCGGAACACCATCAAGTCCGCCCTCTGCACGCCACATGCACTCAAAGGCGGATAGACGATCACTAATGACCATGACCGCAAGTTCCGCAGTCTCGGGAACGGGATACTGACGCTCTCGAATCAGTCGCCGATTGTCAGCCGCGCTGAGCCAGTAAACAGCCCGGACCTTCCCCGAGTGGACCGGCTCAAACGTTCGGATGGGAAGGTCATCATTAACGGCGAGAACGCGCACAGGCTGCCTGATTCATTCATTAGTAGAAAAACAAATTGTCCGACATATAGAAGTGTTTGACCAGCCGACGCAGGGCGCTATGCTTCGGTCTGAAAAAAATCCAAACAATTCCGTCAGCGACGTCATAAGGATCATCGCCATGTTGTTAAGGCACGCCCTACTTTTTCTTCCTCTAATGGTAACGAGTGCAGCGTTTGCCGCCGACACCGCGCAGACGCCCCTAGAAACGGTCATTGTTACGGCCACGCGTCAGGCGACCGATGGGGCGAGCCTTGGGCAAGCCTGGGTAAACCTGGATGCCGAGGCGGTCGACGCGGTCGATGCACAACACAGCAACCAACTCTTTAACCGAGTATCGGGTGCATGGGTCAGTCGAGGCAACGGTCAGGAGTCACTGATATCGCTGCGTTCACCCGTTTTAACCGGCGCCGGTGCCTGCGGTGCGTTTTTCACTGCAGAGGACGGCATCAACCTTAGAGCGCCTGGGTTCTGCAACGTCAATCAACTGTTTGATGCCAACCTTCTTCAGGCGGGCGGTGTGGAAGTCGTCAAGGGGCCGGCAAGTGCTGTCTACGGCTCCAATGCCATGCACGGTGTGGTGAATGTGCTGACGAAAAGTGCAGCACAGACCCTCCAATCGATTGGTTTTCAAGTTGGCAGTCGTGACTTCGCGCGAACGCGACTGTCGCTCAAGAACGGCGGACTGGCATTCAATGCACACGGAACGTCCTACGGCGGCTATCAGGCCTCCTCCGGCTATGATCAACAAAAGGCAACGCTTCGGTTTGACGGTACCCAGGGTGACTGGTCAATAACCGGAGTCATCTCAGCGTCTAACCTAAACCAAGACACCGCTGGGTATATACAAGACGGCAAAGGCGCTTATAAAAGCGACGCTGCGCGACGTGTCAACCGAAACCCTGAGGCTTACAGAGACGCCAGTTCGATGCGTGCGCACCTCCGGCTCGAACGCGAACTGGGACAACACACGCTTCGCATTACCCCTTACCTGCGCAGTAATGACATGGAGTTCTTACAGCACTACCTCCCTTGGCAGTCGCGTGAGATGAACGAGCACAGTAGTGTGGGCGTGCAAGCGAGTCTGAGTGGAGATCGGAGTTGGGGGGGTTACGTGACCGGTATCGATGTTGATACCACTGACGGAAAACTCAAGGAAGATCAGGCAGAGGGCTTCAGCCCCAATCAGCCTGCGGGTATTCACTACGACTATCGCGTCGATGCTAAAAACGTTGCGGTCTTTGCACAGGTGGACGTTAATCTGACTGACCGACTGTCCCTTCAGGCGGGTCTGAGGTCTGAGCGCACCGATTATGACTATGCAACAAAGGCCACGGCGGGTTCAGTCTGTGCGCCCGAAGCCAGTAACTGTCGCTTTTTCCGTCCAGATAACCGATCCGATGACTTCTCTGACCTCTCGTCAAATCTAGCATTGGTGTGGTCAGCGGGAGCCCACCACTACTACGTGAGAACCGCAATGGGCTTTAGAGCGCCTCAGGCCAACGAGTTGTATCGCCTACAATCGGGGCAGCGTGTCGCGGACATTGATTCTGAAGAGGCTCAGGCCGTCGACATTGGCTGGCGTTACAGCACGACAACATTTTCGAGCGACCTCTCGGTTTACACCATCAGCAAAGACAACGTCATTTTCCAAGATCGAAATCGTCAAAACGTGAGCGGTGCAAGTACGGCGCATCAAGGGATCGATATCGACCTGCGATGGTCACTGAGTGACAGTCTAAACGCAACGCTCAACGCCGCGATTGCTGACCATAGCTACGACAGCGATATTACGTTACTGGGAACCAGTGGTTCGATCAAGGGCAACACAATTGACACAGCACCGCGACACTTTGGTAGCGCTCGACTCACAAAATCGCTCTCGCTCTATGACCGTCCAGCGACAATCGAAGTTGAGGCCACATGGGTGGATAAGTACTATCTCGACCCCAATAATCAACACGAATACCCGGGGCACGAGCTCGTCAATCTTCGCGGAAGCTGGGATGCTGCAGATCGCCTAAGAGCCACATTAACGCTCACGAACCTCTTGGATACCGGTTACGCAGAACGTGCTGACTTCGGCTTTGGTAATTACCGCTACTTTGTGGGCGAACCGCGAAGCGCTGTTTTGGGCCTGTATTTCACGTTTTAGCCACTGTGAGAGTGTGACATGAACCAGTACGGTCCGGCGGTTGTTTTGGGGTGTCTCATTGGCGCCGCGATAATACTCGATGACGTCATCACCCCGAGCGTACCAACCCGCCTTATGAGCATAGAGGCTCGTGACGTGAGCACCCTGCACACCGAGCCTCACGTCAAAATGTCGATTCAAAAAAATAAGGCGAGCGCCGCGGCTGCAAGCAAAGGCATTGAGATCATTGTTATCACTGACCAAGCCCCAGTGGGTGAAAGCAGCCACGGTGCCGTCAACGTTGATGGCCTGACAACGGCACAGATCGCCGATGCGGTCAGAGCCATCGTCGACAAAGCCCGTGAAGACGCTACCCCGCTCTCTCCAGATGCGCTAAAGGCCGCCGTTATGGCCTCATTGAATCGCGTTGAGCCCAACAGCACCGTTGAGGTCAATATCGAAGTCGAACACGCGCCTCGTCCTTAGGAGAAGGATCGCAGGCCCACGGCGGTTCTCACTTTTTCAAGGAGGGCTTGGCTTTCGGGTCGCACTTTTGCTGCGCCCTCACGAAGGATTATCTCGAGCTCGGCTGGATTCGCCATGAGTCGGTCGTAGTCTGCTCGGGCCGGCCCGATTTCGTCATTGACACGTTCAAATAGCCGTTTCTTGGCATCGCCCCAACCTAGCCCTGCCTCAAAAGCGCTGCGCATTTCGAGTCGCTCAGCCTCGCTGGCAAACGCGCACCAAATTTGAAACACCGCCGATGTGTCAGGATCCTTGGGCTCGCCCGGCTCCAACACATTGGTTTTAATTTTGTTTATGGCCTTCTGAAGCTGCTTGGGTGTCCCAAACAGTGGAATCGTGTTGCCGTAGCTTTTACTCATCTTACGACCGTCGAGCCCTTGCAAGACAGCAACCTCGTCGTCGACCACTGCTTTGGGCAAGACAAAGGTCTCGCCATAGTGATGGTTAAAGCGCGCGGCGATATCTCGCGCCATTTCCACGTGCTGAATTTGGTCACGTCCCACGGGCACGTCGTTCGCATTAAAAATGAGAATGTCCGCCGCCATGAGAATTGGATAGGAAAAGAGGCCCATGGTAATCCCATAGTCAGGATCCTCACCCGCCTCTTCATTCGCCTGTACCGCACCCTTGTACGCGTGGGCTCTATTCATCAAGCCTTTGGCTGCGTTGCAGGTCAAGATCCAAGACAGTTCAGTAATCTCCGGGATATCCGACTGCCGATAAAAGTGCGTCGCACTGGGATCAAGACCGAGCGCTAGCCAGGTCGCGGCTATTTCACGACTGGACTGCGCCACCAGGTCGGGGTTCTGCGACTTAATGAGTGCGTGGTAATCGGCCATAAAAAGATACGCATCAACCTCGTGCTTCTTGGACGACTCGATCGCGGGGCGGATTGCACCCACGTAATTTCCAAGATGCGGCGTGCCGGTCGTTGTAATGCCCGTGAGGACACGATGCCTAGCCATATCTAAACTCCCAAGTCACGCGACACGATTGTAAAAAGCCGTCAACAGACCCACAAGCTTTACCGGATCTTCGACAGACGCCAGTTCTCGGATCGAGTGCATACCCAAGGTGGGCACACCGATATCGGTTGCCGGAATGCCCGTTAGGGTTGCCGTAATGGGTCCAATGGTACTTCCGCAACCCATGTCCGCTCTCACCACGAAGGCTTGCACATCAATCCCAGCTCGCTCCGCCATGAGGCGAACCCTCGCAGCTCCCTCACCCGAGGTCGCGTAACGCTGATTTCGATTAATCTTAATGACAGGACCGCTACCGAGCAGCGGCGCGTGCTGCTCGTCATGTTTGGTGGGATAATTGGGGTGGACAGCGTGCGCGTTGTCGACCGACAGCATCCAACTTCGCTGACGAAGTGCCCGCCCTTCTGCCGCATCTGAAACAATCGCGTGCAACACATCATTCAGCATGGGGCCCTGCGCGCCCACCACTGACGCGCTGCCCACCTCTTCGTGATCATTAGCCACAAAGACGTTCCACTCGCGACGTTGAGTACTGTCAATAAGGGCCTGAAGTCCTGCGTAACAACTTAATAAGTTGTCCAGGCGGGCAGAGGCTATAAAGTCATTATTAAGACCGACGTAGCCTGGAGTCTGCGTGTCATAGAGCGAGAGCTCCCAATCAAGAACTTTACTCACCTTTAGATCGGGGTATTCAAGCGAGACCTGATCTGCGAGCAAGGCGTGAAGGTCAAAGTCTGGCTGCCCCGTCGCCAACGATACCAATGGCAACATGTCGGTCTGGGGATTCACCGAGCGCCCTTTATTCGCTTCTCGATCCAAGTGAATAGCCAGCGATGGAATGATCGCGATCGCGCGACGAAAATCGATCAACCGTGAGACAAGCTGTCCGTCTTTCGTCTCCAAAGAGACTTTTCCCGCCATGGATAAGTCGCGATCAAACCAAGGGTTGAGCAGTGCACCACCGTACACATCGACAGCCACAAGGTGGCAACCAAACCGACTCACCACAGGGTTTGGTTTAACCGACAGGTTTGGACTGTCCGTATGCGCGCCTACGAGCCTTAAGCCATCCTCGAATGTCTCGCCCACAGTAAACGCAATTAAGCTCGAATCGTTGCGCACCATGAAGTGTTTCCCGCCCACCTTCAATGCGTCCGGACTTGAGTCACTCCATGGGGTAAAGCCCGCCGCCAGAAGACGCTGTGCCATCGCGCCCACCGCGTGGAATGGCGTTGTCGCCTCGGCAAGAAAAGCCAGTAGAGAGTCGTTTACGTTTTGTTTATTCATAAAAACACCACAATAGAAAACAGTCCAAGCGCCAGCGCAACGCGATAGACGACAAAAGGCATCATACCCACTCGCACCACCAAGCCTACAAAAAAGGCAATTGTCAGGTAGGCGCTGATAGCAGAAATAACCATCGCCAACGCCATCAATCCTAAATTACTGGCACTCACAAATGCGTCGGTTTGGCGAATCAGCATCAGAATCAAGGCCCCAAAGATGACGGGGATCGACAGCAAAAATGAGAAGCGCGCTGCGGTGGCAACGTTGTAACCCAGAAACATTGAGGCGGTGATGGTGATACCCGAACGTGAAGTTCCAGGAATGAGCGCAAGCGCCTGTGCCAGGCCAATCATCACCGCATGGTCGACTCGGGTAATGGGCTGCTCACCGTCACCCGCCAGACGATACCGATAGGAAAGACCGAGCAGTAGACCGAAAACAAGCGTCGTCGTTGCGATCACAGCGGTGCCGCGCAGGTAACCGTCAATGAAGTCTGAAAAGACCAAGCCAACAACCAGCGCGGGCAGTGTTGCAACCACTAAACATTGCGCTTCTTGACGCGACACGCCGACTGAGTCGCCGCGCCCCAGTACTCCGCCGACAAGGCCACTGAGCACCTGTCGGTAATAAAAGACCACCGCAGCCAGCGTTCCAGCGTGAACAGCAACGTCGAAGGCAAGACCCTGATCTGGCCACCCCAGCAATTGAGACGGCAAAATAAGATGTGCTGAGCTCGATACGGGTAAGAACTCCGTTAATCCCTGTATCAACGCGAGTAGCACGGCTTGCGCGTTATCCATCAGTCCACATTCCCTTGTTCCGAAAGTTTTTTCCAACCGATATTTTGCTGCACGTAGCGAGGCTCGAGCGCCTGAGCGGTAATCAGTCGCCCGGGGGCTGGGTTATCAATGTAGTGCAGCGCACACTGTGACGGCCGTGGCCTTGCGGTGCTGTCGGAGCCGCTATGCGCAAACGCCGCGTGGCAACGAATAACCGCTTCAGACGCGTCACCTGCAATAAAGACATCGTCTGCGACCCAGTCTGCTAACGCATCACCCGCCGGACTCTTGATCTCCTCTACCGGCGAAATAGCGGGGTCTGTCAGCAATTGGACGCCACCGGGCACCCTTTCCGACCAGGACCAATACACCTGACCAATTTGAGCATCAATGGTACTGAGAATCCGATCTCCGACCTTTGCCGGTGCCGACCTCGCCTGAGCCTCTAATGAACAAAATGGGTACACAGGGAGATCCAGCGACCAGCCCAGTCCTTGAGCAACCCCCACCGCAACTCGGATACCCGTGAACGAACCGGGCCCGACACCACAGGCAATCATCGACACCGCGGTTGATAACGCGCGACCCTCAAGTAATTCATCGATCATGCTGAGAATGTGTTGATTGTGCGCGCGCGGAAGATCGCGCTGGATTTCTTTAATCTCGCTGCCATTCACCAGCGCGACCGAGCAGAGGTTAGTCGCGGTATCGAGGGCTAAAATGGCGGGCGTTGTGTCTGATGGGCTCATGGCGCGCAATGATCGCATAATGAGCCAAAGGACGCAGTGGAAAGTGACGCCCTTTTAGGCCCCCGTGACGTGCAATGCGGCAAAACCGAGGTGAGCCGCCACGACACCGAGCGTCAACCGGACTCTCAACGCGCGATACCAGGGTTCCAAATCGGAGATTCGCCCCTCATACCACGCCAGTGCGCCGTATCCAAACATCAAAAACACCGATGCCATCATCGCTTGTGCAGTCAAAATTGAAGCCACGCCAAACAGCACTAAACCGTTACTAATGACCAGGGTGCTCAGGGCTGATGCGCTCTGAACCCGCTGCTCTTGCCCCCATAGCGCACCGGCTAGAAAACAGAAAATGGCAAGCGAGTAAATGACGAAACCTTGTATTGAGAGTGAGCGCGGCCAATCCTCTAAGGTGGCGAAACCTAAACAAAACCCAAAAAACGGCAACAGTCCCGCATAACCTAACAGCTGCGTCATTAAGCGGCTGGACATTCAACCTGCTCCTCCGGATACCGAATAATCGTCAGTAAGATACCGCCGACCGGCACACCAAACTTTTTGAGCGAAGACTCATTGATCAACACGTTTTGGCTGACAAGATACATGCGGTCATCGACGGCGACATCGATGGTGCCGTCTGATAACTGAATCGTGAGGACGTAGTCTAAAAACATCGCATTACCTGCCACTTGAGCGGTACCCACACCCCGAACGTCGCCGGCGGTCGCTGCGTAGGAGCCATCGCTATTTTGGCTCAGTGTCCACACACGCGTTTGCAACTCTCCATCGTCAAACACAAACCGCTCGTCCAGCGTTCCAACCCCATCGCGCCAACAGGCTGTAATCTCAGCAACAAACGAGCGACTCGCAAAACCGGCGTAATTTTTGACGACACCGTGTGCCGTAAGTGCGCCTCGAAAAAACGTCTCCGGCTCAAAAGTAGGAGTACGCTTTTGGTACTCTTCCACGGAAACACCCGCACAGGCGTTCAAGAGCACCGTTAAGAACAAGACTGAGGTCAATCGCATACGCATCTCCAGACGACAGGCAAAAAAAACCCCGGCCAAAATGGCCGGGGAATCATAAAACCATCTGGGGGAAGATGGTTTGGAACCTAAGCAGGTGTCGTAATTACGACCCCATTTAAGGGGTGGATCACCGTTTAACGCTCGTGTTCGCAGAAACCAGGACAAAAGAAAGACAGGCCTAGGCGGCCCTTCCGCGTTACACGATCGGTCATCGCCAACTTCCCCCTCCTCCGCTATGCTCTGGGACTTCAACGAGACACCCCCCGTTCTTAACCCTGGGCAATGCAGATGTTGGATTTCCAACACATACTAGAAGACTATTATCCAGAGTTCGTGAGGCATCGACGGCGCACCGCTAACGCTATTGCCCGTCTGCTGAACATCCTATTTCTGCAAAAACGATTTAAGCAGTTCGAACACAAATATTCGGGGCTTGAAGGCTTTGACTTTGTCTCAGCGGCACTCACATTTTTTGACTTCAGTATTCGTCTGCCCGAATCTCAGAAGGCTCGAATCCCTGCAACGGGACGGCTTGTTATCGCGTCGAACCACCCGATCGGGTCACTCGATGGTATTGCGTTACTCGATCTCGTGCGCCAGGTTCGTACCGATGTGCGCGTGGTGGCCAACGGCATGCTGATGCACCTCAAGCCGTTACATTCGGTCCTTCTCCCGGTCAACAACATGAGTGGCTCTACGACACGGCGCGACCTCCTGGCCATTAGGAAACACCTCGAAAGTGACGGTGTGTTGATTATTTTCCCAGCGGGCGAAGTATCGCGACTCGGACTCAAAGGGGTTCGTGATGGACTCTGGAATAACGGGTTTGTGAAACTGGCTTCCGCGACAAAAGCACCCATACTTCCGATTTTCATGGGCGGCCGTAACTCCGCATTTTTTTACGGTCTCAGTGCGTTGGTGAAGCCCCTATCAACCGCATGGCTGATCCGCGAAATGTTCAAACAACAACACAAGACCGTCGATGTGCACATTGGTCGTCCCATTCCTTACAGCACTTACTCAGCCAACGGATTTTCGACCACCACGCTGGCGGCGATGTTTAAAACCCACGTTTATCAGCTCACGAGCTCCACCAAACCGGTGTTCGAGTCGGTCGACAGTGTCGCTCAACCGGAGTTGCGGTCGGCCTTGATCGAAGAGCTCGCGCACTGCGATCACTTAGGCACAACGCCTGATGGGAAACAGATTTACCTCACCACTATGGCGCAATCGCCGTGCATCATGCGGGAGATCGGCGTATTGCGAGAGATCACATTTCGCTTAGCCGGTGAGGGGTCGGGACTCGCTCGAGACATCGACCAATTTGATCAAGACTATTACCAACTCCTACTCTGGGACGATGCGGAACGCGAGATTGTCGGCGCTTATCGTCTTGGGGACGCGTCTGAACTTATCGATAAACGAGGCGTCAATGGCCTATACACCAGCTCTCTTTTCGAATTCGACGCGCAGATGGATCGCTTTTTCCGACAAGGTTTGGAACTGGGCCGAAGTTTCGTGCAGCCCAAGTATCAAAGCCGCTACGCACTCGACTATCTGTGGTCTGGTATTGGCGCTTTCGTAAAGCAAAGACCTCGAATACGCTACCTGTTCGGCTCTGCCTCAATATCTAGGTTTTATAAACAAGCCTCGATTGAGCGCATTGCTTACTACTACGGCACACATTTTAGTCACATTGACGTGGGGGTTACGCCCAAAACCCCACTGCTAATTGGAGATAAAGAGCAGACCGCCCTTGCCTCCGAGTTTGCAGGCCGAGACGCGGAAGACGATTTTAAGACCTTACGTGATGCTCTGGCTGAGGAAGGCCGCCCTGTCCCCGTGCTCTATAAGCATTACGCTCGCGCCACACGTCAGGACGGCGTGACCTTCACCGCATTTAACATAGATCCCAGTTTTAACGACTGTGTCGACGGATTCGTCATTGCTGATCTTACAAAACTAAAGCCAAAGAAGAAGAACAGGTACCTCGGCACTGACTGGACGCCACTCCCGACTTAGCGTAATTGGACACAAAGTTAACGCATCAGAAACACCCGAGTGGCCGAGCCTAGACACACCCCATCAGGCCACAATCGGCTCATTTTTCTCGCTTAATCTTCGTCAGACACAATGTTTGTCGACGCGGTCGCCGAATTTACCCGATAATCACTAAAATTTGGGATTGAGTGAAACTAAGAACGCTTGAGTTTGTCTCAACAAAGCCCCATGTAATGGGTTGAAATCGCTTTAGGTAACCGACACATGAATCACACCGCAATCACGGGTCTCGAAAACTGGCTGAGCCAACAAATCATTGGTCAGACCGACCTTGTTCGCAAACTACTGATTGCCGTACTTGCGGATGGACACCTCTTAGTTGAGGGTGCGCCTGGACTGGCAAAAACGCGCGCCATCAAAATGATGGCTGAGGGTGTTGAAGGCGACTTCCATCGTGTTCAGTTCACCCCCGACCTGCTGCCCGGCGATGTGACGGGTACCGACGTCTTCCGACCGCAACTTGGGACTTTTGAGTTCCAAGCAGGGCCCATATTTCATAACTTAGTGCTGGCGGACGAAATTAATCGCGCACCCGCGAAAGTCCAGTCCGCGTTGCTTGAAGCAATGGCCGAACGCCAGGTCAGTGTGGGGGCGACCACCTATCCTCTGCCCGCTTTATTTTTAGTCATGGCAACCCAGAACCCCATTGAGCAAGAAGGCACCTACCCACTTCCAGAAGCGCAATTAGACCGTTTTTTAATGCACGTGCGAGTCGACTACCCCAACGCTGAGGCTGAGCGTGAGATTCTCAAATTAGCGCGGCGAGAGGCCTCATCGGGTGAAGCTGTCGATCAACCTGAAGTCTCAGAAGCTGTTATTTTTGCAGCGCGAGAGGAAGTACTCAAACTGCATATGTCGGATGCCGTTGAGGAGTACATCGTCCAACTCATCATGGCCACACGTCAGCCCGAGGCCTACGATAAAGAGCTGGCGAGCTGGATTGAGTACGGCGCCTCACCGCGAGCAACGATTGGACTTGACCGGTGTGCTCGCGCGCACGCATGGCTGCTTGGAAGGGACTTCGTGAGTCCTGACGACGTCAAGGCCATGGCCTATGACGTCCTTAGACACCGTTTAGTGGTCAGCTACGACGGAGAAATTGCCGGTGTAACCGCCGACGATGTGATCGATAAACTCCTGGATCTAGTTCCCGTCGCCTAGGCCGCAGACCATGACGAACTTCTTACCCAAAGGTCACAGGATTCTCGCTGAACGGTTAATCGAAGGGCGCCATGTTGCCCAACAAATTAATATTAATGCACAGTCAAAAGCACTCGCCCTCCTCGCCGGACGGCGCCGCGTTCGTCAACGGGGGCGCGGTGTCGACTTTGAAGAGGTGCGGCTTTACGCGGCCGGTGACGACGTGCGCACTATTGATTGGCGCGTGACCGCACGATCGGGAGAACCCCATACCAAGCTTTTTCAAGAGGATCGCGAGCAACCGATTGTTCTGCTGGTCGACCTCAGGTCCGCCATGTGGTTCGGATCCAAAAACTGCTTCAAATCTGTACTGGCGTCGCACATAGCGTCTGTTCTCGCCTGGGCAGGTCTTGAGGCGGGTGAGCGTGTCGGTGGAATTGCCATGACGAATAGCGGTTTGTTCGAGATAAAGCCACAACGCTCTAAACGCAGCGTATTGAGGCTTTTACGGTTATTCGAGTCCGCTTTGGGGCCCGATAACGATGACTTATCGGAGGGGCCAAGCCCAGCAATATGGCCAACAGCACTCGCGCAATTTAAAAATCTCTCGCGACCCGGCGCGAGGCTCATGGTGATTAGTGACTTTAACGATTTCTCGTCAGGCGACGGTGTCGAAAAAATGCTCCGCGATGTCGTCGGACATCGACAAGTCGTGTGCTTTAGGATTACCGATCCATTGGATGCCGAGTTACCGCCCGCGGGTCGTTACGCACTGTCAGCGAACAGCGGCCAAGTCAAAATAGATACGTCGAACGCGCGTTTGAGAGAACACTATCAAGAGGACTTTGCTGCATCACAGCAGCAGGTCAGTGAGTACCTCAAGCGTTATCAGATCCCGGTCGTCACCGTGGACACGAAAGACAACCCCAATGAGCTGCTACAGCGAGTTTTCCCGAAACGATGAATCCTGAGCAGCTTTTAAGCCAACTTCAGCCCTTACGCGTCCCTGATCCGGTGGGATTCTGGCCCATGGCACCGGTCTGGTGGCTCTTACTGATTGCGGCTGTCCTGGCAACTACCGTCGCAGTAGTCTGGTTGATCAGACGCTACAAGCGGTCCGCCTACCGACGGGAGGGGTTGGCGTGGCTTCGGGAGTTAGAGGCGCGTGATGCGGACGTATACGCCTTGAGTGCTGCACTCAAGACAACCGCACTGAAGGTTTATCCACCCGAGACCGTCGCAGGTCTCTCGGGCACGGACTGGCCGCAATTTCTTAGGCGCAGCTGCCCAAAATTTAGCAGCGCCGCCCTGAGTATATTGACTCAAACGCACGCCCCAAAACCGAGCACACCTGACTCAACCGACTGGCAGAACGCGCAACTTTGGATGCAGCACCACGAGGTGCCTCGTGCTTAATTTTCTTTGGCCATGGGCGTTCACGCTGATACCACTTCCACTGTTGATGCGGCTCCTCCCCCCTGCATCGGAATCACTTGGCGCCTCAATCCGCGCGCCCTTTACCGCCCGTTGGCAACGACTCGAGGGACAGGGCAAGCTGTCCGCTAACGTCAACTCGGCACGCGTGTTCGCGCTCTTTATTGCTTGGACACTCGTTGTGGCAGCCATCGCAAGACCTCAATGGGTCGGAGAGCCCATTGAGCTGCCCAATACCGGGAGAGACTTAATGCTGAGTCTCGATCTGTCAGGCAGCATGCAAATTCGCGATATGCAGGTGGGAAATCGCACGATATCGCGCGTCGAGGCAGTCAAGGCGATTGCCTCTGATTTTACCGAGCGACGCGTCGGCGATCGAGTGGGTCTTATTCTGTTTGGATCGAAAGCCTATGTTCAGGCACCACTGACGTTTGATACGACAACGGTCACCCAGTTCATTCGTGAAGCACAACTGGGATTTGCAGGCGAAGACACCGCTATTGGTGACTCACTTGGACTTGCGATCAAACGACTACGAGATCGCCCCGCGGCCTCGCGGGTGTTGATTTTACTCACTGACGGTCAAGACACGGCGAGCAGTGTTGATCCCATGGAAGCCGCTGCCCTC
>CAYVQI010000020.1:22456-24713 GCA_964454155.1 uncultured Alteromonadaceae bacterium | reverse complement strand
GCGCAGTGCGTGACGGATCTCCACCGATCGCATTTGGTTGTCTCTCGATAAGCCCGGCGCCAAACCTGCCGGTTTTGGGTTCTCTCAGATACATTTTTGTTAAAAACGGATCGTAAAAACGGACGTTAACAAAGGAGCGACTGTGTCTGAGAGCAACCCGTCTGTGCTCGAGCTTCGAGGCTCGAGCATTTCTTATTTTACCGGGAAGATGGAGAATTATTTCCGTATTAAGGGCATTCCCTATCGCTTCGAAAGCATGCGTTTTCCTGGCGAGGTCACACGTAATAAGCAGGTTTTAGGCCTGTCGCAAATGCCCGTTGTTCAGCTGCCCGATGGCCGCTGGATGACAGACACCACTAAAATGATTCAGTGGTTTGAGCGCGAGTATCCGGAGCGTCCGATTGTACCTGACGATCCTGTGCAGGCCTTTGTGTGTTACCTGCTTGAAGATTGGGCGGATGAGTGGTGGTGGCGGCCAGCGATGCATTACCGGTGGTACTACCCAGAGGGGGCGCGGTTTGCGTCGGGTCACTTGGCTCGAGAAGTAATGGGAGGCGTGCATTTGCCGCTCTTTATGAAGCGAGCCATGCTGCGTGTGCGTCAGAGAAACGGCTACACCCGTGGTGATGGTATTGGGCCCGATGCGGTGCTCGGCATCGAAATCGATGTGGCGAACCTATTTTCACAGCTGGAGCGGATTTTTTCGGTGCGTCCCTTTTTATTTGGCGATCGGCCGACGCTGGCTGATGTTGGCTTCGCAGGTCCTTTTTTCAGGCACTTCGCGCTCGATCCAATTCCTCTACAGAGACTACGCCATACGGCACCCAAGACGCTGGAATGGGTTGTCCGGCTCTGGAACAGTCGACTCGAAGCCGCAGAGGGCGACTTGATTCAGGGTGTTCCTGACGACATTCAAGCACTGTTGAAACAC
This sequence comes from uncultured Alteromonadaceae bacterium, assembly GCA_964454155.1. Classification (GTDB taxonomy): domain Bacteria; phylum Pseudomonadota; class Gammaproteobacteria; order Pseudomonadales; family Halieaceae; genus Luminiphilus. The sequence goes on along the minus strand of CAYVQI010000020.1, from coordinate 23,782 downwards.
GTGTCGCGGGGCTACTTACCCTACTTAAACGCGAATGTCTTAGCGGTTAAGGCGGGCAAGTCACGATTCACAACCACTGTGGATGGCGTGACTTACTCACAGGCGCGGTCATCCCAATACCGTGTGTGGTGCCTTTCGGAACTCCGCGATCGCTATCAATCACTGACTGCGGATGCGCAGACTCGACTTGAGACTGTGCTGAATCGCTGCGGTGTGTGGGACCCTCTGTGGCAGCAGGTGGACCTACCCATGACTAAAAGTCAGGAGAGTCGCTTGCCTTTTTGGGGGGACCACAAAATGACAATGGTTAACGAGTAATGTCACTCCCTGTTCGATAGAAGAGCGCGAATAGTGTCTTCAACGGGCAGTACGTCAACGTACTTCGCGTTGAGATCATACAAGTTGGATGTGTGCGCATCGCGATCCCGGTCTCCGGTCGCTTCCTCTGGAATCACCACTTTGAAGTTGTGCTGAAGACCATCGACGGCTGATGCCCTGACGCATCCGCTGGTCGTCAACCCGGTAATGACGAGTGAGTCGATGTTTAAGGCACGCAGGGTGCTCGCCAGATCAGTGCCATGAAATGCACTGGCATGGGTTTTCTCGACGGTGTGGTCAGAGTCGATTAACGGGAGTCTTGGATCTATGTCACACCAGTGTGACCCTCTAGTCAGTAGATTGAGTGCGGGGACGCGCGCTCTAAAAACACTGGCTTGATTCGCATTGTCGTAGACCACGGTCGTCAGAAAAACGGGACGCCCAAGGTCATGAAATACACGCATTAGTGCACGGTTCGCGCTGACAACACTATCGGCGTCACTGCCCAGTGGGCAGGCGGGATCAGTAAATCCTCGGATAACGTCAACAACGAGCAGCGCCGGCTTTTCACCCAGTCCTTGTGACTGCCGTTCTAAAGAGCGGTTTTCTTCGATCGCCATAAATCACGTTACTCAAATCAAAGTGTCATCATGCTACGTACAAGTAAACACTCGCAAGCCGAGACTTAGCATCGTCAGTTGATCACAGGAGACCACTTTAAGGACGAAATGTCCGAGTGAGAACGTTTATGGATACAGAAAAGCTCAGCCCGACCCACGTACATCATGTCAATTTACTGGTGCGAGATTTGCAAATAGCAAAGCAGCAGTATTTGGCGTTGTTTGACGTCGATTTTATCGACGAGAGCTTGCCTTCACGCGGTGTTATCACCACACGCTTCCTCGCTGGAGATACATGGATTGTGCTTGTCCAGCCTGTGGGTGATGGTACTCCCATGGCGCTGTTGCGGGAGAAGGGGGAGGGGCTGTTTTTGTTGTCATTGGGTGT
>CAYVQI010000020.1:0-22356 GCA_964454155.1 uncultured Alteromonadaceae bacterium | reverse complement strand
AGAATCAGCATGACAAACCAAGTCACGATTAAAGAGGTGGCAGCACGCGACGGGCTGCAAGCGCAGTCGGTGGAAATATCCCTTGATCAGCGTCGTGAGTTGATTATGTCTTTAGTCGCCGCGGGCGTGCCGGAGTTGGAAATAGGCTCCTTTGTATCGCCCAAAGCGGTCCCTCAAATGGCCGGGACGGACGCGTTGGCTCAAACGCTTCCAGCGGCGAAGGCACAGTACAGTGCGCTCGTCCCTAATATGAAGGGCTACGAATTGGCGCGGCGAGAGGGCCTTAACCAATTGGCGATCGTTGTTTCTGCCACTGAGCAGATGAATCAGAACAACATTCGAAAAAGTCTTGAAGATACGTTCTCAATGGCGAGTGAAATTATGCGCCGAGCGCGCGAAGAGCAGGTCGATATTCACGCCTATTTAGCGGTGGCGTTTGAGTGTCCCTACGAAGGTCGTGTCCACTCAAACGTGGTCATGGACCAGGCGGAACAGCTCATGCGGGATGCACCGGCACGATTGGTCATTGCGGACACGATCGGCGCAGCCAATCCACGAGCGGTGAAATCCATGATGACTGAACTTGTGGCCCAATTTGGCGTTGAAGCGTTGGGATGTCACTTTCACGATACTCGTGCGATGGGCCTTGCAAACGTTTTTGCTGCGTTAGACGCAGGTGTTCGTCAATTTGACAGTTCCGCCGGTGGTTTGGGTGGATGTCCGTTTGCGCCGGGCGCAAAGGGCAACGTCGCGACAGAAGATGTGGTCATGCTGTGCGAGAGCGCAGGTTTGAGCACGGGGATCAATATTGAAGCCCTGTTAGGGAGCGTGGCGCACCTCACCCAGATGATTGGGTCGGAGCAAGGCGGTCGGGCGCATTACTGGCTCACACATAACTGGCAAAAACTCACGGCTTAATAGTTTAAAAAGAGGACGGAACTGATGACTTATCGTCTCGGTGTGGATGTGGGCGGAACGTTCACAGATTTTTTGTTGCTTAATGAGGCTACGGGTGAGACCCAGACGGCGAAAGTGCCGTCCACACCGGAGGATTCGTCGGTCGGTGTGCTTAACGGACTTTCGAAAATATGCGATTCCTCAGGTATCGACCCGGCGGACATCAAGTTGGTGATGCACGGGACCACCGTTGCCACCAATGCCGTTCTTACCGGTCGTGGGGCAAAGGTTGGTTTGATTACGACCTCGGGATTTGAAGACACGTTACAGGTCGCACGATCATTTTGCCCTGGTGGATTAGGGGGTTGGGTCACGTTTGTGAAAAAACCGCTACTCGCTCCCCTTGAGCTCACCGTCGGTGCGAGCGAGCGCATTGCGGCCGATGGTAGCGTGGTCAGAGCCCTCGACGAGACCGCCCTTCGCGAGACCCTTGCCAATCGCATGCCCAAAGAGATTGAAGCACTGACGATCTGTTTTATTAATGCCTACATTAACGGAGAGCACGAGCGCCAAGCGCGTGAGATTGCGCAGGAATTTTTCCCGGGTCTTCCGATTTCCATTTCCAGCGAGGTCGTGCCAGAGATGCAGGAGTACGAGCGGACTGAGACAACGGTTGTTAACAGTTATGTCCGTCCTGAGGTCGCTCGGTACGTTAATAATCTACAAAGTGCGCTGAGTGATCGTCTCGGAGACGATACCCAGTTGTCGATTTTGCGCTCTGATGGCGGATTAGCATCGAGTCGAGCGGCGGCAGAATCGCCGGTTAATCTTCTAATGTCAGGACCTGCGGGCGGTGTGACAGGAGCCTTGTTTTTCTGCACCAAGGCAGGCTTTAGTAATATTTTAACGTTCGATATGGGTGGCACATCGACCGACGTTGCGTTGATTCAAAACGGACGTGCTCGGGTTCGGCGTGAGACGTTCGTTGGTGATGTTCGTGTTCGAGCGCCGTCAGTGGACGTTCGGACGGTGGGTGCAGGCGGTGGATCGATTGCGTTCGTTCCGGAACTCACCAAAGCGCTGCGCGTGGGACCGGAGTCGGCCGGAGCAGTGCCGGGTCCTGCCTGCTACATGAAAGGGGGTGAGGCGCCAACTGTTTGCGATGCCAACGTCGTCTTAGGCTATCTCCCTTCGGACGTACAGCTTGGCGGTGACATGCAGATTAACCGCGACGCATCAGTCGCCGCGGTCCAACGCGTTGCCGATGCCATGGGCGTCGATCTGATGGTGGCCGCTGAAGGGATTATTAAAATTGTTAACGAGTCGATGTTTGGTGCGCTGCGCCTAGTGTCGGTCGAGCAGGGCTATGACCCGCGTGATTTTGCGCTGGTTGGATTTGGTGGTGCCGGACCACTTCACGCCAACGCGCTCGGTATTTTAACTGAGGCTTGGCCCGTCATTGTTCCTCCTGGCCCCGGTGTGCTTTGTGCTTACGGGGATGCGACAACACGTGTCCAAGACGAAGCGGCAAGAACCTATATCACCATGGCATCGGACCTGACGGCAGATAAGCTGGCTGACGACCTGCTGGGTTTAAAGGGACGTGCGAGCGAATCTTTGATCCAAGATGGGATTGCGAAGGAACGCCTTGAAGTCACTTACCAAGCTGATTTGCGTTATGCGGGGCAGGCCTTTCAGATCACGGTTGAATTTACAGAGGCTGAACTCAGAACACGCGGAGTCGCTGTCCTAACTGATCAGTTTGACGCGGAACACGAGCAGTTGTTCACCTTTAAGCTCGGTGACGGGCACGAGATTTTAATGATCCGTGCGGTTGTTGGTGCCTCTGTGACCTTAAAGGCTGACATTACGATTCCACAGGGAACAGGTGATGTGAGCGGTGCCGTCATACACCAAAGCCGCTTCTTTTATGAAGGACAGTGGCACGAGGCAGCCATCTTCGATCGATCCGGTTTGGGTGCTTTAGATGTGATTATGGGCCCGGCCATTGTGTCGGAAATGGACTCCACAACGGTCGTGTTGCCGGGGTATTCAGCCACCGTAGATTCGGTGGGCAACTTGCTCATCCAGCCTGTTTAATCGGGGAGAACTGATATGACTGCAACGATTATTCAGACCAACGAGAAGCCGCTTCAGAGTGTCGATGTCGACGGTGTGACTGTTGACTTGATTGAAAACGCACTCCGTAACGCCCGTGAAGAAATGGATGCGGTGCTGTTTCGCACCGCCATGTCCCCAGGCATCCGCGAGCAGGGCGACTGTTTCCCGATGATTGCCAACGTTGAAGGCAAGATGGTGGTGGGGCAGTTCGGGTCGTTTATTGGACCATTCTTGAGTGCCTATGACGCTGAGATTGAGGAAGGGGACATTATTCTCACTAATGACCCGTACCTGTGTAACGCGGCCGTTTCTCACCTCCCAGACTGGGTGGTGTTGGTGCCGATCTTCCGAGCGGGTCGACATATTGCGTGGTCAGCGATGTTTGGTCACATGTCTGATAACGGTGGCATGGTGCCCGGCTCCATTCCGATCGAGGCGACGACCATATTTCAAGAGGGAATTCGAATTCCGCCGACCAAGCTTTATAAGAAAGGGGTCCTTCAGGAGGATCTTCTTGAGCTCATTCTTCACAATGTGCGCACACCGCAATGGAATCGATTTGATCTCAACGCCTTAGTCGCCGCGTGCAATACAGCGGCGAAGCGAGTCGTTGAGCTCTCGGAACGATTTGGCGACGACGTTTTGTTCTCGACTATGCGCACAATGCTGCAGCGTAACTATGACGCTATGAAGCACATTATCGGGATGTTTATTCCCGAAGAGCCGCGTGAATTTGAAGATTACATTTGTGATGACGGCATGGGCGTGGGGCCCTACAAGATCAAGTGCACGCTGTGGCGAGAGGGTGATAAAGCGATTTTCGACTTTGCTGGAACCGATCCTCAAGCGCAAAGTTCGGTGAATTTTTTCTTGAACGAGGACATGTTCAAAATGTTCTTTGGGTCTTTCACGATTAACGTGGTCGACCCACAAATTGTGTTTAACGACGGATTTTACGACCTAGTCGATGTTCGTATTCCTGAGGGCACCCTACTCAAACCGAAGTATCCTGCCGCGCTCTCTGGCAGAACCCATGCGCTGGGTCGTATTTTCGATATTTTAGGCGCCCTACTGGGTATGGGTGCGCCCGAGATGATGTTGAGTGCGGCCGGATTCTCCGATTCTCCGCACCTTTTCTACAGCGGTTACGACAAAAAAGGAGAGTGGTTCCAGCTTTTCCAAATAGGATTTGGTGGCGTCCCCGGTCGACCGGTTGGCGATGGACCTGATGGGCACAGTCTCTGGCCTGGCTTTACCAATGTACCTAACGAGTTTATTGAGTCTTATTTTCCGCTCTTGATAGAGCGCTATGAAACTATTCCAGACTCTGGTGGCGCGGGTTTACACCGTGGTGGAAACGGCCTCTCGGTGGCGTATCGCTTCCTGGCGGACGGCGAGATTGGTATTCACGATGAGCGGTGGTTGACGTATCCCTGGGGCGTGCTCGGTGGAGAGACGGGTTTACGTTCAACCAAGCGGTTGGTGACGACCGACGGTCGAGAGCAGTGGTTGCCGGCGAAAGTTGAGGGAATCAAAGTCAAAGAGGGCGATGTTCTCTACTTTAATACCTGGGGTGGTGGCGGCTGGGGTGATCCCTACGCGCGTGACCCTGAGCTGGTGCGAACCGACGTGGCACGTGGCCTCGTAACGCCTGACGGTGCGCGGCGATATGGGGTTGTCATTACGGATAATCATTCTGTCGATGCGGCCGCAACAGCTGCACTGCGGGCGACCTTGGTGGCCGAACGTGACGATATCCCTTTGTTTAATCGAGGAGGGACGATTGAGGAATTGCGCAGTCGGTGCGAGGCAGAAACACACCTGTCCGCACCTGTTTCACCCACTTTTTAGTTAAGTGCGTATACACAACGTGATTGGTGTTGGGGCGGGTGGTATTTGCCTCAGAACGAACGCGTTTAATAACAAGCCCTCGCCAGTACCGGGCAACAAAAAGGAGTCAACGTATGTTGAGCAAAAAGTCACCGCTTATACTGGCTGTATTTACGGCCACAGCCGCGGTTCACACGCCTCTTGCAGTCTCGCAAGAGTCTAGCTTTGCCATTGAAGAAGTCGTTGTCACGGCGCGAAAGCGCAGTGAGAATTTGCAGGAAGTCCCTATTGCGATCAGCGCGATTGATGCGGCAACTATTGACCGCGCAGGTATTGAGCGCGCAGGAGACTACATCAGTTTAATTCCGAACGTGACGTTGGTTGATACCGCCAACGTGGGCGACACCCAAGTCAGTATCCGTGGGATCGTGTCCACTCGCGATGCTGAATCGACCTTTGCCTATGTCGTGGATGGGGTACTCAGCACCAACCCCAACAGTTTTAATGAAGAGCTTTTTGATGTTGAGCAGATCGAGGTTCTCAAAGGCCCGCAAGGAGCACTTTATGGTCGAAACGCGGTGTCAGGCGCCATTTTAGTCACCACTAAAAAGCCGGGTGACGAGGTTGAGGCTGAAGTTGCGGTTGGTGCGGGCAACAACAGTTCGTTCAAAGCCCGTGCAATGGTCAGCGGCCCTATCGGTGACAACATGGCGGGTCGTATCGCCTTTAGTACGAGAGAGACCGACGGTTTTTACAGCAACAGCTTTACCGGCAAAAAAGGCACGGTTGACTACTTAGAGGACAACAGTGCTCGAGCGCGCTTGGTGTGGAACGTGAGCGACGATTTAGAGCTCGATTTTCGTGCCGGCTACACTGATATCTCAGGGGGTGCTATTAACTTTAACGCCGCTTTTGCGATCCCCGCGTTTGTGGACGCATTTGGCAGTCCTGCGTTTTTTGCTGACCCCAACCAATTGGACTTTAACTTCACGTTTAACGTCCCGGGTGAAAACGAGCAAACGACGACTGATTTCTCGGTTAAAGCTGACTACGCCATGGACGGTATGGATCTGATCGCAAGCTTCGCTTACACCGACCTGGAGGAGTACCTTCTTTCGGATGGTACGTCAGCGACCTTTTACGGCTATGAGCTAACGCCCCAGTGTCAAACCGACCGGGCGACCTTAAACAGCTTTACCCGAACGGATCTTTTTGGCCCTGCCGCCGCGCCCTTCCTGGTGCTGCCCTCAGGCGACCCCGCTAATGATTTCGCGGGCGTTTACGGTCCTTACACGCCCACATCGTGTGACGGTTATCAGTATCAGGAGCGCAACCAAGAAGACATGAGCGTCGATGTGCGCTTGGTGTCGAGCGACGAGTCGTCAACGCGTTGGATCGCCGGAGTCTATTGGGCTGAGATCGAGCGAGAGGTTGTCGTGGCGTATGGTGCCGATACTGGAAACGGCTTCCTCAGGCAGCCTTATGTGCCGGCAACCGGGCCGAACCCAACGGATCTTTTGTTCTGGGATAAGTTCGATACCAATGTCATGGCGGTTTATGGGCAAATGGAGTTTGATCTGTCAGACACCTGGGAGCTGGCACTGGCTGCACGCTACGATCGCGAGGAGCGAACAGTCGACAATCAGGTCCCCAACGTTAATAACTCGGGTCTGAACGTCAACCTTGTTGATGCGAACTTTGCACCCTTACCCATCAACCCAGCACTGGCGGGCGGCGCAATAGCGGATCGCAGTGCGGACTTCAATCAGTTTCAGCCAAAGGTAACCTTGAGTTGGGCGGCCTCTGATCAGATCAATTGGTATGCCTCTTACGGTATGGGATTCCGTTCCGGTGGTTTCAATAGCGTTGGCACATCGGACACGCTGAATTTCTGGTTTAACTCGGGTTTTGGAGGCCCGGGTGAAGCGGTCGATGCGCAGCTGCAAATTACGGATGACTACGACAAAGAAATATCCAGGTCGATCGAGCTTGGCGTGAAAGCCGAGTACATGGACCGACGTGTTCGCGTTAACGCCGCCGTCTTTAAGACTGATGTTGACGACAACCAGTTCTTTGAGTTCTTTGCAGGACCGTTTGGTCTGTTGCGAACGGTCACGACCATTGACGAGTTAACGATTCGCGGTTTTGAGGTCGATGCGACCTTTGCGGTGACTGAGAATCTCTCGATTTATGGTGGTGCGGGCTTCTTAGACTCGGAGATTTTAGAGAACAGGAATCGTCCCCTTTCGGTCGGAAATGATGTCCCACAAGCACCCAATAACAGTAGTAACTTGGGTGTCCAGTGGGTGAGTTCAGCGTGGTCGGGCGTCGAGTTGGTCGCACGTGTCGATTATCAGCGGGTAGGACAGACCCATTTCCACACGCTTCAGGGTGAGCAAACGCCTACGATTTGGAATGCGTTTTTTGCGCCAGGGTTCAACGCTGACTTTTCTAAGTCGGCTCGCGATTCGTACTCTACAGTGGACGCGCGGATCAGCCTTGAAGCGGCGGATTGGACTGTGACGGCGTGGGGCCGCAACATTACCGACGAGCAATACTTACAAGAAGTGATTCCGGCGCCCGAGTTCGGCGGTACATTCAATCATCCTTCGGCACGAGACGCCTACGGTTTGGATGTGACGTACCGCTTTTAGTACGGTGACTCGCCACTAAAAAGGGGACGCATGCGTCCCCTTTTTTTGTGCCCTGATGAGCGGCGTTTAGAGTGCCGCGATCTCTTCGTCGGAGAGTCCCAACAGGCCGCCTAAAATCTCGTTGTTGTGCTCTCCGATCGCAGCCCCTGGCCAATGAGTTTCTCCAGGTGTTCGCGACAGCTTGGGCATAATCGCCGGGATCTTAAGAGGCTTGCCATCGATCTCGACGGTCTCAAACATACCGCGCGCGTTGTAGTGGGGATCGTCCATCATGTCTTGAACACTGTAAATAGGCCCCACTGGGACTCTCGCTGCCTCCAGCGTGTCAATAATTTCCCTCGAGCTGTGTTGAGCACACCAGTCCGATAGTGCCTGGTCAATCTTCGTTTGATGAATAACTCGGCCCGGATTGTGCGCAAGCTCAGGATCCTCAGCCATGTCCAATCGTCCGGCCTCGGTCATGAGGCGCTTAAAAATGCTATCGCCGTTGCCGCCGATAACCACGTGTTTTTGATCGTCACAAAGGTAGGTGTTGGTGGGAACAATTCCGGTGATGGTGCTGCCGGATGGTTCGCGAACAACTCCCGCACCATCGAACTCGGGGATGATTCCCTCCAGCAAATTAAACACTGACTCATAAAGTGCGACGTCCACGACCTGCCCCTCACCGGATTGGTGTCGCTGAATAATCGCCAGTGCGACTCCCAATGCGGCGTGTATGCCGGCCACGGTGTCGCCCAGGGAAATATTAGGCCGGACAGGCGCTTCACCCGGCTCACCGTTAATGTATCGAAATCCACCGTAGCCCTCGGTCACGGATGCATAACCGGGTTTGTGTGCGAATGGCCCGGTCTGTCCATAGCCAGAGATGCGCGCATAAATAACCCCCGGATTTTCGCGCTTGATGTCCTCTGGACCCAGCCCCCACTTTTCCATGGCACCGGGTCTGAAGTTCTCGACCACTACATCCGCCTTACAAAGGAGATCAAACGCGACTTGCTGACCGCGCTCCGACTTAAGGTCCAGAGTGACGCTTTTCTTATTGCGTCCTAGAGAGTGGTACCAAAGCGATGTGCCGTCTCTGACTTCTCGCCATTGGCGAACAGGGTCGCCGCTGGGCGGTTCTACCTTAATGACTTCGGCACCAAAGTAGCCAAGTATGGTCCCGGTAAAGGGGCCGGCGAGAAGTTGTCCGAGCTCTACAACACGAAGTCCTGCGAGTGGTCGTTGGTCTGACATATGTGCGTCCTTGGGAATGCTTCATCTATACGCGCCAGAGGCTGTTACAGCCTTCTCAAAATGCGTCGTTCGGTACTCCATCCTATCGTGCGACACGATCAACCCGACATACCCTACTGATGTAGGCCTGCGACACTGAGTGAAAAGAGAGCTGTCATGACGTCAGAAAGTCAGTACAGTCCTCGAGACGAAAAAGTAAAAAAGGAGCAATGCGTGACAGATTTGACCAACAAGGTGATTTGGATAACGGGCGCCTCTTCAGGGATTGGTAAGGCACTGGCGCAGACAGCTGCTCAGCAAGATACAAAGCTTATATTGTCGGGAAGAAGAACCGAGGCGTTGGACGCGCTTGCTGATGAGCTTGCCGTCGATTGTCTAGTTTTACCGTTTGAGGTGACCGATTTCGAGGCGCTGGCACACAAGGTAGACGAGGCTTGGGGGTGGCAGGGACGTGTTGATATTTTGGTCAACAATGCGGGTATCAGTCAGCGCTGTTTAGCGATCGATGCCAAGCCCGAAATTTATACCGAGCTGATTAACATTGACCTCATCGCGCCTATTTGGCTGACGCAGCTTCAATTGTCACGCATGGCTGACGCGGGTGGTGGTCATATCGTCGCAATCAGCTCGGTTGCCGGTCGAATCGGTGCACCCTTAAGAACAGCTTATTCCGCGGCGAAGTTTGGCCTTATTGGTTACATGGACGCGCTGCGAACCGAAGTCGATCGAAGCCACAATATTAAGGTCACGAATATCTTGCCAGGGTCGGTCGCGACCGACGTGTCTCGAAACGCGCTGGCGGGGGACGGTTCCAAGCGGGGTGTGTCAGATGCGGTCATTGATTCGGGAGATGACCCCATGGACTGCGCCACCTGCATTTGGGATGCCGTCAATGCAGATACGCCGGAATATATTTATGCCAAAGAAATGGAAATGGGCTTGGCGCAGATGCGGCACGCTGATCCCGATACTTTTTTTGCAGCCATCGCTGATTTCGGTGCTCAAACGGTTGAGGCCTACTGGAAGGAACAAAGCGCTCAGGACTAATTGGCGCCGTTTCCGGCGTTTCAACAAGGTTGTCCGCATTTTTGCCGCGAAAATGGTGATCTGGCGGGGTAAAAGTCGTGTACAATCCGCGGCCCCCTCGAAATGCACATCTATTCCCCGGGGGTTTTATCAAAGCGATGCCACGTCTGCGTGCCGTGTTTTGATAAGCCACTTTTAAGCACAAACAAAAGTAAATCACAAAAATCCACAGGAGATTGAATGTGACTAAATTTTTCTCAAGAAAGAAAGCCGCGATTTTAGCGTTGGCCGTGCCTGTTGCAATGGGCTTGCCGGTCCAAGTACTGGCTCAAGACGGTGAAATCGAAGAGGTAATCATTACCGGTACACGCGTTGCAGATCGATCTGCCGCAGATTCAACGGTTCCCGTTGATGTTATTTCTGGTGCTGACTTCCGGGATACAGGATCCACTGACATTCAGGACATGCTCAGAACCGCGGTACCGTCTTATGACGTAAATGCACAGCCCATCAGTGACGCAGCAAGTATTATTCGACCTGCAAACCTTCGTGGTTTGTCGCCCGATAACACATTGGTGTTGGTCAACGGTAAGCGGCGTCATCGCGGCTCTGTGATTTCTTTCTTGGGTGGTGGTATTTCTGACGGTGCTCAAGGTGTCGACTTGGCCGCTATTCCGTCACTCGCTTTAAAGCAAGTAGAGGTCCTTCGCGATGGTGCGTCATCTCAGTACGGCTCTGACGCAATTGCAGGCGTAATGAACTTCCTGCTCCGCGATGACGCCGAAGGGTTTGAGCTTGTCACACGCTACGGATCTACCTTTGAAGGTGACGGTAACAACTACATGGTCGCTGCAAACCTGGGCCTTCCACTGGGTGATAATGGATTCATTAACATTACCGGTGAAGTACGTGATGTCGAAGGTACCGTTCGTTCTGTTGTTCGTAACGACGTTGCAACGGCAGTTGCTAATGGTTACGCACCTGTGGCGAACTTCCAGAACATCAACACCTATACGAATGAAGTCCCACAGTACTGGGGTCAGCCCGATGTCGAAGACGACGTAAAGTTCTTCTTTAACGCAGCCTATGAGCTGAATGAGACAACAGAGCTGTACGCGTTTGGTAACATGGCAGAGCGAACAGTCACGGGTGGCTTCTTCTACCGAAACATTGTTGGCCCCAATCGCGGAAGCCAGCGCAATGGTGTTTACCGCGGTCCTTATGTCGATCCAACAACGGGCATGTCGCTGTCACAAGACGACGGTGGTGTTGCTTCAATTTTAGTCGGTGACTTAGATGGTGGTTCCAGCTGTATTGACGGTATTCCGCTCGGTGGTTCTGGCGGTGTCATCCCGGATGCAGGATTCCTTTCGCAAGTGACAGCGAGCGATAACTGTTTCTCTTTTGCCGAGACTATTCCAGCCGGATTCGTTCCGCGATTTGGTGGTGACAACGAAGATTCGTCGTTCACTTTTGGTGTCCGTGGCGAAATGGCGGGCGGGTTTGCTTATGACGTGAGCGCTCAGCGCGGTTCTAACCGAACTGACTACTTCATCAGGAACACAATTAACGCGTCCTTAGGTCCGAATACGCCGCGCGACTTTGTGCCTGGTGGTCAGGAGCAAACGGAGACGTTGCTTAACATCAACTTTGTTAAGTCAGTCGATATTGAAGGATTCAGTTCTCCACTGAACGTGGCGTTTGGATACGAAAATCGCGAAGAAGAGTTTGATCTTTTCGCGGGTGATGCGGCGTCCTATGCATTGGGTCCTTTAGCGTCTCAAGGTTTCTCTTCAAGCTCTAACGGTTTTGGTGGATTCCCCAGAGACACGTCAGCGTCACAAGACAGTGATGCTGTGTTTATTGATCTGGAAGCGGACGTGACGGACGCAACGACACTTCAAGTTGCGGTTCGACGTGAGGAGTTCAACAACTTCGGCAACACCACTAACTATAAGTTAGCGGGTCTGCACCGAATGACTGAAGACGTTCGTATCCGAGCGGCCTATTCAACAGGTTTCCACGCACCGACCTCTGGACAAGCCAGTATCACGAACGTAACGACTCAAAACGTTGCGGGTACGCTAGTCGATCAGGGTACGCTACCGCTGTTTTCAGCAGCGGGTCAGCTCGCCGCTGACTTTGTAGAGAGTGCAGGTAACGGCAGACCACAGCTGGGCACAGAAGATGCGACGAACATGTCGTTGGGTGTTGCGATCGATGCGGGAGATTGGACTTGGACGATCGACTACTACAACATCGAAGTGGAAGATCGCATCGCATTGGGCGCTAATATTGATTTTCTGGAGGCACTTAACTACGCCGGAAGTTCATCTTACGACTCTGTTTCCGCCGCTTTAACCGGTTTAGATGCCGCTGGTACGATAAATCGTCAGGAGTACCTTGGTCTTGACGATTTGGCGCAGTTCCGTTTCTTTACCAATGGTTTTAGCACAACAACTAAGGGTCTTGATTTGGTTGGTCGCGTCGATTTTGCGGCGCTGAGCGGTGACTCAACAGTCACGTTAGCGTTTAACTACAACGACACAACGGTAGACAATCGGGGCTCAATTAACCCGATTTCAGACGGTCGCGTCGAAGCACTCGAAGATCAGTTGCCAAGCATCAAAGGCAATGTCGCTTGGGCACACACGCAAGGTCGTTTCCGAACGCTTGTTCGTGCCAACTACTACGGCGGCTGGAAGTCCACGAGTAACGATTACAATGTAGGCGCAACGGTCATGGTCGACGCGCAGGTGTCGTATCAGGTTAACGATGAGTTAGAGCTCGTACTGGGCGTTGATAATCTGTTCGACGAGTACCCAGATCGTAATCCAGGCCAAGGCGGTGTTGGCCAGCTGTACCCAGAAGACAGCCCGTTCGGGTTTAATGGCGGCAGCTGGTATCTCCAAGGCCGTTACTCGTTCTAAGCGTTTGGCTCTAGAGACTGAAAACCCGCTTCGGCGGGTTTTTTTTTGACTGTATTAAGTCCCTAGGGGTGCTTGGTGTAGACAATTTGTCCATCGACAATGGTCATTGCGACATCGGTTTGCAAGATGGCTGGCTCCTCTATCGTCATAACGTCTTGGTTAAGAATGGTCAGATCTGCGCGCTTACCGACGACGACGGACCCTAAGTCGTGTTCCTGAAAGGCCGCATAGGCATTCCACAGCGTCATGGACTGAAGGGCTTCTTCACGGGATAAGCGCTGGTGGTACTCGTAGCCTTCCTCCGGGGTTCCTTTGAGTGTTTTACGTGCCACAGCGGCGTAAAAGTTAGCCAACGGATTAATAGGCTCAACAGGCACATCGGTTCCGTTTGCCAAGTGAACCCCAGCGTTGAGTAAATCGCGCCAGACATAGGCACCTGATTCAATTCGGTCTTTGCCCAGTCGATCGATAGCCCACGGCCGATCCGAGCTCATATGAACAGTTTGAATGGAGGCAATGACCCCTAACTCAGCGAAACGTGCAATATCGTTGGGTACGAGGTGTTGGGAGTGCTCTATTCTTGATCGATGATCTCTCGTGCCGAGTTGGGCCGTTTCTATAGCATCGAGTACGACCGTATTGGCCTTGTCGCCAATAGCATGGGTATTGATCTGCCAGCCGTATTCACTGGATTTTTTCATGATCTCGACGAGGCGTGCCTTATCAAACGTCTGAACACCCGATGTGCCTGGGTCATCCGTGTAAGGCTCGTGCAACCAGGCGGTTCTTGAGCCCAAGGCGCCGTCCATAACCGCTTTAAACGAGGCGAGTGTCAGTCGTTGGTCGCCTGTTGCGCGAACCGGAGCGCGATTTATCCAGTACTCGGTCAGCGATGCATCTTGCGCACTGATCATTGAGTAAACGCGAAGTTTCAGATCGCCGGCTGCATCGAGCGCACGCAGGGCGTCAACTTCCGTTGCGCCGGCGCCCGCATCGTGAAACGACGTGATACCCCATTTGAAGGCCTGTGCCTGTGCAATTTCTATGGCATTTTTTGCCGATGCTTCGTTAAATGCCGTTAAGGGCGCCAAGAGGTCCATGGCATTTTCATGCAAAATGCCCGTGGGGTTACCGCGTTGATCCTTGACGATCACGCCGCCCTCAGGCGTATCGGTCGTAAAGTTAATCCCTAGGGCACGCATGGCGGCTTCATTGGCTAATGCAGAGTGCCCGTTGGCATGACCTAGAACGACAGGGTGGTTGGGGCTGACTTCAGACAAGGCCTTGTGGGTTGGGAAGCCATCCACCATTTCTTTTGGATCTTTCGACCATTTGCTTTGATGCCAACCGCGCCCTTCAATAACCTGTCCGGCGGCGATTCGGGTCGTCGCATCGGCAACCATGCTGATGATATCGTCGTACGAGTTGGCCTTGTTTAAATCAAGGTTTAGTGCGGCTTTACCGAAGCTGGCTAAATGCCCGTGCCCCTCAATAAATCCGGGGTAGGCGACATTGGAACCGAGGTCGATATGCCGATGGTCACTACTTGCCGCGCCTGCTACCTCTGAAAGCGAGCCAACATGCGAAAAGCGACCGTCCGAAATAAGGACAGCCTCTACCGATGATTGTTCGTGCTCAGCGGTATAGATTTTCCCGGTGATCAACAAGTCTTCCGCTTGCGCGGGGGCTATTAACACCAGAGCACTGACACAAAGGATCCACTGTTTAAAACGATGTTGCATAGCACGACGACCTTTAACGAGTTTCGAATACGCAGTATGACCCCGATGGCCGCTAATAAAAAAGACGTGCCCTTGCGCGTGTCGCCTCTTTTGGACGCGGGCCTGTTTTAAAAAAGACGCCAGCCTGCACTTTCAAAACGATCAATTTGCTCGGTCGATGGAAAGCTGTAGTAATGGCCTTTTGGTAAGTCAGGGCGGGGTGTCACAGCCAACTGTTCGATATTCTCAATCGCGTCTCTAATTTGCTCGACACCAGGTCCGTACAGTGAAAGCACTTGATTCATGTAGGACAGGCCGGATTGCACGCTCTGACTTCGTGTTGAAATCACATGGCCCGTGTCGATCTTTCGGTTAGTCACCCAGTGGAGCGTTGTTCCCAGCTCCACTTCCTTATTGAGCATGGACCAAAAGCTCGCCATGACCCCTTTGTATTCGGGCAGCAGCCCAGAGTGCAGATTGATGACGCCAAGTCGCGCAAGTTGAATGGTTTGCTCATGCAGAATCTGACCAAAGCGGATGCTGATCAGCAGATCGGGCTTAAAGTTTTCAATGAGGTGGCGCTGATCTGTGTTGATGTTTGTAACGCCGATCTCCGGAGACTGGGCTTGGTGAGCGAGTTCGGCGAAAGTCTCTCCTGGGGGTGGCGTAAAGCTAGTTTCTTTTATGATCAGGACTTCGAGTCGCGGATCGCGTTGTTGATCAGCACCGACTCGCTCCGAGTAAAACAGAGCGAGTTCGTGGTGTTTAGAGAGGCCGGGTAACAGCGCATTGAGTGCGACGTTGGCGTAAATATCGCGATTGTAGAGAAGCCCTATTCGCACTGTTAATCCCCTGACAGTAGCCACCAGTTTACTCTGTCCTTTATGCTCCAGCGAGGCCCTAAAGGTTAGGGGGTGACAAGGGGTCAGTTGATGCAGGGGTACTCAGTAAAAGTCGCAACGGCTGTGGTGATTGCCAATATGATCGGCACGGGTGTATTTACGTCCCTTGGCTTTCAGCTTTTGGCCATAGAATCGACCGGTGCGATTCTGTGGCTGTGGGTCTTGGGTGGGCTCTGCGCATTGTGTGGGGCACTGTGCTACGCCGAGTTGGGTGCAC
The DNA here is from genome assembly GCA_964454155.1 of uncultured Alteromonadaceae bacterium. Lineage (GTDB taxonomy): Bacteria > Pseudomonadota > Gammaproteobacteria > Pseudomonadales > Halieaceae > Luminiphilus. The sequence continues at coordinate 6,819 of CAYVQI010000020.1, read as the reverse complement.
ATCACACAGGTTCAGGCGGTGAGTATCACTTCCTCACTGAGTTAATTCACCCCTATGCTGGATTCTTGTCGGGTGGCGTATCTGCGACGGTTGGCTTTGCCGCCCCCATTGCCTTGGCCTCGCTGACGTTTGGTGTGTACTTAGCCACGGCGCTGCCTGACATACCACCGCGGATGAGTGCGACAGCACTGATTTTGGTCATGGTTGCGGTTCACACTCAAACCTACCGAGAGAGCGCGAACGGACAGTACGTGCTTACTCTGTTTAAGCTCTTATTGATCGTACTTTTTATTGTCACCGCCCTATTTTTGGGCAGCGGTTTCGCAGAGCAGTTGAGCCCAGCGTCCCTTGCAGACGTAACCGAGGTGTTTTCCGGACCAGGGGCGGTTGCTTTGATTTACGTGACCTATGCCTACTCCGGTTGGAACGCCGCCACCTACATTTTGGGAGAGCTTGAGAGCCCTCAGCGCGATCTTCCCCGAGCACTGATAGTGGGTTGCGCAGTAGTGACGCTGATTTATGTACTTCTTAATACGGTGTTTCTGACGTCTGCGTCGGTCTCATCGCTCAGCGGAGAGATCGAAGTTGCCTACATTGTTGCGGACGCCGTCCTGGGGGAGGCGGGTGCCTTTGTGGTATCACTGTTGTTGTCAGGTATTTTGATCTCAACCGTCAGCGCCATGATTATGGCCGGTCCTCGTGCGTTACAGCGGCTTGGTGAGGACTATCCGGGTCTGGACTGGCTCGGACAAAAAAACGCGGGCGGCCTGCCTGCTAACGCTATTATGGTCATGGGGCTGATTGCTTTGTTCTTTCTTTGGACGTCGACGTTTGAGCAAATTCTTTTGTTCGCGGGTTTGGTTATGGCCGCTAACACCCTGGTTACGGTTATGGCGGTGTTTATCAGTCGAGCGCGACGAAGGCGTGCGCACAGCGACGCACAGTCGACCTTTCATATGCCTCTGTACCCGGTGCCAGCAATTGTATTTTTGATCATCACCGGGTGGACGGTCGTTTACACGGCCGTGCAGTACCCTATTGGGCTACTGGCAGCTGCCGTCCTCTTGGTCACGGGCTACCCGCTGTTCAAGCGGCTCCGTCGTAACAGCTGATTTGTCAGTGACTGATGCACCCCTCTGTCGGGCGGGTTTGTATCACTGCAGTAAGAGGCAGTGAGTTGAGCGGGCTGTCCCGTTTGAAGATGAGGACTGGTTTTGTCAGAGAGTTCTTTGCCTTCGCTCCCGTGTCGTGTAGGTTAAAAAACGATGGGCGTTTGATTTGCACTCATCACCTTAAATAATTCAAATAGTGGTAACTCATGACTGACTCAAGCTCGGCGGCGCAGGCCGCAAACAATCCGTATGCCTCGGCGCGCACAGGTTATTACGCGCTGTGCATTCTCACCCTTGTCTACAGCGTCAACTTTATCGATCGGCAGCTTTTATCGATTCTTCAGGAGTCAATTAAGGCCGATCTCATGCTCAGTGATGCGCAGTTAGGCTTGCTGACCGGGTTCGCGTTTGCGGTCTTTTACACTTTCGCTGGGTTACCCATCGCGAGTCTGGCAGATAGAAGCAATCGAAGAAACATTGTCGCCGTTTCATTGACCGTCTGGAGCGGCATGACAGCGCTGAGCGGCATGGCTCAGAACTATGGGCAATTGCTTGCGGCTCGTGTCGGTGTAGGCATTGGCGAGGCGGGCGGTAGCCCCCCTTCGCATTCGATGATTTCGGATATTTTCCCACCCGAGAAACGCGCGAGTGCCATCGGTTTTTACTCTACTGGAATCAGCATCGGAATTTTATTTGGTTTCTTGTTTGGTGGATGGCTTAACGAGTTTTTCGGCTGGCGTGTCGCTTTCTTTGTCGTCGGTGTCCCGGGCGTTTTGATTGCGATTGTGCTTAAGCTGACTGTCCCGGAGCCCATTCGAGGTCTCACCGAAAATCGCGCTTCTGCCGGCGAGAATCCCTCGATGCTGAGTGTGTTCAAGCTGCTACTGAGTCGGCCGTCGTTTATGTTGATGGCGCTGGGTGCTGCAATGAACGCCTTTGCGGGATACAGCAGTTCGAATTGGATCGCATCGTTTATGATCAGAACGCACCAAATGCCGACGGGCGAATTGGGCACCTGGCTTGCACTGATTATTGGCGTTGGGGGCGCGATTGGAGTGTTCAGTTCGGGAGTCTTAGCGGACAAGCTCGGTAAGCGCGACAAGCGCTGGTACATGTGGGTTGCTGTTTGTGCCTGTGCAATTTCTATTCCATTTCAGATCAGTCTGTTTCTGGTTGACAGTCCTTACACGGCACTCTTATTACTGATCGTGCCCGCCATTTTATCTAATGCGTACCTGGGGGCGACCATTGCGTGTGTGCACGGGATGGTGGGGCTCAAGATGCGAGCTGTGTCTTCAGCGCTTCTATTCTTTATCCTGAACATGATTGGTTTGGGTTTGGGGCCCACGTCAGTCGGACTGCTGAGTGACACGCTTGCTGACCAGCACGGTGTCGATTCGCTCGGCTATGCGATGATGTACATTATTCCGAGCGCCATGTTTATCTCTGGAATCTTCTACTTGCTGGCCTCGCGCTATATTCGAGACGACTTAGCGAAGGCGCCAGATTAACCAAAGCCCGCAGGTTGCGGGCTCCTCCTTAAAACCCTGACTTGAGAACGCGTTGTGAAATCGCGCCTTTTTCAATCTCGTCTTCGTTAAAGATGATAGGGCGCCACTGCTTGTCCGCATACAGTTTCGTTTGATCATCAAAATGCGGTGAGGTGGGATCGCCTGATTGTGAATAAGAGAGAATCGCCTCCGCTTCAGGGCCTGCCTCTCCCCAGGCCAGCGCCATAATAAAACTCGAGCCGTGCACGACGTTGTAACCTGATGTTGACAGACTTTTACTGTCGCCCACGAAGTGTTCGCTACCGGTAAAAATTGGTGTTTCCGTGGGGTTGTTAGTGCGTGTGGTCGTGCCTTGAATGTTGGCTATGCCGTCGTAGCCATTACCACCGTGAATCGGATAGTCACGCTCAGCGCGATGTGCCACCTGTAATTCGCCCAACGGAACATCGAGGGCGATGCCGGCTGTGTTGAGGAGATCCACCGCTTCGGCGAGACGGTCAAGTGCGAGCGATTCATCCGCTAAACCCCTTGGTGTGTCGGCGGGTTCCATGGGATTAAAGGCGACGTTGAAGAGTGATTTACCCAGATAGGTCTCATCGTAGGGGTAGCGGGTGAGCCACTCCCGAAAAAGAACTGCACCGCGAGACTCGCGATTGAATTTGCGATCCCAGCCTTTTAGGACTGCGCAGGCCGCGGTGAGATCAATGATCTTGCCCGCGACGTCGCGCTCCGGCGCGTTCTGGCAGGCCGCCAAAACCTCGGGTAACAACAGGTGAGCGGACAGACTGTCATTGCCAAAAAGCGCGTCTTGGATCTCCGTACGATTGAATTTGTTGTCGCTGCCGGCATAACCAAAAGCGCTGTTTGGTTTGAGCAGTTCAATATTCATGCGAGTTCGAACAGATCGAGGTGTCATTGTTGCGCCATAAAGTGGGGAGAGCGACTCTGCAGGGCGCTCAGGGTCGCTTAGCCAGTAGCTGTCGTTGGCGTTGAATACATACTGTTCGCTCTCAATCAACGGACGTTGCTCAAAGGGTTCCGTATTGGGCACCGGAGAGGTGGTCTCGAGCCAATCATTCGCCGCACTACTGCCATCTAAAATCACGAGTCCTTTGGATAAAAACAGATACTGAAGTTTCGGAACGACTTTCAGTGTTTTGCGCCAGCGCTCAATGGCTTCGGTACTCAAAGCACCCACGTTTGAGTTGTCGATGTAGACCGCTCGGCCGTCGGCTGACGCGGCAATCGTGTTGACCCACGGCATGGCATTGTAGGTCCGATGTGCGTCGACGAAGTCATCCATATTTCGGGCGCTACCCATGGCTTTCCACTGTGCAAATGTGTGAATGTTGTCCTGATTTGCATCGCGAACAGCGTAAGCGGTCAAAGGGTCGTCACTGAGTCCTGGTAGCACTAACAGTGGACCGTGGTGTGATGACCAGATCGTGTGAGGTTTTGTAACGATGCCCGCGTCCGTTTTGACATCGACCGATACCGCCACATTGGTCAGAGAACGCCAGCCGTCCTGCCACCGGTACTGAGTCGGGTCGTTCGGATTCAGCGACAGCTGATAGATCACGGTTCGTTTAGAGTTAGATACAGTATGTGACCATCCTAGGTTCTGATTAAAGCCAACGGCAACGCCCGGTGCGCCAATCAAGCCTGCACCGTAAGCATTGTACTTACCGGGAATGGTGAGATGCTTTTCCCAAAAACGCGCGATGCCGTACCAAGGGTAATGCGGATTTGCGAGTAACAACCCGCGTCCATTTTCGGAGCGCTTAGCGGCAATGGCCCATGCGTTGGACCCCATATCGCGAAGCTTCATGTTACTGAGTGTGGCGTCGACCGTCGGTGCGGCATTAATTGCCGTGGCGAGCTGATCCTCTTTGGGGGTTGTGGCTCGAGGAGGCTGAGCCGCAACTAGGGCCCCTGATATACGGGGCAATGTGTATACCAACGTCACGTACTGCGCCATGACTTCGATTGTGGTCACCGGTCTGACCCAGTCTTCACCGTTGCACCATGAGCCGTGGTTGCCCGCCTTTTCTTGCAGAAATTGGTTGTAGCCTGCGGTATACCCCTCGATCCATTCGCGAATGTCTGGCTCTTGTGCCTCAAGCGCCGCCTTCGCGCGCTCAGGAATACCAAGGGCCTTAACAACGATATCTCGCGTCGTATTACGGTTGTTGCGCCCGGGGCCAAAAGCGGCCGCGCTCTCGCCGCGGGACTGCACGAGTGCGAGAGCGATGTTGCAGACGTGGTCTTCTGCGGCACTGTAGGCCTCACCGAATCCGAGAGATCCCCATGAATTTGCCGTGATGTGGGGGATGCCGTAGTTGGTTTTTACGATGGTTGCGGTGTAGGTTGAGACGGCCTCAGTTGGTGCCGTGCTGTTTCCGCAGCCCACTAAAAAAATACCGCCGGTGGCGATCATGACTCGAGCGACCCGCTGCAAGAAACACCGAGAGAATCGCTGCACGTGTTGTTGTGAGTGTTGTTGTGAGTGTTGTTGTGAGTGTTGTTGTGAGTGTTGTTGAGAGGGCCGTTGAGAGCGCTGTTGAGCGGATCGCTGTAAGAGCTGGGTTACGGGCGCAATGGTCATGAGGCTTCCTTCTTGGGTTCTAGACGCGATGTCAGGCGTTTGTGATGCTGAATTTGATTGAGCCAAGGGCGCCGTAGCTCACCTCATAGTGACCCGGTTCTCCAGAGAGGGCTGCGCCACAAGTACCGGTTAGGAGCACGCAGTTTTGCGTGATGGGCAACTTAAGTATCGCGCTTTTGGTGACACACCAATCAAGGGCGCTCTGGGGACCCCCCAATGAGTCAAGCGGCGAAGTGGTGAGCCGTGTTTTACCGTCATGGATCACCGTTATTTCCACTTCTGTGAGTAGGCCAAAATCGAACTGATCCCAAGGCGTCATGTTTCCTAAGATAAAGCGATCGGTGCCCATATTGCACAGGACTAAATTACCGGCTGTGAGGTCTTCGGGTACTGAAAAGTCGAGGTTGACCAATTCAACAGCGGGCCCGACAGACAGGGGCGAGCCGTCGGCGTTTAAGCGAATCCCCATTTCACACTCGATTTTTCGTCCTTTGACAAAGGGTAGGACCAGACCGTCGCTTGCCGCACTGGATTCATACAGCATGCCAAGCAGCGCCTCTTCAAGGCCTAGGAAGGCTTGAATATCGGTGTTGGTCACCCCGGCTTTAAGGCCTCCGGGTCGATCGCCAGTGACGCGTTTCACCAGATGGGGCAATGCCGCATAGGCGTCCTCGACACTGATGCCCTTGGGCAGGGGGGGAATGCTGCGGTGGGTCTTGATGGCGAGGGCAATATCGTCCAGAAGACTCTCAGGAAGGCGATGATTGCTCATTACTCGGGCCTAGTGCTCCATCGACCGATCACCACTGAGTATCAGCGATCGTGACTCGGTGCAGGAGCCGGTCGTAGCCGTCAAAGCCGCCCGTCGCCGAGTGAAGAAGTGATCGGTTATCCCAAATCACTAGCATGTCTTTTTCCCATTGGTGTCGGTATTGAAACTTGTCTTGTGTTTGGTGGGCGTAAAGCTCCATGAGGAGTGCTTGCGACTCCTCTAGCGAGTGACCCTCTAGTGTCTGAATATAGGCCGCTGAGGAGTACAGTGCTTTCGCACCCGTCTCATGGTGTGCTCTCACGAGTGGGTGCGGGTAAGTCTCTCGGGCTTTTTCACTGGGTTTGATCTGCATGCTTCGACCCAATTCCTGGTCGCTTTCACCGTACGCTCCATCGGGCGCGTAGCCGAACGCTGCTGAGTGCACCGCCGTGACTCCGTCAATTTTTGCTCTAAGGCCTTCAGGCATGTCCTTGTAGGCCGCTACTTGATCAGCAAACAAGGTGTCCCCGCCATGCGGTGGAATTGTGATGCTAAACAGCGCCGTGCCGGCCGGTGGCACGGGCATAAAGCTCCAGTCGGTATGAAATATTTCGGCAAATATGGGCGTCTTCTCGTCAGCATTGCGCTGAATCGCACAAATATTAGGGAAACCTTCAATGTGGCCGAAAAAAGGGTCTTCGCCGATGGGACCGAAATATTGAGCGACCCGCTCAAGGTCATTTGGACTGAGTTGCTGATTGGGAAAAGCGACAACCTTGTGCTCCAGCCATATGGCACGAAGCTTCGCCACCTGGTCACTGCTGAGTTCGCGTGTGAGAT
>CAYVQI010000019.1:0-24831 GCA_964454155.1 uncultured Alteromonadaceae bacterium | reverse complement strand
CCGGCCGCTCCTCTGGGGAGGCCAACTCGTGTGACTTGGCAAATAAACGCGCCCGAATAAGCTCAGGGGTCATTGTCAGGAACTCAGGTTTGCGCGATAAATCAGCACAGATAACGTCTGACTTAAATTCAGGGTGAATCGCTAAAGGGACAACCACACCAAGGCACGCGCGATCTGTTCCCATAAGCCCTGAAACGTGAACTAAAGGAGTGAGCTTTAACGTGTCGATCATTGATTCGACGCGCGTCTTAAACCGATTCGCCAAGAGCAGATCGAACAGCACCTCATCGCTTTGCCGCAAGGCACGCGCCAATTGAAGCGTCGCCGTCACATCGGACATTGCATCGTGTGCGGCACCGTGCTCGAGTCCGTTCGCAGCGGTCAGGTCCTCGAGCTTAAAACTGGGGGCACCATCAGGACGTTTTGGCCAGTTAAGACTGTCGGGGCGCAGTGCGTAAAAGCACCGAACCACATCGATTAAGTCCCACCGACTGTTGCCACGACTATACTCGCGTGCGTAGGGGTCAAAGAAATTACGCCAGAGCGTAAACCGTGTCACTTCGTCATCGAACCGCAGGGAGTTATAGCCCACACCGCAGGTTCCAGGCTGCGACAGCTCTTCGTGAATACGGGAAATAAAGCCCTGTTCAGTCGCGCCTTTCTCTTGCGCTTCAAACGGCGAAATGCCGGTGACTCGAACGGCCACAGGGTGCGGCAGCACATCGACTGCTGGCTTTGCGTAGACGGTCAGCGGGTCTCCAACAACGTTTAAATCAAGTGTTGTCCGCACACCGGCAAATTGCCAAGGTCGGTCATTTGAAGGGGACGCACCCGACGTTTCGTAGTCATGCCAGTAAAGTGTCTCTAACGCCACGCTCGGCTCCCCGCGACGCTCGCGCTAAAAACGCTGTTAAAACAACTCAATCGCTTGCTCTTCAATCGCGGCCTGCCACACTTTGGGTCCCGTAATGTGGACTGAAGTGCCCTCGGCATCCACCGCGACGCTGACCGGCATATCCTTGACCGTAAACGCGTAAATGGCCTCCATCCCTAAATCTTCAAAGGCGACGACACGCGCCGCTGTAATAGCTTTGGACACCAAGTAAGCCGCACCACCGACTGCCATCAGGTAAACCGCCTGATGTTTACGAATCGCCTCAATCGCCACCGGGCCTCGCTCTGCCTTTCCGATCATACCTAACAGACCGGTACGCTCTAGAATGGTATCGGTGAATTTATCCATGCGCGTTGACGTTGTCGGACCCGCCGGACCTACCACCTCGTCTCGAACAGGATCCACAGGACCCACGTAGTAGATGAACTTCCCGCTCAAATCGACCGGGAGGGGTTCATCGTTGGCAATCATTTGAGTCATGCGCTTGTGCGCAGCGTCGCGGCCGGTATACATCGTTCCCGACAGCAACAGCGTGTCACCGGGCTGCCAGGTCAGTGTTTCTTCACGCGTCACGGTATCCAAATTCACCCGTCGGACTGACTCTCCCGGCTCCCAGGTGACATCAGGCCATGCATCAAGATCAGGCGCCTCTTGAAATACGGGCCCATTGCCCGTCAACTCAAAATGCGCGTGTCGGGTCGCCGCACAGTTGGGAATCATCGCCACAGGAAGTGATGCTGCATGAGTGGGATAGTCCATGATTTTGACGTCGAGTACTGTGGTCAGGCCACCCAAGCCTTGCGCACCAATACCCAGTTTATTGACCGCATCCATAATTTCTAAACGCAATTCTTCAGCACGATTCGAGGCGCCTCGATCGCGAAGATCATGAATATCGACAGGATCCATGAGCGACTCTTTCGCCATCACCATCGCTTTCTCAGCGGTGCCTCCAATACCAATACCCAGCATGCCCGGAGGACACCAGCCCGCGCCCATGGTGGGGATCGTCTTCACCACCCAGTCAACGATACTGTCTGAAGGGTTCAACATAGCAAGCTTGGACTTATTCTCCGAGCCTCCACCCTTGGCTGCAACGCGAAAATCGACCGTATCTCCTGCGACCAAGCGAGTGTGTATAACGGCTGGCGTATTATCCTTGGTGTTCCTGCGCAGACCGGCCGGATCCTCCAAGATTGAGGCACGAAGTTTATTATCCGGGTGCAAATACGCGCGTCGCACCCCTTCATTAATGAGCGCTTCCAGCGTTTGAGAGGTCTCCCAGCGAACGTCCATTCCCACATCCACAAAGATCGTGACGATCCCCGTATCCTGGCAAATCGGACGCTTACCCATGGCACACATGCGACTGTTAATCAGAATTTGAGCCAAGGCGTCTTTCGCTGCCTGACTTTGCTCCATCTCGTAGGCACGATTTACTGCTTGAACAAAGTCAGCGGGGTGATAATAGGAAATAAATTGAAGTGCGTCCGCAACACTTTCAACAATATCGCGGTCTTTAATGACCGTCATGAGACACCTCCAGCACCCTCTTTATTGAACATTCGGCAACACCGGCGCAGGGGCCTCAGAAAGCGCATCCACACTCGCTGATAAACGCCGGATATCCGTTCGCAGTTGATCTACGTTGGCGTTAACCTGCTTTCGAAAGCCGTTGATAGAGGCGACCCACTCCTCGTTCGCACCCACTCTGTTGGCCAGCGATGCGCGCTCAAGGTTGGCGCGATTCACATCGTCGGCCAGTCTCTCCACGTCGCTCTGTATTTGCCGAGCAGACCCTGCCAATCGCTCAATGTCGTTAGACAGTGTTTGCAGCGCTTTAAGGTCAGCCCTCAGCGCTTCCAGTGTTTTGGTCTGCCGAAAACTGTTGTCTTTCAGGGTTTGGATTGTGGTGGCGGCGGCTCTATCGGCCTTTTCCAAGTCAGTGACCTTTCGGTTCGCTGCCCTGCGTGCATCCCAGAGCTTTCTCACTTCACTGTCCAATAAGTTCAGTTGCGCACCCATAGCCGCCGCAGACTTCGTTACGGTCTCATCAGTATCGGTGAGTAAGTTTTCCAGGCTCTGAACCTGTTTTCCAGTTCTCGACTGATCACCCGTCAGCTCAGTAATCAGCTGATAACTAAACCACGCATATCCCGATAGTCCGCACACAGCGATGAACGACAAGGTCAAAAAGAACTTGCTTGCGCCGCTCATACCCGCACCCTCGCGAGCTCGACCAGGAATCGCGTTACGCGGCGCACTGTCCACGGCTTCGTCGCGGCGCGCTGCGAATGATGGAATTTCAGTTAAGTCATCGCCGGACATGTGAGCCCTCCCCCTGTACACCCAAAGTATACCTTGCTTAGCACGAACCCGCGGCCTCTATTGAGGCAAAAAAAAGGCGGCCGTAGCCGCCTTCTTAACGCAATGGTCATTAGACGTAGTGAAGCAGCGCCCAAACAACGACCGTCAGCAACAAGGACATGTGGATCACGCCCTTTACTGAGGCCATCGGCCCCTGCTTTCCAAAGATCGCATTGATTTCAAGCAATACAATGAGGCCCAGAGCCAGCATCAAGCCGGTCGAGGTCCCACCCAGCACGGCCGTGAGGTGCTTAGACCCCAGCATACCGAGCAACATTGGACCTGAGAACAAGGTGTTGGTTCGACTCGCCAGACCTGCTTTTGCAGCGTTTGAGGGTCCGTCACCTTCTTTCATGCCCAGCACTACCTGCTGTGCTGGCCAAATGATCAGCCACACGTTAAGGAACATAAACGTTCCTGCCGTTGCACCGACCCAGATGGCCGCTTGGCTCATATTGGTAAAGGCACCGAGCTTGTGGAATAAATAAAGGCCCGTGATGAAGGTGAACATTGCTCCCCAACGGAACCACCAAAGTGCCCGCGGCGCCAGCTTTGCCATGGCGTCTTTCTTTGCCTCAGCCTCAGCTTCTTTGAAGTACTCGGTTTGTACAAAGTTGAAGTAGTACAGCATGCCGATCCATGTAATGCCCGCAAGCACGTGCACGTACCGGAAGATGAACCCAATCGCGTATTCCATTTATCTTTCCCCTTGTGAAAAATAGCGTCTCCGACGCCCTACCCACCCGCAGTATATCGCCGCCCCACAAAAAAAGAACCCGGCACGTGGCCGGGTTCTTAATTTACCTGAGCGCGAGCACTACATCATGCCGCCCATACCGCCCATACCGCCCATATCAGGCATTGCAGGCGCGCCGCCATCATCCTTCGGCGACTCAGCGATCATGACTTCAGTCGTGATCATCAAACCAGCAACCGAGCCTGCTGCTTGCAATGCAGTGCGCGTCACTTTCGCAGGATCAAGAATACCCATGGCGATCATGTCACCGTATTCTCCAGTCGCCGCGTTGTAACCAAAGTTACCTTCACCCTGACGGACCTTGTCCAAAACGACCGAGGCTTCGTCTCCAGCGTTACCCACAATCTGACGCAGAGGACCTTCCATAGCACGCAACGCGGCTGCGATGCCCGTATTCTGGTCTTCATTGTCACCTGTCAGGCCCTGAACAGCAGCAATCGCTCTGATCAACGCAACACCGCCGCCAGCAACAACACCCTCTTCAACCGCGGCTCGAGTTGCGTGAAGTGCATCTTCCACTCGCGCTTTCTTCTCTTTCATCTCGATCTCTGTCGCAGCACCAACCTTGATCACTGCCACACCGCCGGCGAGCTTTGCAACGCGCTCTTGCAGCTTTTCACGATCGTAATCTGATGACGTGTTTTCGATCTGAACTCGGATTTCACTCACACGACCTTGAATCGTGTCAGCATCACCCGCACCGTCGACCAGCGTGGTGTTGTCCTTGTCCATTGTGATGCGCTTTGCGTTACCTAGGTGCTCAAGACTGGTGTTTTCAAGATCAAGACCCACTTCTTCCGAGATCACTGTCCCGCCGGTCAAGATCGCAATGTCTTGCAGCATCGCCTTGCGACGATCGCCAAAGCCTGGCGCCTTACACGCTGACACTTTTACGATACCGCGCATGTTATTCACAACCAGGGTTGCCAGCGCTTCGCCTTCTACATCCTCGGCGATGATTACGAGAGGACGAGACGCTTTTGCCACTTGCTCAAGCACAGGCAGCAACTCTCGAATGTTCGAAATCTTCTTATCGACGAGCAACACAAAAGGCTCTTCAACTTCAGCAGACATGTTGTCTTGGTTGTTGATGAAATAGGGTGAAAGGTAGCCACGATCGAACTGCATGCCTTCAACCACGTCGAGTTCATTCTCAAGACCGGAGCCTTCCTCAACGGTAATTACACCTTCTTTACCCACTTTCTCCATCGCTTCGGCGATGATTTCACCGACCGATGTATCACTGTTTGCCGAGATTGTGCCGACTTGCGCGATCGCTTTGTTGTCCTCACAAGGAGAGGCCATACCCGATACCGCCTCAACCGCTGCGATGACTGCTTTGTCGATACCGCGCTTCAGGTCCATAGGGTTCATGCCTGCTGCTACAGATTTGAGGCCTTCGTTGACAATCGATTGTGCAAGTACTGTGGCTGTCGTTGTTCCGTCACCGGCAACATCGGACGCCTGTGAAGCAACTTCCTTCACCATCTGAGCACCCATGTTCTCAAACCGGTCTGCCAGTTCAATTTCCTTTGCAACCGACACACCATCTTTAGTTACTGTCGGAGCACCGAATGACTTTTCCAGGACGACGTTACGGCCCTTTGGACCCAGAGTTGCCTTTACCGCGTCTGCCAGTGTGTTAACACCGACCAGCATGCGCTGACGAGCGGAGTCGCCAAAAAATACGTCTTTAGCTGCCATGTATAAATTCCTTTACTTAGGTTGGACTTTCGTAATTAGTCGATAACTGCGTAGATTTCGCCTTCGCTCATTAAGATAAGCTCTTCACCGTCTATTTCGATGGTGTTGCTACCCGCGTATTGGCCAAAAACAATGTTATCGCCGACTTGAACGGTTAAAGGGCGTTGCTCGCCATTATCAAGCACCTTGCCAGCGCCAACCGCAATAATTTCACCTTGATTAGGCTTCTCTTTTGCAGAGCCTGGAAGGACGATACCGCCAGCCGAGGTCTCTTCTTCTTCCTTACGACGAACGACAACTCTGTCGTACAACGGACGAATATTCATGAGTTTCAGTCTCCAAAATGACAATTTCTTTTAGTCCCCACGTGGGGCTGAGGGAATAATGGGGGCTCAAATCACAATTTCAAGCTTTTTTTAGCACTCAAGAGCTGAGAGTGCTAATTCTGCTCAAAAAAAATGGGAATTGACCGTATTTACTCGTCGTCGAGGCGAGAAAAATCACCCTCGAGCGTAATCGGGCCCCGATCATCGGTATGAGACGACTTACCGTGTGGGATATCACGCGGCTCTGCGGCCGCTGACGGTTTTGCCTGAGCGGAGGCACCGCCCCCCAAAAGGGCTCGAAGCGCGGCGCGGAAGAAAATATACAGCGCAAGTACATCGGAAATAACACCCGGAATCATGAGCAAGACCGCACCGAATGCCACACTGATTTCACCGGCAAATAACTGCCCGCGAATCGCTGACGCCGACGTAAAGCGCCCTGCCGTCATCAACGCCGAACGACCGGCCCATTGCAGGAGCCAATAGCCAACGATCATCATGAGCACAATGTAGCCCATGGTCGCCAGTGCGCCCGCACGCGCACTCAACTCAAGGAGTGTCCAGAACTCTAAAAATGGGAAGGCTATTAGCAGTAACGGCATGCGGTGTGTCCTCGCCAGGTCGTCTGGCCTTAGTGTACGTCACTCCGTCACATCACGATACGCTGATCTCGGAACATAAACTTGGCCGCTATTGTTGCAGTGCCGACAACCGGTGCAGCCCGTGCGGGCTGCCATCAGGATTGAGCGAGAGATACAGACCGTCTGCGCGAAATATCAGCGAGGCGCACTCCCAATCGCGCTGGGGTACTGCCGAAATCAATACGCAGCGCTGATCGTTGCGGGCTATCCATTGCCCGAGTACTGTATTGACAACACGAGTCTCCACTGCATCAGAGACTCGCCACCAGCGGGTTTCAAAATGCCCAGCGGCGTACCATCGTGTCTCCGCGTGAATGCCAGGCTGATCTTGTACGCGACCCTCATCCAAAACATCTGAAAAGGCGACAATGATCTCTGCAGTCGACAGGACTGCTCGAGTCCCGATCTGAGCTTGGTGTGACGCCGCCGTCCCAGCCTGTTCGTCCCCCGTGCTCGGAGGCGATACCAGTAAAACGCACAGTAAGACTCGGCTGAACGCGCGGACGACCGAAAGGCTGTGGATTAGGCGGTTAAGGCGACGCGTCACGGTCTCTAAATGGTTCAACAGTCCCTCTGTGCTCATTATCAGACGTCATAGGTTCATCAGGGCCATGGTCAGCCCCCCAAGGCGCCACCCACAAAAGCAGGAGCATTCCCGGTACTGCCGCCACCATACACAGCAAATAAAACTCCACCCAACCCAGACTTTCAACCAAGAATCCAGTGGATGCATTGGCCATTGAGCGAGGCAGTGCGGCCAGTGCTGTGAAAAGTGCAATCTGAGTGGCCGCGAATGTGCGACTGGACTCTCGCGCCATATAGGCGACAAAAGCCGCCGTGCCTAGCCCGACGCCCAGGTACTCAAAACTGATTACTGCGGCAAGCAGCCAAATGACTGGGCCCGTTGCGGCAAGTATTGCAAACCCACCAATACTCAGAAGTTGCACGGTACCGAACAGCCACAACGCTTTGTTGATACTTACCCGTAACATAATTGCGCCACCGATCATGGCACCAATAATGCTACTCCAGAGACCCGCATTTTTCGCCCAGACACCGATCTCCGTCTTGGTAAAACCCAGGTCCAGATAAAACGGTGACGACAAGGCAGTGGCCATGTTGTCTCCCAATTTATAGAGCACCATGAATGTCATGGCCAGAAGCACGCCGGCCCAGCCACGACGCTCAACGTAGTCAGCGAACGGCGTCACGACTACCGAATAGATATTTTTGTGCGCAACCGGAGTTCGACTGGGCTCTTTAATCGACAACGAAAGTCCAACACCGATGCTCATGAACCCCGCCGTAATCCAAAAGACCAAGTGCCACGGCAAAGAGTCTGCAAGCACAATCGCGAGCGACCCGGGAATGAGGCTTGAGATTCGGTAGGCCTGAACGTGCACCGAATTACCCAAACCAAGCTCATCGTCTGAGAGGAGTTCTCGACGATACGCATCGATCGCAACGTCTTGTGAGGCGCTGAACACTGCAATGACTGTTGCCATGACAGCGACCAAACTTAGATTCGTCACCGGGTCAACCGTGCCGATGAAAGCGATGGTCACAATCAAACCAAGCTGGGTAAACAACATCCAGCCTCTGCGCAGACCTAAGGGCAACTCAAACCGATCGATCAGTGGCGCCCAAATCACCTTCCAGGAATAGGGCAAACCGACTAGGGCAAAAAGCCCAATCTCCGCCAGAGAAACGCCATTGTCACGAAGCCACAGGGGGACTAACTGATACAAGAGATACAGCGGCATGCCCGACGCGAGGCCAGTAAAGACGCAGATTAACATGCGCTTCCCTAGCATTTGCTGCCAAAAGGTGGGGGTGGTCGTAGTCATGCAACCTATGTCAAATAGTAGCCATCATCAGATGACTGTACCCATAAAACAAAAGCCCCGCGACTGCGGGGCTTGATGTCTTAAGCGGGGAACTGATAATCCTCGAACATTTCCCGAAGCTTCATTTTTTGAATCTTTCCTGTCGCGGTATGGGGCATTTCATCGATGAATTGAACGTCGTCAGGCATCCACCACTTCGCTATCTTACCATCGAGGTACCCCTTAAGTTCATCCGGCGCCACAGCATCCTCACCGCTCTTAACAATGATGAGCAGTGGTCGCTCACCCCACTTAGGATGGTTTCGGCCAATGACAGCGGCCTCGGCCACCTGGGGATGACCCGTCGCACAGTTTTCGATTTCGATAGATGAAATCCATTCACCCCCCGACTTGATCACGTCTTTCGTGCGGTCAGTAATCGACACATTACCCCGAGGGTCAATAGTGGCAACATCACCGGTTTCAAACCAACCGTCTTCTTCATGGGCCGAGCTGCCATCAAGCTTAAAATAGCTCGAGCAAATCCAAGGCCCCCGGACTTTAAGCGCACCAAAGGCGACACCGTCCCAGGGGAGTTCCTCATTGTCGTCGTCAGTAATTTTGACGTCGACGCCAAAAATAGGCTGACCCACGTTCGTTCGCATCTTGGCAAACGTCTCCGCGTCATATTGATGACGACGGGCACCGGATGAGTTCGAGGTGCCCAATGGGCTCATTTCGGTCATACCCCACGCGTGGCGGGTGTCCACACCGTAGGTATCAAACTCTTCCATCACAGAAAGAGGACACGCAGATCCTCCGACAATAATGCGCTGCAGCGTGTCGACTCGCAGCCCGCTCTCACGCAAGTGTGCCAACAGGTTTAACCATACCGTCGGCACGCCCGCAGACATAGTGACACCCTCTTCGTTGATCAGCGCGGCGAGCGTTGGACCGTCACCCATTTTATTGCCCGGCATCACCATTTTAGCGCCGGCAACAGGACAGCCGTACGGGTTGCCCCAAGCATTGACGTGGAACATAGGTACGATGGGTAACACGACGTCCGACCCTGAGATACCCAGGGAGTCTGGCATCATTGTCGCGAAAGTGTGCAGCACCGTCGAACGGTGGCTGTACAGCACGCCTTTGGGGTTGCCCGTCGTGCCTGAGGTGTAGCACAGCGCGCACGCCTGATTCTCATCGATTGCAGGCCACTCGTAGCGGTCGGACTGGGCCGCGAGAAGCGTCTCGTAGCAAAGAACATTGGCAACCGACGTCTCAGGCATATGCTCGGCGGTCGTCATGACCACCCAACCTTTGACGCCCGTGCATTGATCCGCCACCTGCTCAACCAACGGCCAAAAGTCGGGGTCCAAAAAGACGTACTCATCTTCTGCGTGGTTGATAATGTAAACAATCTGCTCGGGAAACAAGCGTGGATTAATAGTGTGGCACACATACCCGGCACAAGCCGAGGCGTAGTACGTCTCAAAGTGCCGATAGTCATTCCACGCAAGCGTCGCAATACGGTCGCTCCGAGACAAACCCCACGCGTCCATGGCATTGGCCAACTGGCGCGCGCGCGCGAAGGAATCCGCGTAAGTGTAACGGTGGCGTGGGTTATCCCGAGTAATTGAGACAATCTCTTGCGCGCCATGAACGCGCTCAGCGTGCTCCATGATCGAAGTGATCGTTAATGGGACGTCCATCATCAAGCCTTGCATGAATTACCTCTCTATCTTTAACTATTGTCGTTATATTTTTATATCGAAGATCTAGGTCTTTGACCATAGGCCAGCGCTATGACCTGCAAGCCCCTCAACCTCCAGCTTTAGCAAGTGCGCCAGCAGCGACAGTTGCGCCCAGCGGTGCATCGCCTCTGGAACGTCATCGTATACGGATACCACTAGGGTTTCGAGCGAGACCGGTCCACTGCGTTTCAAATTCGCCACGACCTTCGCTTCGCGCATGAGCCGGTGGCGAACCAGCTTTTCAACCTCATCGCGACACCCTGGAATCACCTCGCCGTGACCGGGCGCAATGGCCTTTACGTCGTAATCGAGCAACCGCCGAAGCGAGTCAATGTACGACTTCATATTGCCACCGGGGGGCACAATGACCACGGTAGATCCATTCATAATGTGATCACCCGCAAAAACCATGCCCTCTTCTTCCAAAAGAAAACAGTAATGATTATCGACGTGTCCTGGCGTATGAATCGCCCTTATCGACCAATCCGTCCCCTTAAAAACAGCGTCTTGCGACAGTGTCACCTGCGGCTGAAAGGTCAGGTCTTGGTGCTGATCATCGGCCGTGACTGCGCCGATCATAGGGACGCCCAACGCTTGGGCAATGGGCGCCGCCGCGGGTGAGTGATCCGGGTGCGTATGCGTGCACAAAATGTGACTGATACGTCCCTCAGCAACCGTCAGAATATGATCGATATGCTCGTCAATGGCAGGTCCGGGATCGATCAACGCTAGATCGTCTGTACCCACCAAGTACGTGTTCGTCCCCGGTCCCGTCATGGCGCTGGGGTTGGGTGCTACCAAACGTTGAATCAGCGGCGATAGTTGTACGGCCTGATCATACGCCTGCATATCAAGTCACCAACTGGGCAATCGTGACTGCGGGGTCGACATCGGCGTCATAATCAACACCGTCAACCTCAAAGCCAAAGAGCTGAAGGAATTCTTCGCGATAGCCCGAAAAATCAGACAAGTCGCTCAAATTATCCGTATTTATCTTGTCCCACAGTCCAGCCACCTCGGCCTGAACATCGGGAAGCAGCTCAAGGTCATCAACGCGCAGACGCCCCTCGTCATCAACCGGTTTATCGCCGTAAATGGCCTCGCGAAACAGACGATTAATCTGCTCAATACAGCCCTCGTGTGACCCTCGCGCCTTCATCACCTTAAACAGAATAGCAAGATAAATGGGCATCGCTGGAATCGCGGCAGAGGCCTGAGTCACCACGGCCTTCAAGACTGAGACCCGGGCGTCACCGCCTTTGGCCGCAAGTCGCTCGCGAATCGCTACAACACGTTTATCAAGATCCTTTTTAGCGGCACCAATCGTCCCGTGCCAATAAATATCCCATGTAATCTTATCGCCAATGTAGGTGTATGCCGTTGTCTTTGCGCCATCGGCGAGCACACCTGCATCATCAAGCGCTTCAATCCACATTTGCCAGTCTTCGCCACCCATAACAGCAACGGTATTATCAATCTCATCCTGCGACGCCGGCTCTAAGTGGAATTCCTGGATCGTGCCCTTGTCGGTGTTGATGCCCTTTTGCACGGCAGGTGAGCCGATGGGCTTCAAGGTCGAGACATGCACATCGCCCGTCACAGGGTGTGTTCTGCGCGGCGCCGCCAAGCTATAGACCACAAGATCGATTTGACCGAGGTCCTCTTTTATTAAATTGATCACCGTGTCCTTCATTTCGGCGGCGAACGCGTCCCCGTTAATACTCTTCGCGTAGAGATCAGCGTCTTCTGCGTAACGATGAAACGCCGCCGAGTTATACCAGCCCGCAGTGCCTGGCTTTCGCTCATTGCCTTCTTTTTCAAAGAACACGCCGATCGTTGACGCCCCAGAGCCAAACGCCGCGGTAATGCGCGATGCCAAGCCGTATCCGGTAGAGGCGCCTAGGACGAGCACCCGCTTCGGGCCACCCACGATATCGCCGCCTCCCTTTACGTGCTCGATCTGGCGACGGACGTTTTCATCGCAACCCTGGGGATGCGTTGTCGTGCATAAAAAACCACGGACTTTCGGCTTGATTACCATCGATCACACTCTCGCTCGAATTATTCGTGCAGAAGTCTAGCATGTGAGTCGGGTTTCGTTAGAGACTGAGCGCGCGATTTGATGTCGCCAAACCAATAACAATACTGGAGATCAAACATGGAATCCGTGAATCCAATCCTGGGAGCCGCCGCTGTACTCGGCCTATGGTCCGTCCTGATGTTTCTCATTTACGCCATCCGCCTAGTCCGCACAGGTTCGAAGGTCGGAGATTTGCCAGCGGGTTTTCGAGGTCCAGATGCCGACTCGGAAACGCCTGACCAAGTAAAGTGGACCCGTCACAACTACGAACACCTAATGGAGCAACCCACACTCTTCTACGCGATGGTCATTATCTTAGCGGTCGTGGGCGATACCTCCGCTGAATCGTGCTACGCCGCTTGGATCTACACGGGTGCCCGAATCTTGCACAGCGTTTGGCAAATGCAGGTCAATACGATTCCTGTGCGATTCATGCTTTTTGCAATCTCAACATTGGCGCTCCTTGTGCTCTGTGTGCACGCCGTCATGTTCACGCTACAGATCTGATAAACCTGGGACTGCCTTGCTCAAGACAGCCCCAGCGCTCATCACCATGTCGGCCACAAAACAGCCCAGCATTGCCGCCATTGAGGCGGGGGGCACTAAGTTCGTTGTTGCGGTGGGCCACGATATTGCCAACAGCACTCGGCATAGCATTCCCACAACCAGCCCCGTCGAAACGCTGTCTCGGGTTGCACGCATCATTAACGACGCGTTATCCGGCAATTCTCTGAATGCCATGGGCGTGGCGAGTTTCGGCCCATTGTGTGTCGACCCTACCGATCCTCGCTATGGCGTCATCGGCGCAACGCCAAAGCCGGGCTGGCAAGGTTTCAACTTAAAAAGCCACCTCCACGCCTTATTCGGATGCCCAATCGCCTTCGACACCGATGTGAACAGCGCGGCCTGTGCGGAAGCTCGATGGGCTCTCGATAAGCCTATCGAGCACCTAGCCTATGTCACAGTGGGAACAGGCATTGGTGTTGGCGTTATTCAAAAAGGTCAGCTCGCCAACGGCGCAGCGCATCCTGAGATTGGCCACAGTAAAGTTGCAAGGTCACCACACGACACGACGTTTCCTGGGGCTTGCACCTTTCATCACGATTGTTTGGAAGGCTTAGCCTCAGGGCAGGCCATTATGAAACGCTGGAATTGTAAGCTCACCGACCTCCCACCGACGCATGAAGCGCTCGCCCTCGAGGCGTTCTATTTAGGGCAGCTTGCAGCAAATTTAATCCTACATCATCAACCTAAAGTGATCATTTTTGGTGGTGGTGTGACAGAAACGCCACACTTGCTGGCCCAAACGCGGCGCGCATGTCGAGCAGCGCTGGGCGGGTATTTACCCGACCTTGACAGCGAGTGCGCTATGGAAAGAATCATTCAATCACCGCGACTCGGAACTGATTCGGGAATTGTGGGTGCCTTCATGCTGGGGCGGCAACTATTCATCTCGCCTCAAGAGGCGTAATAAAATTACAAAAAAGGCCATTTTAAGTGTTTTTAATCGCCAAATACGTATTTTTATTACATACTAAGTGTTGTTTTAATCGAAGGCTATTACCGCTATGCACGCCGAAATTTTGCGAGTCACGCACGCCATTACAGAGCGGAGTAAGGACTTGCGTGATGAGTATTTGAATGACGTAGATTCCATGCGGACTGGCGCTCCCGATCGCAAGCAATTGAGCTGCGGCAACCTGGCCCACGGGATGGCGGCGTGTTCAAGCGACGACAAATCAGTCATTAAGCTCATGGACGCGGCAAATATCGGAATCGTCACCGCGTATAACGACATGTTGTCCGCGCATGCGCCTTACGAGACCTACCCGGCACGCATTAAAGAGGCGGCTAGAAAACTCGGTAGCACTGCCCAAATTGCTGGGGGTGTTCCCGCGATGTGTGACGGTGTTACACAAGGCCAGTCAGGCATGGAACTCAGCTTGTTCAGCCGCGACGTAATTGCACAGGCCACTGCCGTCTCGCTGTCACACCAGATGTTCGACGCCGCGTTGCTGCTCGGTGTTTGCGATAAAATTATCCCAGGGCTCTTAATAGGGGCCCTGCAGTTTGGGCATCTGCCCGTCATGACTGTCCCTGCGGGGCCTATGACATCAGGCCTTCCAAACAAAGAAAAAGTTCGTATTCGGCAGCTGTTTGCCGAGGGAAAGATTGGTCGTGATGAACTACTGGAAGCCGAAAGCCAGTCGTATCACTCGCCCGGCACCTGTACGTTTTATGGCACTGCAAATAGCAATCAAGTCATGGTTGAGGCCATGGGCTTGCAGCTCCCTGGTAGCTCTTTTGTCAATCCGGACACCCCGCTACGCGACGCGCTCACTGACTTTGCTGCAGAGCACATTACCCGCATCACGGCGCAAAGCCGCAACTACCGCCCAATGGCCCAAGTGGTTGACGCTCGCGCACTGGTTAATGCCCTCGTGGCCCTGCTTGCATCGGGCGGCTCTACAAATCACTGCATTCACTTAATTGCCATTGCACGAGCCGCCGGTTACCGCATGAACTGGTCAGATTTTGACGCGGTTTCTGCGGTGACCCCCTTAATTGCGCGCGTCTATCCAAACGGATCAGCAGACGTTAATCATTTTCATGCCGCCGGAGGGACCGGCACTCTGTTTAAGGCCTTGCTCGATGCTGGACTGATGCACCCGGAGGCAACCACGTGCTTCGGCGACAATTTCGGCAACTTTTGTCAAGAACCGATACTCGTCGATGACCGAATTGAGTGGCGTCCAGCGGCCAGTCAAAGCTTGGATACTGATATTCTCACAACGCCTAAGACACCTTTCTCAACCAATGGTGGTGTCAAGCTTCTTGAGGGCAACCTGGGTCGCTGTGTGATCAAGACCTCTGCGGTCGATGCGTCGCACCATGTTGTTGAAGCGCCCGCCGTGGTTATTGATGACCAAGACGATCTTAGGCCACTGTTTGATGCCGGAGAGCTGGATCGCGACTGCGTTGTGGTGGTTCGGTTTCAAGGCCCCGCAGCGAATGGCATGCCAGAGCTTCACAAACTGACACCCATGTTAGGTGTGCTTCAAGATCGTGGGTTTAAAGTTGCACTGGTGACAGACGGTCGAATGAGTGGTGCGTCGGGCAAGGTGCCAGCCGCCATTCACCTCGTTCCAGAGGCGTCGCACGGCGGGCTTCTGGCACAACTTCAAACCGGCGATGTCATTCGCCTCGACGCAACGACTGGGGTATTGTCAGCGCTCGTCGACGCGACGGATCTGGAACATCGTGCAGTGTCTGTAGCGCCAGCGGCTCGCGGCACAGTGGGGCGAATATTGTTCAATACTAGTCGACGGGCGGTGAGTAGCGCAGAAGAAGGCGCTTCCTCATTGTTTAACTGAGAACGTCAATGACCAATAACAGCGACAGTCCAGCGACAGCGTATTATCTGGTCGGCGATATCGGCGGTACAAATGCGCGCTTTGCCTTTATATCGCCGGGCGAACGGCGTCCTTCGCCACTCGCCAGATACCTTGTGGCGGACTTTGCCAACTTCGACGACGTCCTGTCTCGACTTCTCAAAGATTGGCACGCACTGGGCCTCCCCAAGGGGGGGCCAACGAAAACCTGTCTTGCTGTTGCGGCGCCCCCACACTTAAACACAATCAGCTTTACCAACAGTCCGTGGCGCTTTGACAGCGCACTGCTTAAAACCTATCTCGCTCACTCGTCCATTGACATCATTAATGACTTCGCCGCGGTGGGATACGCACTGACGGCGCTTGAGGCTGCCGATGTGGAGCAAGTTGGAGCGGGTGTATCACAAGCATATCAACCCATGGTCGCCATAGGTCCCGGTACCGGAACCGGCGTTGCCACTGTCGTATTCGATACCAAGCAACGGCCTGTCGTTGTGCAAGGCGAAGGCGGCCACGTCGACTTTGCGCCCATTACCGATATGGAATTTGATGTTTTGAGGCGACTCAGAGCACGGTTTGGTCGAGTGTCTATCGAGCGACTTCTCTGCGGCGCAGGCATCGTCAATATCTATCAAGCATTGACGGAGATCCGCGGACAACCCGTGGAGTTCAGCTCTCCGACAGACATTGGCGTTGCAGCACAGCGAGACCATCCACTTGCGGCCGAAGCCATGGCCATGTTTTTTGCCGTGCTGGGCTCCTCGGCCGGTAATCTGGCGCTCACTACAGGTGCGATGGGTGGTGTTTTCATCGCGGGCGGCATCGCTCCGCAGTACATCGACCTTCTGCGGCGCAGCGACTTTCGCGCGCGTTTCTTAGCCAAAGGCCGCTTTGCGGACTACAACACAAATATTGGCACCTTCGTCATTACCCATGAAGACCCTGGGTTACTTGGCGCAGCGTTGCACCTTGGAGACCAATACTAAATGAGCACACCATCTTACGATTTTTTAGACACTGCACCCGTCGTCCCCGTTATTGCGATCGAGTCCTTAGACCACGCTGTCCCTCTTGCACAGGCCTTAGTGTCAGGGGGCATCTGTAACCTTGAAATCACTCTGCGGACCGCCTGTGCGATCGAGGCCATCCAGCTGATCAGCAGAGAGGTCCCCGGTGCTCATGTCGGCGCGGGCACAGTCTGTAATGCCGAACAATTCGACGCGGTCGTTGAAGCCGGCGCAAAATTTGTGGTTTCGCCAGGTCAGTCAGACCTGTTGTTTGAGCGATCTCTTCTCACCAACATTCCGTTATTACCTGGCGCAGTAACCGCCACTGAGATTATGGCGGCGCGAGAAGCAGGCTTTACAACATTAAAATTTTTTCCGGCCAGCACATCAGGCGGAGCACCGGCGATTAAGGCATTTTCAGGCCCTTTTTCAGATCTCTGCTTTGTGCCGACCGGTGGCATAAATTTAACGAACGCACACAGTTATTTGGCACTTCCAAACGTGCGCGCCGTGGGCGGCTCGTGGCTAACCCCTGCGGACGCCATTCATAACGAACAATGGGACGAGATTGCGCAACTTGCGCGCAACGCGTCCCAACTGCACGCATAGCTGGGAGACCCTATTAATGGCGGCTATTGATCTTATTATATTTGGTGCGTCGGGCGACCTTTCGGCAAGAAAGCTGTTCCCTGCACTTTTCCAACTCGAGCGCCTCAACTTATTGGAAGCCGACTTACGCATCGCCGCAGTCGCGCGAACCCAACAAACACTCGACGAGTTCCTGCCTGTGCTTAAGGAAAAAATGTCTTCATACATGGGAGACGACGCGCCGAGTGACGAGGAGTGGAGGAATTTTATTACACGCTTTAGTTATGTATCGGTTAATTTTTCAGAGCCAGAGCAGTACGGTGCCTTGAGAGCATGGCTCGACGATGATCGAACCAGTCTCTTTTACTTTGCAACGCCACCGTCATTGTTTGCACCCATCTGTGAGCACCTCAGCGACACCCACTGCCTGTCGGGCGATTGTCGGATTGTCGTCGAAAAACCTATTGGCGAGAATCTCGCCTCATCGATCAAAGTGAATGAAACACTTGCCAAGTACTTTGACGAGAAATCCATTTACCGAATCGACCACTACCTTGGAAAAGAAACGGTTCAAAACTTGTTGGTGCTGCGATTTGCAAACAGCTTCATAAACAGTCAGTGGGATAATACCTGCATTGATCATGTCCAAATTACGGTGGGTGAGATGGTCGGCATTGAAGGTCGATGGTCCTACTACGACAAGGTGGGTCAGCTCCGCGACATGGTTCAAAACCATCTTATGCAATTAATGTGTTTGGTCGCGATGGAGCCGCCAAACTCGTTGAGTGCAGAGAGTATCCGCGATGAAAAAGTAAAGATTGTAAGGGCTCTGCGACGCATTGACTCGCAATCAGTCAACGAGAAAGTCGTTCGAGGTCAGTACATTAACGGCTGGGTTCGTGGCACCGCTGTACCTGGATACCTTGACGAAGACGGCTGCGAAATGGACAGCAGCAATACCGAGACCTTTGTCGCTATTAAGGCCCACATTGATAACTGGCGTTGGTCGGGCGTTCCCTTTTACTTACGAACCGGCAAGCGACTCCCTGAAAAAGTGACTGAAATCGTTATTCAGTACAAAAATCTGCCGCATAATATTTTTGGCGAAGGGACGACGACTCCTAATAAGCTCGTGATTCGCTTAGAGCCTAATGAAGGCATTGAACTCAGTATGGTGTCTAAAAAGCAGAGCCTGAAGCAGCGTATGTCACTGCAGTCACACCTACTCGATCTCGACTTCCGTGAGGGTAGCGACTTGGACCGAATTCCAGACGCTTACGAACGACTGTTCTTGGACGCCATTCAAGGTGATCAGTCGCTGTTTGTGGGCAGGGATGAAATTGAGGAAAGTTGGCGCTGGTGCGATGGTCTTATTGCAGCGTGTGAAGACCAAGCGTTACCTGCACTCCCCTATCAAGCGGGTTCATGGGGGCCTGCAAAAGCGGAAGTTCTCATCGAAAAGGATTTCCGGAGCTGGCATGTCTGATCGTCTTGTCTTTGAAACGCGTGAGGCGCTGGATCAAGACCTAGCAAATGCCATTGTGGCTCAGCTCGAGTCAGGCATTGAAACACGTGGCACCGCGACACTCGTTGTTTCGGGAGGAAGCACACCTAAAGGGCTGTTCAGAGCGTTGTCCTCAGCGTCCATACAGTGGGCCGCGGTCACGGTGCTCTTGGCCGATGAACGGTGGGTTACGGAAGACCACGAAGACAGCAATACCAGCCTCGTCAAGTCACTACTGCTCAAAAACAACGCACAGGCCGCGAACTGGATTGATTTTGGCGCGGGCAGTCTTGACTATGAAACCGAACTCACACGTATCAACCAGCAGTTGGGTCATAGCGGACGATTTGATGTTGTGATCCTCGGCATGGGGGGGGATTCGCACACCGCATCGCTGTTCCCCTGTTCAGCAGAACTTAGTGAGGGCCTAACCACGCCGCATGCGGCGCTCATGACACAACCGACGACCGCACCTCACCGACGACTGTCGCTCTCAAAAACACGTCTTTTAAACACCCACATGGGCGTGATCCATATTGTCGGCGACAGCAAGCTTGGCGTTTATGAAACGGCCACTGCACGGCCCAATAACGATGCACATCCAATCAGTCACTTTGCACACGCAAGCCACTTCAGTCTGTGGTTTGCGCCATAGACGCACCAAAAAAAAGGGGGCACAAAGGCCCCCAAACACTCACACTTAAAAACACTTAAGCCGCGTGGCTTACGCCGACGGACGCGACTGCCATCAGGCATCCCGTATCCAGCATTCGGTTTGAAAATCCCCACTCGTTGTCATACCAAGATAAGACTTTGACGAGTCGTCCATTCACGCGCGTATGATTTGCATCAAAATTGCTTGAATACGCATTGTGGTTAAAGTCGGCAGACACCAAAGGCTGCGTATTGCAGGCCAAAACCCCCAATGGATCAGCTGCGGCTGCGCTTGCAAGAATATCGTTGACCTCTTCCGCTGACGTATCACGAGATGCGGTGAACGTGAGATCAACCAGCGACACGTTGATCGTTGGAACACGGATAGCGAGACCGTCTAAGCGTCCCTTCAACTCTGGCATTACCAGCCCGATCGCCGCGGCAGCGCCCGTTTTAGTCGGGATCATGCTCTGGGTTGCAGAACGCGCTCGGTACAAGTCCGTGTGATAAACGTCGCTCAGGTTCTGGTCATTCGTGAACGCGTGAATGGTTGTCATCAAACCCTGCTCCACACCCAGCGCAGCATGAAGTGGCGCAACCATGGGGGCTAAACAATTTGTGGTGCAGGACGCATTGGACACGACAACGGCATCGTCGGCCAGTACGTCGTGATTGACCCCAAAAACGACGGTCTCATCGGCGTCACCCGAGGGTGCAGAAATGAGTACTTTGCGTGCGCCCGCGCGAACATGGGCAGCGGCTTTATCCCGCGACGTAAAAATACCCGTACACTCGAACACAACATCGATATTCAAGTCACCCCAGGGAAGCTCTTCAGGATTACGCTCAGCAAAAACGGCGATTCGATCGCCGCCCACGACAAGCGCACCATCCTCAACGGTTACCGGTGTACCAAAGCGACCGTGGGTGGTGTCAAACTGCAAAAGATGTGCATTGATCTCCGGCGTACCCAGGTCATTAATCGCAACAATACGCATGCGCGACGCAACGTCTGGTCGCTCGTACAGCGCACGCAAGATGTTTCGCCCGATCCTACCAAACCCGTTAATCGCTACGTTGATCATGCAACTTCTCCTTTCCGCGAATGATTATGTAGTAAATTTACAATAATTCAATGAAAAATTGAGCATTTTCGGATTTTATTTAGTTTTATTACATTTTAAATCGGTAAAAAATCGAATTACGATGCTTCAAGGACAAATCTGAGGCATTATTCGTAATATTATTACAAAAAGCAGGAATTGCGATGACTTCGGAACCCAACCTATTGGCCGTCATTCAGCGCCAACTGAGTGAGCTCAACAAATCAGAGTCGAAAGTTGCGCACGCTATTTTAAACGCACCAGAAGAAGCCACGCGCCTAAGCATCGCCTCACTAGCCGCTGCGGCGGGCGTGAGTGAACCCAGCGTTAACCGTTTTTGTAAGCGCTTTGGGGCGACCGGCTTTCCCGACTTCAAATTGCAGCTCGCCACATCACTCGCATCCGGCGTTCGCTATGTCAGCCGTGCCGTAGAGTTCTCAGACGACATTAATACCTTTCCGGTCAAGCTCTTTAACAACGCCATCACCGCGCTTATGACGGCAAAGGAAGATCTACCGCTCAAGGCGATTGCGCGGGCAGTCGACCAAATCGCACAGGCACGACGTGTGTATTTTTTTGGCTTGGGAACTTCTGCCGCCGTAGCCAGAGATGCCGAGCATAAATTTTTTCGGTTCAACGTGCCCGTTTTCACGCATGAAGACCCCCTGATGCAACGGATGCTGGCCGCGTCGGCAGGGGTGGGAGATCTCTTTTTCTTTATTTCCCATACCGGACGAACAAAGGTCCTTATCGAAACGGCCGATATCGTGCGCCAAACCGAGGCCAGCATCGTGTCCCTCACGGCTGAAGGCTCTCCGCTGGCGCAAAAAAGCCACTGCTGCATTAACGTCACAGTGGAGGAGGACACCGAACAATACCTGCCCATGACCTCTCGGCTGGTCCAGCTCGTTATCCTCGACGTTCTCGCCGCTGGCGTGACGCTGCGCCGGGGCGAAGGGTTTACACCGCACCTTGCCCGCATCAAAGACAGCCTCAAAGACACCCGCTTCCCAACGAGTTAACTAATGACTGCAAATACGCAACTGGATACCACCGAGCTTCGTCAAAATGTTCGACTCCTAGGGGACACGCTGGGCGAGGTTATTCGAACAACTGTTGGCGAGGGTCTATTTCAAACGATTGAGTCCATTCGTCAGACCTCTAAATTAGCGACAGAGGCCGAGCAGACAGCCGCACTTTTTGATCAACTCAAGCAGTTGGACGCTGACCAATTACTGCTCATCTCTCGGGGTTTTGCGCAGTTTTTAAACCTTGCAAACATTGCTGATCAGCACTTTACTACATCGAAGTCAGTAAGTGATCGCTTCGGCGCATACGACCGAATAGAGAGCACTATCGAAGAGCTTGGCCAGAGTGTGAGTCGAGAAGCGCTCGCGAGCGCCATTGCCAATCTTCATATTGATCTTGTGTTGACCGCACACCCCACGGAAATTACCCGTCGAACCCTGATCCACAAGCACGGAGAGATCCACGACTGTCTCTCCCTGATCGAATCGGGTGCGGCCGATGAAGCGCACATTCAGGCACGCCTTGCTGATTTGATCGCTCAAATTTGGCATACCGAAGAGTTTCTGGAGCAGCGTCCCACCCCTATTGACGAGGCTCGATGGAGCTTTGCCGTTATTGAAAACTCGCTGTGGGATGCAATACCCGAATTTATGCGGGGACTGGATGCCATTGCCGCAAAGTTCGACCTCGACTTGCCCCCTCGAACCAAACCCGTGGTCAAACTCTCGAGTTGGATTGGGGGCGATCGAGACGGCAATCCAAACGTTACAGCCAAGATCACCCGTCGTGTCATGATCATCAGTCGCTGGCAGGCGGCTGACCTCATCAACCGCGACCTCGAAGATATTTACGAGGAGCTGTCAGTGACTCGCGCCTCAGCCGAGCTACACGATGCAACACAGGGCGCACGCGAGCCATATCGCGCACTATTGAAGCCGGTACGCGACGCTGTTCGACAGCAGCGCGATCTACTGGGAGCCCACATCCAAGATGCGACGAACGCCCCACCCCAAATTTTGCAAACAGCGTCTCTGACCCAGCCCCTTCAGCAATGTCGAGACTCGCTGATGGCCGTAGGTCTCACTGCCATTGCAAACGGCAAGTTGCTCGATCTACTCAGGCGACTCGACTCCTTTGGGACGCACCTAGTCACGCTTGATGTGCGCCAAGAAAGTACTCGGCACAGCGATGTCATTGGTGAGATTACAAACGCATTAGGCCTTGGCGATTACCGTGCTTGGTCCGAAGAAGACAAACAAACGTTTCTCAATAAGGAAATTGACAATCCACGCCCCCTGTTGCCGCTTGCATTTGAGGCCTCAGCGCCCTGCCAAGAGGTGATCGAGACCTTCCGCACTATTGCAGAGACGCCCCGTGAGGCATTGGGCTGTTA
Organism: uncultured Alteromonadaceae bacterium; assembly: GCA_964454155.1. GTDB lineage: Bacteria > Pseudomonadota > Gammaproteobacteria > Pseudomonadales > Halieaceae > Luminiphilus. The sequence continues at coordinate 1,811 of CAYVQI010000019.1, read as the reverse complement.
CGTCATATCCATGGCCTCAGAGCCCTCCGATGTGCTGGCAGTCCAGTTGCTGCTCAAAGCCACAGGTGGCCCAGTAGATCTGCCCGTCTCGCCGCTGTTTGAAACCCTCGACGACCTCGACGGAGCACCGGCAACACTGGATGCGTTACTTAAAAACGGGGCGTTTAAAGCACGTGCAGCAAACGCCATGGTGGTCATGATTGGGTACTCTGACAGCGCGAAAGACGCAGGCATGCTAACGGCCGGATGGGCGCAGTACCGAGCGCAAGAGGCACTACTGAATGTCTGCGACACACACGACGTGGAGTTACAGCTGTTTCACGGCCGTGGTGGCACGATCGGTCGCGGCGGTGCACCGGCGCATCAAGCGCTTTTGTCACAGCCGCCCGGCTCATTAGCACACGGCCTTCGTGTGACCGAGCAAGGCGAGATGATTCGCGTTAAGTTAGGCCTCAAACCTCTGGCCGTAAACACGCTCGGACAATACACCAGCGCCATTTTACGAGGCAACCTCACGCCGCCGCCCGTGCCCCAACCTGAATGGCGCGAACTGATGGATACTCTGGCGCAACAAGCATGCACTGACTACCGCAGCTGGGTTCGAGAAAACCCACACTTCGTTGAATACTTCAGACAAGCCACCCCCGAACCCGAACTGGCGAGTCTGCCCTTAGGATCAAGGCCTGCAAGGCGTCGCACGGGTGGCGGCATAGAAACGCTGCGGGCTATTCCGTGGATTTTCGCCTGGTCTCAAAACCGCCTTGTACTGCCGGCATGGTTGGGCGCGGGCTCCGCGCTTGAACGTGCGGTAACCGAGGGTAAAAAGGCACAACTTCAGCAAATGCGCGACCAGTGGCCTTTCTTTGCATCAAGGTTATCCATGCTAGACATGGTGTATGCCAAGTCAAATCTCGTGATCAATGCCTTGTACGACGACACGCTGGTTGACCCTAGCTTACGATCGCTCGGCAGTAATTTACGACGACAACTCACTCACGACATTCAGTCGGTTCTGGGTATTCTAGAGGTCGACACACTCATGGCGGACAATCCCTGGGGGCTTGAATCGATTGGCCTCAGAAACGTCTATACGGCACCTCTGAACCTGGTGCAAATTGAACTTTTACGGCGCGTAAGAGAGGCCGAGGACGAATCGGTGCAACGCGCTTTGATGGTCTCCATCGCCGGCGTTGCTGCGGGCATGCGCAACACCGGCTAAGGGTTACCGCTAGCGCATGGCCAGCTGACGAATATCGCCAAGCAGGGCTATAAGTTGCGTTAAAAATAGACCCGCATCGCCCCCGTTGACCACGCGGTGGTCGTAGGACATTGACACCGGCAACATGATGCGCGGTTCAAACGCAGAGCCGTCCCAGACGGGCTGTGTCGACGCGTTGCTGACGCCTAGAATCGCCACCTCTGGCGCATTGACGATCGGCGTAAAACCGCGCCCTCCAATACTTCCAAGACTGCTAATGGTAAAGACAGCGCCCTGCATTTCATCGGGCTTGAGTTTTTTATCCTTCGCCTTGCCGGCAAGCTCCCGGATTTCATCACTCAGGACCCAGATGGATTTCTTATCAGCGTCTCGAAGAACGGGCACGACCAAGCCATTGGGGGTATCCACCGCCAAACCGATGTGACAGTAGTCTTTGTAAACCAGTGCATCACCCTGCTCACTCAACGAGGTCTTCAGTTTAGGATTTTCATTGAGCGCAATAGCGACCGCCTTCACGATAAAGGGCACCGGTGACAACTTACTTCCACGCCGCTCGGCCTCGGCCTTAAGCGACTTTCGAAAGTCTTCAAGG
>CAYVQI010000018.1:2083-24911 GCA_964454155.1 uncultured Alteromonadaceae bacterium | reverse complement strand
GGAATTTTGACGTCTTACGCCTTTGTCAGAAGCCTTATCGTAGGCAACATGAGTGTCGGTGTTGGAGGCGATGATCTTTGGTTTGTCGTAGCCAGTTTATGGGGCTATTCGGTCAGTGTTTTGTGGGGACTCAAGCGCACCCGCGTTAGATAGATCGCGACGTCCGGCCTAAGTTCAGGGTGAGCAGTAAGTCTCTGACCGCTTCGCGGTGTTTGTGGCCGCTTAACTTTTCGATAGCCCGAAGCTCAGTAAGGTGCTCGACCAGTTTAGTGCGCTCATCAAGTTCCGGCGAGTTTGCGAGTGTTTTCAGATTTTGAGCGTTTACATTTGTACGTCGCCAGGCGGCGGTGCTGCATTCAATCTCCCGGCACGCGACGATAGTGCGATTCTCATTTAAGCCGTCAGCCTCTAAGCGGCTCCTGAATTGCCCGACGGTTTGTTCGAGTTTGTTCCAGTCTTTGTCGAGATTATGCTTGAGCACCCGTTGCCTCACTTTCAAGAGACGGTGTTGCGATTTCTGAAGCGCCGTCACATCGATATCCGTCTCTGGGTCGGCATACGGTAACGAATCAAGGTAGCCAAACCACCACCGCTTTACGCGTGTCCACTCGTCGCGACTGAGGAGCTTATTGCAGCGGCTGATCGAGGCTTCTGACAACCTACCGAGGGGACTTGCTGCGCACTGCTGATCTTTCTTCGAGAGTGAATTGCGCAAGAGATCGATCAAGATCAGCCAGTCGATGCCTTCGCTTAGCTTTTGTTGAAGTTTTAACCAGCGCTCGTTTTGCTTGATTGAGTCAGCTGCTGAAACCGAATGTAACTGTGACGTAATGGCAGTGATAGCACTATCAAATCGTTGCATCGGATCAGACTGGAGTGGGTTTGCAATCCACTCAGCACGCGCCCGCTCTAGCTGCTTGCTCAGTTCAACGAGCAAAAGCCTGCGCGAGAGATGTTGTGGGTCGTCCTCTGACATGGTTTCGCTGCTTAGAGATGGGCGGCTTTGAGCGCTGTCTACCCATGGTAACATTCCGTCAGGTAACGGCTAGTAGTCCGCGGAGAAGCCTATGAAGCCCAATGAGGTTCTTACGACAGAGCAGCGAGACGACGTACTGCAGCGCAGCGACGTCAAGGCCTGGGTCGCAGTGATGGTTACCTGGACGCTAACGCTGATCACTCTGATGTTGGTTGGTCACTTCCCGAGTTTTGTAACACTGGCACTCGCGTGGATTGTGCTGCCAGGTCGACAGCTGAGTTTGGCGGTACTAATGCATGAAGCGGGCCATGGCAGCTTATTCAAAACACGAGCGCTTAATCGCTGGGTCGGACAGTGGCTCTGCGCCTTGCCCGTACTCAGTGACTTTGATGCCTACGCACGCGGTCACCAAGCACATCACCGTCTGACCGGGACGGTCGATGATCCTGACCTTCCGAACTATCACGCCTATCCGATTTCGAAGGCGAGTCTGAAGCGTAAGTGGTTTCGGGACTTAACGGGGCAAACAGGGTTTAAAGTATTGCAGACCATTGCTCGCGGAACTGCGAGTCAAATGAGTCGCGAGACCCCGACGTCAAATCGGTTGGTGTACCGACAAGTCATGGTTCACGGGGTGTTTGTTGGTATTCTCGCGTTGTTCGGTATTGCGTGGACCTGGTTTGTCTGGGTATTGACGTTTTTGACGTCCTACATGTGGGTCGTACGCTTGAGACAAGTGGGCGAACATGCGGTTGTGCCCGACCTTTACGACCCCGATGTCCGCGCGAATACAAGAACCGTTGAAGCACCGCGATGGCAACTTTTTTTGGTGGCACCGAATAACGTTAATTACCACCTCGAGCACCATTTTATGGCCGGCGTTCCCTGTTATAACTTACCTAAACTTCGATCATTGCTCAAAGCGCAGGGGCTTCTCGACAACGTCCCCTCGGTCGCAGGTTACGGTCAGGTACTAAAAATGGCGGTGCTTCGCTAGGCATTTGTTGCTTTGCTAAACATTTAAGGTCTGACGAGATGTCGACTGGAGGTGTTTACACACTATCGGGCTGAACTGATCTTCCCCTCTCTGGGTCTCTTTTGAGAGTCTGATAGCCCCTGAAAAAGGGCTACTGATTCATCAGACCAAGGAGGGTCTATATGAGACGTTTGAGCACCACTGTACTGGTAACGCTGTCACTTTGTTTGTCACTGCCGGCTGCGGCATTACCCCGAGACGCCCTGATTAATAACACGCTATCACTGCCGGGCGAGATGAAAAAATCTGTTTTGTTAGCGCACGAGTTAGCTGACGTTCGAGGCGCGGTATGGCCTCTGATTTTTGGTATCGCGACGGTCGACTTGGCACTGCAGGCCTATTACTTTGGGGTCTATATCCCAAAGACGCGAGGTGGTCGCGGTTAGCGCCCAAACTCATTCCAACGAGCCGTCGCACCGGCGGCTTTATTTGAGGGAGCATCTATGACCACTTCGAAACAGAAGTTAGCTCAAAAATTTGCCGTATTCGCGATTGAGCACAGGCGACAACAAATCTTCTGGTCGACGATGATACAACCGACCATCACCTGGGTGGCATTAGGGTTGACCTATTCGACCCTGACGAGTGATGGTGCGGCTCAACACGCTTGGTTCGCGGGGATGTTCGCGCTTTACGGCGCGCACATTGCCTACGCGTGGTCCCTGTCAGAGAGGACTAAGTGAACGTTCCCGTGTGGGTCGTCGCACTCGTCACTTTCTGGGTCATGCCGCTGGCCAGTGCTTCAAACGATTTGCGGTCAAATCATATTGCTCTGGTAAAACAGACGTCACCTTTTAATTGTGGGCTTGCAGCGCTTGCGATGTTGTTGTCGGCTGGTGCGCCCAAGCCTGTCACGCTGACTTCGCTCTCGGGTCTTGCGGTCACATTGATAGCTCCTACGTCGCTAGCGTACCGAGATCGTGGTTTTTCGGTGAGTGAATTGCAACGATTAGCGGCTGCATATGGTCAGGCGCTTACAGCGCGATGGATGACGATCGACACGTTACTGAATGCCTCGTTTCCCCTTGTTGCGTGGGTACAGCTTGGTGATCTTGGACACTTCACTGTCGTTGAAGGAATTGATCGCGGTCATGTTTTAGTCGCAGACCCTACGCGCGGCTATGTGTCGCTGGATCTTGACGATTGGCAGCGTATTTGGCTCCAGGGCAATCAAGGAATTGCCCTGGAGCTTTGAGCACGGCTCGCCAGTGTTTACGCGAGATCGTGATGAGTCCAGCCCAGATCAACAAGTGCCGGACTCGCGGCTGTCTTGGGGTCTGTCAAGATCACCGAACAGCCGAATTCAGGGTTTAGATAGGTGTTTGCCACTCGGCGTAAATCTTCTAGCGTTGTCGACACGATTGACTCTCTGAGTGCGCGTTTGTGATCCGCAGTTCGGCCGTAAAGACCGTCATAAAACGCCTTTTTAACTTCACCAGAGGGCGAGGCGGGCTTATCCAAGCTCGAAATGACGCTGAGAATGGCCTCTTCTAAAGCCAATGAGTCAGGCTCAGCCGAGAGCACCCAGGCGATCGACGCGTCAAAGTCAGCGAGTGTTTCTAGATTTCGAGGATCTCGGTACGAAAAGAAACGGAAGGCACCCACATTGCCGTCATGGCTGGCACCGCCACCGTAGGCGCCGCCTTGCTCTCGTATGCTTCGATGCAAAAATCCATTTCTGAGGTAGGCCGCTAACACCGAAAGTATCGGCGCATCTGGGTGGCCGCTCGACACTGTCGGGTAAGCCCTTGCACAGAAGTTTACCTGCGTATTGGCTGCCCATATTTGATTGGTCCCAACCACGCTTTCTGACAGTGACCACGGTTGAAGATTCCCGGCAGAGGTCAGTCCATGTGCCGCGCTTCTCAACTGGTCTGTCGATGCCTCGCAGTTTTGAGAATCGCTTACTGTCAGCAGATTTAAGGACGATGCAGTGAGAAGATGCGTTCGCAGCGCGGTCAGTTCCTCACTCAAAGATCTAAGGCTCGACGTATCCGCTAAGCTATCGTCTAAGCGACGGAGTCGCGCAATACCCTCAAGCCCGCTTTGTGTGTGGTAGAGATTTGCTAGCGGACTCATGCTCGCGCAGGCCGCAGTCATCGCCAGGCTGTGGCCTGCCCCCGAGATGCTCTGATCTCTGCGGGCGCGTATCTGTTTAACCAACTCTCGAATACGATCGCCCTCAACGAATGATGCCGCAGTCAGTGTGTCCGTCATTAAGCGGGTTTGGTCGGATCCTTTGTGCGCGAGGGCTTTAGAGGACATGACCAAAAAACCAGAGATGTCATTGACATCGGATCTGGATGCTCGGGTGGAGACACTCAGACTCAAACTGCCCACACTTGCAGACTGCCGATCTTGGATCTCAAGGTACGTCGTATCGCCTATCCCCACCTCAGTGGCAAGGGCACAGAGAAGGGGGAGTCGCTCTTGCTGGGCTGAGGTCAAGGCTGGTAATTTCAGTGCAATCTGTTGATAAACTAATCCGTTGGTGCCTGCCGTTCCGACAAAGTGTTGCGTGTGTTCATCAACATTGATGTGAGTCAATGCGGGCGTTACAACGTCTTTTGGAATATCAGCAAGCCCCACCTTGGGCAGTATGCTGACGTCATCCACCTGATTTTGGCGGTCTTCCAGGTCCTGCGCGAGTTTGCGGATGTTGTCGATAGCGGGCTGATCGAGATCTGCACGCATTGCCTGTAAGCGAGCTGCCTCGCGTTCCTTGCGTTGTTGATCGAGTTTGGCGTCAGGTGCGACAACAAGGGTCACTCGGTGCGGATTCTCAAGTACGAGCTCACGTAACCGCGTTTTAATAAAGTCGGGATTCGTGATCTTTTGGCGTAAACGCTCTACGGCGGGACTTAGATCAAGTGCGGCGACAGCGTCGCCGTTATGCGTTGCAGCCCCAAGAGCCCGCAGCATTAAATTGAGTCCGTAAGGCATTCCATCACCTGTGATTTCACGCTGGTGCAATTCGATCTGATGCAATATTGCTTCGAGTCGCTCTGGGCTGACCCCTTCGTCTGCGACGGTTCGAATAACGTCAAGGACTTGAGTCTCGAACGCGTTAGTGTGCGCCTCACTACTGCCCTCGATACCGCAGCAAAGAACCATTTCCCGCATGGAGTCTTCGAGACCACACAGCGGCGACGGTGCTGCCCCAAGATCATTGGTTTCTAGCCACTGCATGAGCGGTGAAGCGCTGTTTTCCATGAGCACGGACGATAAGAGCTGCGCTTCCAATAACGTATCTAGGTCTGAGCTTTCGCCCAACTTCCAGCCCATGATTAAGTGTGTTTTGTCGTGAGTGTCGGTGTCTTCTACGGCGTAGCGATGTGCGGCACGCCTCGGTTCTGAAAAAGGCACCTCGAGACCGACTTCAATGTGCTCACTTGATTTTTCAAAGCGTCCGAGCGCCTCGCGCTCGAAAACGTCATGGTGCTGTGAGACTGGAAGATTACCAAACGTCAGTAAAATGGCATTACTGGGGTGGTAGTGGCCTTTGTAAAAGGCCATCAGCTGGTCGTAGCTAAGATCGGGTATCGCCTCGGGATCACCGCCGCTGTTGTGGTGATAAGTGCTTGTGGGAAATAACTCAAAACAAAGTCGATCCCACAAGACAGACGAGACTGACGACATAGCACCTTTCATTTCGTTGAAAACGACACCTTTATAGACCAAAGGCGCGTCGGGATCTTTAGTTGCCAGCTCAATACGATGCCCCTCTTGTGCAAAGTCGAGCGGGTCAAGTCGAGAGAAAAACACAGCGTCTAGATAAACCGAAAGCAGGTTGTCAAAGTCCTTTGGATTTTGTGTGGCGAAGGGGTAAGCGGTCCAGTCTGAGCTGGTAAAGGCATTCATAAATGTGTTGAGAGACCGCCTTAACATCATAAAAAACGGGTCGCGGACTGGATACTTCTCACTGCCACACAGCACTGTGTGTTCCAGAATGTGAGCAACACCCGTTGAGTCCTCCGGGACAGTCTTCAGCGCCACCATAAAAACGTTCTCGTCCGAGTCGGTTGCCATGTGAAGATGACGCGCGCCTGTGGCCAAGTGCAGATACTCTTGCACTTCGATCCCGAGGGATTCAATGGTGACTTTGCGCGCCAGCTCGAAGGCTGGGTGAACTGATGGTGTCGCTACTGCATTCATGTTTTTTCCTATGGTTTCTTGCCGGACCGTTCTACCGGTTTAATCCGGTAGAGATAAGGCCATCGTTTACCGCTTAACCAAATTCCCTTGTTACGGGGATCAAAAGCAATGCCGTTGAGTACGTCGGTACCTTGCTGGCGTTCATCTGCGGGTAATAAGCGCGAGGCGTCAATGATACTGCTGATTTGCCCTGAGGTGGGATCGATTCGAACAATCTGATCGGTGAGCCATACATTTGCCCAGATTTCTCCATTGATCCATTCAAGCTCATTGAGTCGGGACACAGGCGTTTCGTTAAGCGTGACGTTGATTGTTTTGACCTGCTTTCTGTCCTTCCATACCGACAGCTGAGCCGATCCGTTGGAGACATAGAGCTGTTCGCCGTCGCTGGTGACCCCCCATCCCTCGCCGGGCAATGGGATTGTGGAGATGATGGACAGGTTTTGAGGGTCGATGACGAGCATCTTTTGCGATCGCCACGTCAATAGATACAGCTGTCCGTCTAACTCGGCCAAGCCCTCCGCAAACCATTTATGAGGAAGATTTTTACGGCTGCGATTAGTCATTGAGGGCCAGTCTGATCGTGCGATAAACGACTCGCCGTAGAGACCCGAACTGACCCACAAGGCGTCATTCCAAATTAACAGGCCTTGCGTGAAGTTTTCGCGGTTAATGGCGCGTTTCTCTACAACCTCATAGTCAAAGATCTGAATCTCGTCTGCGATCAGGTCTGACGACAGCCCAGGGGCGAGGAGTAAAAGTGTTAGTACTATTTTTAAGCCCGGGTTAAGGCAGGGGGCGTTCATCAGTTCCCCTTGATCAACCGGCGCTTCAAGAATCGCGCTGGGGAGATTGCTTGCAGCAGGTAGCGGGGCAGCGGCGGCGGCCGTCGGAACATCTGAGATACGAGGACTTCCGCGAGAATTGGCGCTGAGGTGAGTCCGCGTGACCCCAGACCGGTCATAAGCCAAAGACCTAAATAGTTCGGCTGCTTCGCATCAATTATTCGCTTTCTGTCGTGCCTCAACCCTGCGAAGGTCGCATTAAATTCGGTCTCGTTAGGAACCGAGCCGACGATAGGGAGGTAATCACTGGTGGCGCAACGAATAGCCGCGGCACCACGAAGCGACTCGGCTGTGACTGATTCAGCAAGCGAGGGGATATTTTGAATGAGTTGACTGACGTTGGTTTGGTGGTCTTCGTCACGTTCATCTGTCTCGACGTCGTTGAGGCCGTAGGTGGCACCCACACAATGTGATCCAAGTCGCGCTGGAGGCGTGTAACCCTCATGGCAGACGGTGCAGTTGAGGTGCGCCAGCGCGCCCTTTGAATCAAGCATGGTCGTCTGTCCGCGAATCGGCTGGAGTGGGAGCCATTGTAGCCTCTTATCTTGATTCGCAGCCCATGCTGTTGTTACGACACTGGTGTCGCCAACCGCCAAAGTTTTTCCTTCGGCGTTACAGGCGATCCACAGAAGAGACTCGTGTTGCTCAAGTGTCATTGGGCCCACACCCTCGATCACCCGGATGTTGTCGTGCTCCAGCAGTTCTCTGCAGACCCCTTGAGGGTTGAGCCACCCTGATTGTGGGAAGTGGATGCCGGGTCGTTCAAGCTTGATCCCAGAGATTCGACTGGCTTCAGACGCACTGATGAGTCGCAGTGGACTGTCAGGGTCGTCAAATGCGCAGCCCAGCTTTTCTTGGGTTGGTGTGTCGCTTAGCTGGATGTATCCGTTGAGTTCACCGTCTACGCCCACCTCGAGCGTATTGTTGGCAAATTTCTGATGGTGATGGTCCACCGAATAGGCGTAGGCACCGAGTGAAAAATCCGAGAGCTTGCTGTGCTTGTGCGAAGGTCGAGTGTAGATGACGCCTTGAGGTTGCACGGAGCCTCCAGAGGCGATCTGATTTTGCTCCAACAGAGTGACGCGACACCCCATCTCAGCCATATTCCGTGCGACGTGACAGCCCGCCATGCCGCCCCCAATTACGAGACAGTGTTTGGGCGCAACCCAGTGTTGGGGTTGGTCCCACTGCGTTAATTCGGGGCTTGAAAAATGGTTGGTTATCGCCGGTGTGTCGCTCAGGAAGTGTGCGTGAATACATTCGCGTTTTTTTCCGAAACCTGCGCGTTTAGTGACCGTGAAGCCGCTGTCTTCAAGCCGCTTTCGGACCTTTCCTGCAGCGGTAAATGTCGCAACCACTGCACCGGGTGTGCTGAGTTGGGCAACGCAAGCGAGGACCTCGCTACTCCACATGGTCTCGTTCCTAACGGGAGTGAATCCGTCGAGAAACCAGATATCAACCCAACGTTGATGGTGGCTTCCAAGATCAATGAGGGCTTCCTTGACATCCTCGAACCAAAAGTCGGCCGTGAACCCCTTGACTACATTTTTCCGTCGATGGCATCCCGGAAGTGGGCTTGGCCAACGCTCAAGGAGAGTGTTTAAATTTTTGCTCAGACGCTTAAAGGGGCTGTTGAGCGTCTTGAGTTGCGTCAGGCTCAGGGGGAACTTTTCGATTCCAATGTAGTGGCAGTGGGCGTTAGCGGGTCCAACGTCCTGCCATGTTTCCATGAGAAGCAACAGGTTCAGTGCGGTTCCGACGCCAAGCTCTGTGATCACGAGTGTTTGTCCTGACGTGAGAGACGCCATCTGTCGCCTCACGTCGGCGCCTTCTAGGAACACATACTCACTCTCCGCTAACCCATCTGTTGGAGAGTAGTAGTCGTCATCGAATTGAGAGGATCGCGGTGTCCCGTCAACAAAATCGATCTTGGGACGAGACATTAACTGCCAATCTTGGTTGCCTCGCTCGATCATACTGATAAGCTCTCACATCGACGCAAAGACGCCGTAATTCGCATACGTGGTGATGCTAGCGGTGATTTTAAGGTATTCGTCATTCGCACTGTTTTTTTGGGGAAATATTATGGCCTTGGGTAATTCTACGATGACAAACGACCAGTTGGGCCAACTGACTGCGCACTTGTTAAACAAGGCCTTCATTGAAACGACGAGAACCGTGTCTAAAAGTATTTATCGACGCCTCGTGGACGGCGAGTTGGTTCACGTGACTCAACTTGAGTTCGAGGGCGACGAGAAGGTTCAATTAGACGTCAAGCTCAATCATGCGGAATACCAGGGGGACCTTAATTACTCCAAGTTTCGCGACAGCATTATGGCGTTGCTCCAAGAGCTCTTGACCGCGCTAAGCAGGGAAGGCGCCCTCAAAATATTCGAGGCCAGAGACAGTGATGGAAACCCCACACACACGCGACTGATGGGCGCTTCTGGGCCGACGCAGCACGAGACCGAGATTAACGTCTTGATGGTGTCGATGACACCGTCAGCCAGTGAGCCGCTCATTGTTATGGAGCTTTTGTACATGGACCCCAATCAGTTTGCCGGCGCCGCTAATCGCGGGGAGTCGTGATCTAAGAGTTCAACAGCAGGGGGCGGTATCACTTTCACGGTTTGCTTCTGTGTGGGTGCAATAACGCGAGACTCGCCCCGACAGACCTCTTTTCCGTCTTGGTTTTTTACCGACAAGGACAGTGTGATCCAGGGCTTTTTAGGGTGTTTGCTGTCCACAGTCAGGGCAATGGTCAGCGTGTCTCCCAGAAAAATGGGGGACCGGAACTCGAGATTTTGTCCCAGGTACACGGTCCCTGGGCCGGGAAACTCCAGTCCAATTACGGCACTGACGAACGCCCCAATAAGCATTCCATGTCCGATACACTCGCCGAACTGTGTTGTCGCCGCATACTCAGGGTCGAGGTGAAGTGGATTGTGATCGCCTGACACTACCGCAAAGAGTTCGACGTCCCGCGCTGTGACTAACCGGCTAACTTCTATACCATCTCCTACCGCAAGTTCGTCAAATGTACTATTGGTTACTTCCATGGGGGCCTCGTGTAGGTCACTGATTGAAGCGTTTTAGGAAAGACACCAGAAAACACATCAGGACGTTCAATAAAAAAACATCATAACGAATAAAACGGGGTTAACCGAATGCAAGCCGATATCAGTGCCGCTATTGCGGCTCGGTACCAAGATCTTAATATTGAGTGGAATGTCGATGTCACGGCATATCCGTCTATCGTGAGCCTGTTCGAGGAGGCCATGCGCAATTTCGCAGACCTCCCCGTGTGTTCAAGCCTTGGACACGCACTGACCTACCAAGAGCTTGACAGGCTGTCAGCTAATTTTGCCAGCTGGTTGCAGATCGACTCCGGGCTTGCAAAGGGCGATCGTGTGGCGATTCAGATGCCTAACTTAATGCAGTATCTAGTCGCTTGTATGGGTACGTTGCGAGCGGGCATGGTTGTCGTTAATACCAACCCACTGTACACAGAGCGCGAGCTGGAGCATCAGCTTAATGACTCGGGAGCTCGAGTACTGGTTGTTCAGGCTAATGTGGCCGAAGTTGCGTCAAAGGTGGTTTCTAAAACCAAGGTTGAGCAGGTTGTTCTGACAGAGATCGCCGACCTGCACCCCGTCCCTAAGCGTTGGCTTGTCAACGGGGTGGTCAAGTACGTTAAAAAAATGGTGCCGAAGGTTCATTTTCCTAATGTCATAAAGTTCAATCAGGCGTTGCGGCGCGGCGCAAGTCAGGCCTTTACGCCGGTCGACGTATCGCTCGATGACCTCGCGATGCTTCAGTACACGGGGGGTACTACAGGCCTGGCGAAAGGCGCGATGTTGAGCCACGGAAACATCGTTGCAAATGTGATGCAGCTCGATGGTTTTTTCGAAACGTTTGGTATCGAGGCGCAAGGCAGTGTTTTCATGCAGCCGCTCCCGGTTTACCACATTTACGCGTTCACTATTTCGATGTATTCGTTGAAAAAGGGCGCGCATACGCTGTTTATTCCCAACCCGAGAGACTTAGGGTCGGTAGTGGATGCTTTTGAGAAATACAAGCCTACCGTATTCTGTGGTCTAAACACGCTATTTGTGGCGCTATGTAATGACCCGCGGTTTCAGAGCTTAACGTTTGAAAATTTGGCGCTTACGATGTCAGGTGGTATGGCCTTGACACAGGACGCGGCAGAGCGGTGGGCTGAGGTCACGGACTGTAAAGTCTATGAAGGTTACGGATTAACTGAGACCTCGCCAACAGCGACTAGTAATCCCGGGAATGGACGCCAGTTGGGGACTATTGGTATTCCAGTGCCGCAAACAGAAGTAAAAACCGTGAACGAACAGGGCGAGACGCTCGGATTTGGGGATGCAGGCGAGCTTTGCATCAAGGGTCCACAGGTCATGCAAGGCTATTGGCAGCGACCTGAGGCCACCGCCGAAGTGCTTGACGAAAGTGGGTGGTTTTCGACCGGTGACGTCGCTGTGATCCAGCCTGACGGCTACCTCAAAATCGTAGACCGCATTAAGGACATGATCATTGTCTCGGGTTTTAATGTGTACCCCAACGAACTTGAGGACGTGTGTGCGAAACATCCTGGCGTGCTCGAGTGTGCGGCCGTCGGTGTGCCTTCAGAAACGACGGGAGAGGGTATTCGCATGTATGTTGTCAAGTCGGATGCAGCACTGACTGAAGACGACGTCATCGCCTATATGCGGGAGCAGGTGACAGGCTACAAGGTGCCTAAGTCGGTCGTTTTTAGAGACGATTTACCTAAAACTAACGTCGGTAAAATCCTTCGTCGTGAACTGAGGGACGAAGCGGCAAACGACTAGAGTGTTGCGCTGTTGAGTTGAGGAGCGAGTGAGAAAAGAACCAAAGGAACAACAGGTCGAGCGTCTGATCCCTCAACGCATAGACTACCCAGAAGGCCTCCCGGTTGTCGCGCGCAAAGAGGACATTATGCGCGCCATTTCAGCACATCAAGTGGTGATAGTGGCCGGTGAAACAGGCTCTGGTAAGACGACCCAGCTCCCGAAAATGTGCCTCGAGCTGGGGCGTGGAAGATACAAGCGTATTGGTCACACTCAGCCACGGCGGATCGCCGCGCGGGCGGTATCGACTCGTATCGCAGAGGAGCTCAAGACGTCTGTCGGCCAGTTGGTAGGCTCTCAGGTTCGTTTTAACGACGATGTAACTGACCAGAGTGCGGTTAAAGTGATGACCGACGGTATCCTGCTGGCGGAGCTTTCCCGCGACCGGCAGTTACAAGCCTATGACACGCTCATCATTGATGAGGCGCATGAGCGAAGCCTCAATATTGACTTTATATTGGGCTATCTCAAGCGTTTACTGCCCAAACGACCCGACTTGAAAGTCATTATTACGTCGGCGACGATCGATGTTGAACGATTTAGTAAACATTTTAACGATGCGCCGATCATCGAAGTCTCTGGTAGGACGTTCCCGGTCGAGGTGCACTATCTCGACAGCGTTGAAGACCGTGATCGTGGTGTTCAGCAGCAAGTCGTACAACTTGTCGATGAGATCGCCGAGGAGCACTACGGTCCGCGTGGCGACATCTTGGTTTTTTGTCCGGGCGAGCGGCAAATTCGTGATCTGGCGAAGGCGCTGCGGGGTCGCGATCGCATACAGGTACTTCCGCTTTATGCGCGGCTGAGTAACGCTGAGCAAAATCGCGTATTTAATCCGTCGGGGCGGGGCTTGCGCGTCGTCCTTGCCACCAATGTTGCTGAAACGTCGCTCACCGTGCCGGGAATACGTTACGTGATCGATCCGGGTGATGCGCGCATTAGTCGTTACAGTCATCGCTCAGGCTTACAGCGACTCCCTATCGAGTCGATTTCCCAAGCCAGTGCAAATCAACGAAAGGGCCGTTGTGGGCGTGTCGCCGAGGGGGTGTGTTTTCGTCTCTACTCGGAGGAGGACTTCCTTGCTCGACCCGAGTTTACTGACGCAGAGATACTGCGGACCCATCTTGCATCGGTCATTCTTCGCATGTTGGAGCTGGGTCTTGGCGATGTGCGCAAATTTCCCTTCGTGGATCCTCCAGATGCCAAGATGGTTCGCGATGGATTTCGGTTGTTGACCGAACTGGGTGCAGTCGATGCCCATGCAAAACTCACACCCATCGGTAGGGCCATGGCGAAATTGCCAGTCGACCCTAAGCTTGGCCGCATTTTGCTTGACGCTGCAAGTCGCGATTGTCTTAACGAGGGTTTAGTCATTGTCAGTGCGCTGTCGGTACAAGACCCACGTGAGCGACCACAAGAGAAGCGCGCGCAGTCAGATCAGCAACATGCGCGTTTTAACGACAATCGCTCCGATTTTATGGCTTGGCTAAATCTGTGGTGCTACCTCGAGGAGCAGCGTCAGGCGCTCACCCAAAATCAGCTGAGGAAATTGTGTGAGCGCGAGTTTTTATCGTATTTACGGGTTCGAGAGTGGCGTGAAGTTCACTATCAACTTGTCGTCTCATGCCGTCAGATGAACTTTCGCGTTACGCCTATGAAACCTGACGATGAGCAGTACGCAGCTATTCACCGTGCACTACTGACCGGGTTATTAGGCAACGTGGCTCAGCAGGATGAGGGGCGACGATTCAATGCGGCACGCAATCGGAAGGTGCAGGTCTTTCCGGCTTCGAGCCAGTATAAAAAGCCACCGAAGTGGTTGATGGCCGCAGAGCTGGTGGAGACGTCACAGGTGTTTGCCCGCCAGTGTGCGGCCATTGAGCCGGAGTGGTTATTGGAGACTAATCCGTTGCTGCTCAAGCGACACCACTACGAGCCTGCGTGGAGTGCTCGGTCGGGACGAGTGATGGCGAAGGAGCGAGTTTCGCTTTTTGGACTTACGGTCAGTGACGGGCAACGGGTCCACTACGCCAGTATTGATCAGAAGACGTCGCGCGAGCTTATGATCCGTGACGGATTGGTGTCGAATAATTTCCGGCAGGCGCCAGGGTTTCTTAAACACAACCAAAAGCTTGTCAGTGAGGTGATGGCGCTTGAGTCTCGGGTGCGTCGGCGCGATCTATTGGCTGATGATGAATCAATGGTTCGGTTTTATGACGAGAGGCTGCCAGAGGATTGCGCCAGTGCGGTCGCTCTCGATAAGTGGCTTCGACGCGACAGCACGGCGGACAACAGCCTGCGGATGAAGCGGGAGCAAGTGCTTACGCGAGATCCAGGCGGAGAAGTTGAGGCGCAATTCCCCAAAACGTTGGACTGCAAGGGTGTGAGCTTCCAGCTGGTGTATCAATTTGATCCTGGTGGTCAACAAGATGGCGTGAGCGTCATTATCCCACGCGCGCTTTTAAACCGTGCACCGCGTTATCTATTTGAGTGGTTGGTTCCTGGCCTGTTGAGGGAAAAATTGATTGCCCTGATAAAAGCGCTGCCCAAGCCCTTGCGAAAACAGTTGGTGCCTGCACCTGATGTGGCCGATGCCTTGCTAGAGCGCCTCATCACAAACGATGAGCCGTTATCGCAGGCGCTTAGTCGCGAAATTAAGGTGCTGCGCGGTGTTTCTGTGTCGCTTAGAGACTGGGAGCAAGTGACGTTAGAGCCGTTCTATCAGATGAATATTCTAGTCGTTGACGACCGAAAGAAGGTGCTGGCTGAGGGGCGTGATCTCAAGACCCTAGTTGCGCAGTTTAGAACGGAGTCACCGGTAGAGGTTGTTACGACACGCAATAACCTGGAGCGCGTCAACCTGACGCGGTGGGATTTTCAAACATTGCCCATTGAATGGCGAGGAAGGTCTGCAGGTACTGAGGTCCTCGCTTATCCGGCCGTGATTAAAGAGGGGTCAGGGCAACTGGCGGTGCGGCTGCTGGACTATCCCTCAGAGGCGAATCGTCAGCACCGATTGGGCGTTGCGGGACTCCTATTACAGAGTGACTTAAAGACGGCGAAATACCTGAAGAAACAATTATTTGTCGATAATGCGGCAACGCTCTCGTTGGCGGGCGCACGTCTTGAGCGAGAGCCCTTGATCGATGCGCTTATCGAGGGTGGGCTCTGGAGGCTTTTGGAAGGGAGAGATTTGCCGCGCTCACCTGAGCAGTTTGCCGAGGCACAGCGCGTTGTGACCGCTCAATGGGTGCCGCATGTTCTTGAGATGGGTAATCATTTGATGGTCGCTGTGAAAATAGCGGCTCAAGCGAGCGCGACACTGGCCCGTTATAAAGTGAGTGAATACGCAGCCTCACGTGCTGATATGACGGCGCAGCTGCAGGCGCTTTTTGAGACAAAGCGCCTCGTTGAGACGCCAACACAGTACCTCTCTTACTATCCGCGTTACCTCAAGGCCTTGCTCAATCGAGCTGAGCGGTTGTCGGCTCAGGGCATTAAGGACGAAAAGTCGATGGCCATGCTGGCGCTGCAACTGGAGCGTTTAGCAAAAGGAAAACGAGATTATCCAGGTCTGGAGGTGCTCTCACCTGAAGCAGTTCAGTTTCGTTGGATGCTTGAGGAGTTTAGGGTCTCGCTCTTCGCTCAGCAGTTAGGCACTAAACTGCCAGTATCTGCTAAACGCCTCGATCAGCAGTGGCAATCCGTTGAGCACTGGATGACGAATAATCCACGTTAACTGCGCCGTTTTTTTTGATAAAGTTCGTTTGAGTGCTGTGGGAGGCTTTCATTGGTGCCAAGGTTTTTAAAATCGTTTTGTTACATGTCACTGGTTGTGGGCTCTTTGCTGCCTGCCGCATCGGTGAATGCGAATGACGACCCCTTTGAATCTCTTAATCGCGATATTTTAAAGTTCAACGACGCCGTGGACAAAGTGTTCCTGCGCCCAATTGCGGTGTCTTATGACACTGCGGTGCCGCGCCCGATTCGGCAGGGCTTTGTGAATGCCTATGAAAATTTGTCTGACGTGAATGCGGCGCTCAATGCGCTGCTCCAAGGGCGGCCCGTCCCTGCGGTCAAAAATACTGGGCGGGTGCTTGTGAACTCGACGCTGGGTATTTTGGGCACGATTGACGTTGCGACTGATATGGGGATCGAGCGTTACGAGACCGACTTCGGCCACACCTTGGCGCGTTGGGGGACTCCCGAAGGACCTTACGTCATGCTGCCGTTTCTGGGCCCTAGAACCTTCCGCTCGGGGTTTGGTGACCTTACAGACAGCTTTATGTCCGCCAACGACTATTTGTTTGACGATGATGCGATTACCTGGGGCACTCGGGGCTTGCGCGTGCTTGAGTATCGCGCTGACCTACTGGAGGCGGAAGAGCTGATAACTGGCGATCGTTATGTCTTTATTCGGGACGCTTACTTGCAAAATCGTGAAGCCCAGGTGAACGATGGTGTCGTAGTCGACACCTTCTCTGACTTTGAAGATGATGAGTGGGACGAGGACTTTTAAGCGCTGCGGCGCTCGATTATTTGTTCCGTGTGAGCAACTGCTGATCGGAAAAGTTCAGTATCAGCGCCTTCTTGATGCATTCCTTCGCTCAAAAGGCGTCTAAACACTTTGCCCCCGGGTTGACGTTGATAAAGCCCGAGAACATGCCGAAGCACGTGGTTCATCCGTCCACCCTTGGACAACGTTTCTTGAAGGTAGGGTAGCAAGGCGTCTGCAAGCTCAGAGCGACTCATTGACGATGCTTGGTCGCCAAAAAGTTGGTGGTCGACTTGGCTTAATAACCAAGGATTTTGATAAGCCTCACGCCCTAACATGACACCGTCGACGTGATTCAGGTGCTCAGCACACGACTCGAGCGATGTAATACCCCCGTTAATGACGATGGTAAGGTCGGGAAAGTCGCGTTTAAGTTGATAAACCCAATCGTACTTTAGGGGGGGGATCTCTCGATTCTCTTTCGGCGACAAGCCCTGCAACCAAGCGTTTCGCGAATGAGCGATAAACACTTGGCTGCCGCCTTGCGCGACGGTACCGACAAAGTCTCTGAGTCTGTCGTAGCTGTTATCGTCATCGACTCCCAGGCGGTGCTTGACGGTTACTGGAACCGATACCGCGTCATTCATCGCGGCGATACACTCCCGTACTCGCTGAGGTTGACGCATTAAGCAGGCGCCGAATGTGCCGTTTTGAACCCGATCAGACGGACACCCACAGTTAAGGTTGATCTCGTCATAGCCGGCGTCTTCGCCCATTTTTGCCGCAACAGCGAGGTCCTCGGGTGAGGAGCCGCCTAACTGGAGTGCGACGGGGTGCTCTTCGTCATTAAATCGAAGGTGTCGTTCGTGGTCGCCGTGTATCAGTGCGCCGGTGGTTACCATTTCTGTATAGACACGGGTATGTCGCGTCATGAGTCGCCAAAAATAGCGGCAATGCCGATCCGACCAATCCATACAGGGTGCGGTATTGAAGCGCCAAGGGCTGTAAATACTCTCGTTTACTGTATTGCTCATCGGTGTATTGTCGCATAGGTTATGGCGTGCTCAGAACTAAAGTGACCGTTTCTATGGGGAGTCCGTTTCTTGGGGGGAGTCCCTTTCTGAGAGTGAGGATCATAAGGGTCATAAGTAAGTCACGAGAAAGTTGCGAATGTCTAATGAAGGGCGGTGATACTCCTGCCGACGATAATACGAGGTCAAAAGATGATGATTAATCGCAGGCAGCTGCTTCAGGGTATGGGTGCCGGTGCGGGCGCTATGAGCGTCAACGGCGTGCTGGCTGCAAGTGGGGGCAACGGTGGCTTTACTCACGGCGTTGCCTCTGGCGATCCTTTGTCGGATCGGGTGATTTTGTGGTCACGGTACGTTCCTGAGGGTAATGTGGCGCGCGCCGAAAATATTATCTGGCAAGTGGCTTATGATCGGGCGTTTGGCGATATTGCCGCCACTGGCATGACGTCAACGCATCGTGATCGAGACTTCACTGTGAAGGTCGATGTCACGGGCTTGAAGTCAGGGCGTCGTTACTTTTATCGATTTGTCATTGATGGACATCGATCTCAGACGGGCAGCACAAAGACGCTCCCTGCAGGAGAAGTTAATCGCTTTCGACTCGGTGTTGCGTCGTGCTCAAATTACCCGCAGGGATACTTCCATGCCTATGACGACATGGCGAAAAGTGACCTTGATTTGGTATTGCACCTGGGTGACTACATTTATGAATACGCGCGCGGACGCTACGTGAACCCCATAGCAGAGGACACGCTTGGACGGGCCGTGGAACCCCAAAACGAGATAGTTTCTCTTGATGACTACCGAGCGCGTTACGCGGTGTATCGCTCAGATAAGGACCTTCAGGCTGCTCACGCGGCGCATCCTTGGATTTGCGTGTGGGACGACCATGAATTAATGAACAACACCTGGCGAGGGGGTGCAGAAAACCACAATGAGGGAGAGGGCGACTTTGACGAGCGTATTGCCGCGGCGCGGACGGCTTACCACGAGTGGATGCCCATACGAACAGCCGCTCAAACCGATCAAGCACCGATTTATCGCAGGTTTCAGATCGGCCAACTCGCCGATCTAATTATGCTTGATACCCGCTTACAGGGGCGCGACGAGCAACTTGATTACCAGCGTGACATCGCTCAGGCGGGTAGTCCTGAGGCCTTCGTTAACGATTTACTGATGAATCCGCATCGCACTATTTTGGGAGCTGATCAAGAGAATTGGCTCGCGTCTCAGCTCGCGGACAGTCAGGATCGAGGCGCGATTTGGCAGGTCATTGGCCAACAGGTGCTCATGGGAAAACTGATTACTCCACTGATCCCCAAAGAGACGCTGGATGCGCTGGATCTGGCTGATCGGTACAGACCTCGTTTGGAACGGCTTGAGCAAATTGCGCGAGCGAAATTACCATTAAACCTTGACGCGTGGGACGGGTATCCCGCTTGTCGCGAGCGGATTCACGGACTCTTCAAGCAATTTGCACCGAACCCTGTTGTGTTGGCGGGCGATACGCACAATGCGTGGGCTTTCAATATGCAGAATCAGCAAGGGGACGAGGTGGGTGTAGAGATTGGCACACCTGGAGTGACGAGTCCGGGAATGGAAGCCTACCTTCCTGCGCCATCGCAGATGATGCGAGAGGCATTTAAAGCCAGCAGTACTGAGCTGTTTGACCTTGATACGACACGCCGAGGCTGGACTGAGGTTGAAATGACACCGACCGAGGTGACCTCGAAATGGCGGTTTGTATCAACTATTTTGGAGAGTCAGTACCAGATTAACGAAAGCGAAACCCTCTTGTGCAAAGTCGGTGACAAGCGATTTAGTGTGCGCGATTGAGCGCCCTATTGGGGCGCTGTTAAGCTGCAGATTGTCCCGGTATTGCGGACAGTAACTGCCGTGTGTAATCGCTTTCTGGCGTGTTGAATACGCGAGCCGTGTCACCCACTTCTTCAAGCTTGCCTCGGTAGAGCACTGCAACTCGATCGGCAATTTGGCGAATGACGGCGAGGTCATGAGACACAAAGAGCATCGTTAAGCCGTACTCGTCTTTGAGGTCCTTAAGCAGGTCTAAAATTTGTGCCTGAATAGTCACATCGAGGGCTGATACTGGTTCGTCTGCGACGATGAATTCTGGCTTTGTGGCCAGCGCTCGACCAATGGCAATCCGCTGACGTTGCCCACCGGAGAATTCGTGAGGGTATTTTTTAGCAAAGCTCCTTGCCAACCCGACGTTGTCCATCAGCGCGGTGATGGCATTGTCCAGATGTGAACGCGTGACAATTTTGTGGAGCAGTAGTGGCTCAGCAAGTGTGTCGTAAACGGTCATACGCGGGTTGAGCGATGCGTAGGGATCTTGGAAGATCATTTGCATTCGCCGGCGCAGCACTTTTAGGTTGTTACGGTCCAGTCCACCCACATCAATACCGTCAAAACTGATTCGGCCGTCGGTAATGGGGGTTAGGCGCAGTAGCGATCGGCCAAACGTCGACTTTCCGCTACCGGATTCGCCGACCAGTCCGAGGACCTCACCTTGACGGATGGTGAGTGAGACATCGTCAACCGCTTTGACGGGCTCTTCGGCGTTGTTGCTGGTGAAATAGGTCTTGAGATTAGTCGCGGTAATTAAGTTGGGCCGGTCTGCGTCTGATTTAGGCGTCTCGCCACTCGGAATGGCCGCTAACAGCTTTTGCGTGTACGGGTGCTGCGCTTGCGAGAAGATCGCCGAAGGCGTGCCTTGCTCGACAACATGGCCTTTTTCCATCACCACAATATGATCGGCAATATCGGACACTACAGCCAGATCGTGACTGATGAAAAGAACCCCAATGTCTCGTTTGTCTTGAAGCGCTTTTATCAGTCGCAAGATTTGAGCTTGAATGGTGACGTCTAGTGCAGTTGTCGGCTCATCGGCAATTAATAACTTGGGTTCAGCAATGAGGGCCATAGCTATCATGACCCGCTGCCGCATACCGCCGGAGAATTCGAAAGGGTACGCCTGCATCGCGACTTCGGGATTCTGAATACCCACTTCGTCTAACAGCTCAACGGCACGCTTTGTTGCGGCCTCCTTGTTGGCGACGCCGTGCACAATCAGCGGCTCGATGAGTTGTTCACCAATTCGCATGTAGGGGTTTAGACAGGTCATTGGGTCTTGGAAGATCATTGCGATATCGGAACCACGAATGCCTCGGAGCTCACGCTCAGAGAGACTGAGAAGGTCACGGCCGCCAAACTCAGCAGTTCCAGAGTCCACTCTCCCGGGGGGTTGAGGAATTAGCCCCAGAAGGGCGTAGCACGATACCGATTTCCCCGAGCCACTTTCCCCAATTATCGCGGTAATGGACTTTGACTCAACGTTGAAACTGACGTTCTTCACGGCCTCTGTGGTGCCGTTACGGGTCACGAAGCTAACGCTCAAGTCGTTTACAGTTAAAAGACTCATCGACTAATCCTTAGAGCCGCGAACATCGAGCGCGTCACGTAGGCCATCGCCTAAAAAGTTGAGTGAAAAAAGTGTAATGGTGAGTGCTGCACCTGGGAAGATCAGTAGCCAGGGGTACTCTTCCATGGTCTCGGCACCATAGCTAATTAACAGACCCCAGCTTGTTTGAGGGGGTTGAATACCCAGCCCTAAAAAGCTCAGGAATGCTTCGAGTAACATCACACTCGGAATGGTGAGTGTGGTGTAAACGATAATCGGTCCAATGGCGTTAGGGATGATGTGCCTAAAAATAATCGCCGCAGGCGCCAAACCGAGCGATACCGCGGCTTCGACAAACTCCTGTTGTCTCAGCGACTGGACTTGTGTTCGCATAATACGAGCCATGGTGAGCCATTCCACAGCCCCAATAGCGAGAAATAACAGTAGGATGTTGCGACCAAAGACGACCATTAACAAAATAATGAAAATCATGAATGGCAGCGCATAGAGAATGTCTACGAAGCGCATCATCATCGAGTCAACCCGGCCGCCAACATAGCCTGCGACCGCCCCCCACGTCACGCCGATCACCAGTGCCACAGCGGTGGCTATGAAGCCAACAGCGAGAGAAATTCGTCCGCCGTAAAGAATTTGAGTCAGTAGGTCACGTCCAAAAATATCTGTGCCGAGCCAATGCGCAGCAGACGGCGGGGTGGCACCGAGATCAAGGTTTTGGGCTTCATAGCTGTAAGGCGCGATCCAAGGGGTCAGGAGGACCAGTACCACCATAACGACCAGAACAACGCCGCCAGTGACGGCTGCGCGATTTTTCTTCAGCCTTAGCCAGGCGTCGTTCCAGAGCGAGGCGCCTTCTTCAGCCTCAACGATTGCCCCGATGTCTTGAGTGCTCACTACGCGCCCCCCTTAAACTGCGCACGCAGTCGCGGGTTTAACCAAGCGGCTATGACGTCACTGATCAGGTTGAAGAACACAATGAGCGTCGACAAGAACACCGTGGTGCCCAAAATCATGGTGTAGTCACGGTTAAACGCGGCTTGAACGTAAAATCGCCCCAATCCTGGTATTTGAAAAATAGTTTCAACCACAAAGGAGCCGGCAAGAAGCCCGGCGAAGGCCGGACCTAAAAAGGCGATAACGGGAATTAATCCTCCACGGAGCGCGTGTTGCGTGACCACCTGCCATTCAGGTAGCCCCTTTGCGCGAGCCGTTCGAATGTAATCCTGTGAAAGAATCTCGAGCATGCCCGCACGACTGAGACGCGCAATATAAGCTGCATAAGCCGAGCCGAGGGTGATCGATGGAAGAATCTTATCCCCGGGAAGATCACCCCATCCGGCGATGGGCAGCCAGTCAAGATAGATACCAAAGACTAAAACCAGTAACGGCCCCAATAGAAAAGAGGGCATGCAAATGCCGATCATCGCCATACCCATCGGGATAAAATCTTGTCGTGTATTGGGTTTCAGCGCCGCGAAGACACCTGCTAATACCCCGACGAAAAGCGCGAAGGTGAGTGCGTATAGACCGAGTTCGGCGGTTACCGGTAGCCCGCTACTCAGAATTTCGTTGACGCTGCGGCCCGGATATTTAAACGAGGGACCTAGGTCGCCGCTACTGAGGTCTCCCAGGTAGGCGACGTATTGCTCATGCAGTGGAAGGTCAAGCTTGTACTGAGCTTCAAGTGCTCGTTTGACCTCGGGGAGCACGGCTTTTTCGCTGTCGAAAGGACCACCTGGTGCTGATCGAACAAGAAAAAACGTGGCGGTAATGACAACAAAAATGACGGGTATCGCCTGCAGGAGACGCCATAAAATAAAACGGACCACGTTATTTAGACTCCGTGTCGAGACGCCGCCCTGGATGCAAGGTGACGTACTTGAGATTCAAAGAATCCATAAGGTTTGGATAAATCCCCTCAACGCTTGGGTGAATGAGGTGCTTGCTGGTGTAGGTGTA
>CAYVQI010000018.1:0-1983 GCA_964454155.1 uncultured Alteromonadaceae bacterium | reverse complement strand
AGTGCTTGGCGAACCAGCACGTTATCGACCGGCGGTCGATCGGTATTAACAAGGTAGTAATAGGTGCCTAAGTAAGGAGACTGAACGTAGGGCGAATTCTCACGCGTGCGGTAATCGGGGATCTTGTCCAGGGGGACCACCGCGGTGTAGTGCAGTTGCTCTGCGCGAAACATGCGCTCTTCGCTGACCACGTTTTCTGTCGGATAAAAATAGACGCCGTTGAGTGCGACGTTATCACGGTCCCAATAGTGCTCGCTTTTTTTAATAATTATTCGACGATTTAAAGACCACTCTTCGAGTGTAAACGGACCGTTGCTGACAATGCTTCCTACCCGCGTCCACGGCGTAAAGCGATCGGTCATTTTCCCATGTTTGAGCAACGTCTCGGGATGCACGGCGAAGCTGCTGTAGTGATCCATGAGCTGAAGAAAGTAGGGCGTTGGTGCGTTGAGTGTGACCTGCAGTGTCTGGTCGTCTAAGGCTTTAACACCCACTTCATTGAAGTCGGTGATTTCTCGTTTTGAGTACGCCTCTGAATTTATAATCGGGTAGAGCATGTAGGCATAGAGTGAGCCCGTATCGGGGTGTAACGCTCGGTTCCAGGACCAGACGTAGTCTGACGCCGTCATAGCTTCGCCGTTACTCCACTTCGCCTTAGGGTTGATGTAAAAGGTGTAAACCGTCCCGTCCTCGGAGATTTCCCAGCGTTCAGCAACGCCCGGCTCGGGTTCTAGCGTCTTGGGGTTTTTGACCGCAAGGCCTTCGAAAAGAGCACGCACAATGTGATTTTCAGGGACGCCGGTAACCACTTGAGGATCGAGGCCTTGAGGCTCTGCTCCGTTTCCGTAGTGAAGGTAGCCTTCTCGATTTCCTGACTCAACATTGCTTTCGCCACTACCGCAGGCAGTGAGAAGCACCACAAGGACACTCGCAGGTACTAATGATTGAAACAAACGCATCATTCTTCTTGCTCTTGGATTTGATGCATCGTACCGAACTTTAGAGACTGGGGGTATGCAAAGTGCCGAATTAGGACGGTTAAAAGTTGAACTCATGGGTCCTGAGCTCTGACGTCTTCTGATACCATCGCGCTGTTGCTGACATCACCTATTTTAAAGAGAACTCAATGACCGTAAGAACACGCGTAGCACCCTCTCCCACGGGCGATCCACACGTTGGCACGGCCTACATGGCGCTCTTTAATCGTTGTTTTGCCAAAGCCCATGGCGGTCAGTTTATTCTGCGTATTGAAGACACCGATCAGACACGCAGCACTCAAGCGGCAGAGCAAATGATTTTAGAGTCGTTAAAGTGGCTGGGCTTAGATTGGGATGAAGGTCCTGATGTTGGTGGAGCGCACGGGCCTTATCGGCAGAGTGAGCGTCGCGATATGTACGCGAAGTACGCAATGCAACTGGTCGATCAGGGCGATGCGTTTGCCTGTTACCGGACACCAAGTGAGCTCGATGAGCTCAGAGAGGCGAGGCGCAGTGACGGTCGATCGACTGCACTCAAGCCTTCTGATTTGGCGTTGCCAGAAGCGGAGCTTTCAGCGCGAAAAGCCGCAGGTGCACCGTTTGTCATTCGAATGCGGGTTCCAGAAGCGTCGGGCGTGTGTGTGGTTAAAGATCGGTTGCGCGGAGATATCGAGCTCGACTGGAGTATGGTTGACGCTCAAATATTGTTGAAGTCAGACGGCATGCCAACCTACCACCTTGCCAATGTGGTAGACGACCACCTAATGGAGATTACTCACGTGATTCGAGGCGAGGAGTGGCTAAATTCTGCGCCAAAGCATCAGCTGTTATATCAATACTTCGGCTGGGATATGCCCGAGCTCTGTCACATGCCACTGCTTCGCAATCCTGATAAATCAAAGCTGAGTAAGCGCAAGAATCCGACGAGTATTCTTTATTACGAGCGGATGGGTTTTCTGCCTGAGGCGCTTTTGAATTACCTGGGTCGTATGGGTTGGTCTATGCC
>CAYVQI010000017.1:5848-27419 GCA_964454155.1 uncultured Alteromonadaceae bacterium | reverse complement strand
TGAGGGTGTTGTGGTTCCCATTGTGCCGGCTGCTGTTTTATTCGATTTGCAACTGGGAAGTG
Organism: uncultured Alteromonadaceae bacterium; assembly: GCA_964454155.1. Lineage (GTDB taxonomy): Bacteria > Pseudomonadota > Gammaproteobacteria > Pseudomonadales > Halieaceae > Luminiphilus. The sequence continues at coordinate 27,357 of CAYVQI010000017.1, read as the reverse complement.
CGGGTGTTCGACCGACTGCGCAATGGGGGGCTAAGGCCGCATCAGAAGCCACCAGTGCGCCGGTTGGATCGGGAAATTTAGGGGTGGGAACCGGCGCGACCGTGGGTAAATTATTAGGACCTGAGCGCGCCACTAAAGGTGGCCTTGGGAACGCGATTCTCGAGTGTGACGATGGGGTGCTTGTGGGCGCGCTTGCGGCGGTCAATGCGGTGGGTGAGGTGTTTGACAGTGCGACGGGGCAAACGATTGCAGGTGTTCGGGCGACTGTGCCTGGGTGCTATGAATCGGCTGTAGATCTGGCGCTCGGCACGCTGGAGCGTGGTGCGCTGATTGGCACGAACACCACTCTCGGTATCATTGCAACAAACGTTCAGTTGTCAAAAGCACAGCTGAAAAAAGTGGCGGAAATGGCGCATGACGGTTTGGCTCGAGCAGTACGGCCCGCGCATACACTGTTTGACGGCGATACCATTTTCGCTGTTTCAGTGACAAACGCACCGAAGCGGTCGCAAGAGGTGACACCTCAGTTGATCAATAAACTGGGTGTGGCGGCAGCCGCTGCAATGCAATCCGCAATTTTGAATGCGGTACGATTAACATCCAGTGTTGATGGGGTGCCGGCGCAAAAGGACTGGTGACCTGCATTGTTTCCCCACGACAGGTATTAAAATCCACGAAACCCAACAAGTGCGGGCGTTTTTGTGTCTCTTCCTCTTGACGGACTAGCGCCAACTCCCTAGACTCCGCACCTCAGTTACGGGACCTTGGTTCCGTGTGATTGCCTTCGACGATACAGGCGTCGATACAAGGGGCATCGCAACGACTTTGATGCGGGGTGGAGCAGCCTGGTAGCTCGTCGGGCTCATAACCCGAAGGTCGTCGGTTCAAATCCGGCCCCCGCTACCAACTTTGCGCGACGGTATGCGCTGCACTTTGAGGCCCCTTGTTTGGGGCTTTTTTGTATCTGAAATTTGCCGAGGACGGCGATGAACACAATGGGTGGTAAAGAGAGCCAATTGCTCACCATGCTGGAACCAACGGTTGAAATGTTGGGCTTTGTGCTGTGGGGATTGGAACTGTTGAGCCCAAATCGGCGGCCCACGTTGCGTGTGTACATTGACAGGCAGCAGGGTGTCACCGTCGATGATTGCGCCACGGCAAGTCGCCACATGAGTGCGATTTTAGATGTGGAAGACCCCTTTGTGGGTGAATACACGTTAGAGGTTTCGTCCCCAGGGATAGATCGTTTGCTGTTCAAAAAGGAGCAGTTCAGTATTTATGAAGAGCAGCCCATGCAGGTCAAGCTGCGATTTCCGTTTGACGGGCGCCGCAAATTCCGAGGGTGGTTTTTAGGTTTTGATGGTGATGACATAGTCGTCCGCGTTGATAAACACGAGTATTTGCTGCCTCTGGGTAGTATTGACAGGGTTCGAGTAGAGCCCACGGCAGAGTGGATTGAGCGAAGTCGACCCGCTGCAGTCCACGCGATAGACGAAAGTTTAAAGGAGGGCGATTTAGTCCTCCATGATCAGAGTGAGATATAACGAATGAGCAAAGAAATTTTGATGGTTGCCGAAGCAGTTTCTAATGAGAAAGGCGTATCGGAAGACATTATCTTTGAAGCCATTGAGCTGGCGCTCGCGACCGCTACAAAAAAGCGGTACGACGAAGAGTCGGATATTGAGGTCACGATTGATCGTGAATCAGGCGACTACGTGACCCGGCGGAAGTGGTTGGTTGTGCCCGATACTGAGCTCGCACTGCTGGGCACGCAGTTTACGACCGAAGAGGCGATCGAGGTTAATAACGACTTGGTGCCCGGTGACGTCCACGAGGAAGTCGTGGAAAACGTTGGTTTTGGGCGTATTGCGGCGCAAACCGCGAAACAAGTTATCGTACAGGCTGTTCGTGAGGCTGAGCGCGCTCAAGTGGTCGATCAATACAAAGACCGTATGGGCGAGCTGCTAGCGGGAACCGTCAAAAAAGTAACGAGAGACAACATTATTCTCGATCTGGGTAATAACGCGGAAGGGCTGTTGCCTCGATCAGAGTTAGTGGGGCGAGAGACGTTCCGAATGAATGACCGCGTGCGTGCGGTTTTGTTGGAGATTAACGAGGAGTCCCGTGGGCCTCAGCTAGTGTTATCGCGAGCCTGCAAAGAGATGTTAATTGAACTCTTTAAAATTGAGGTCCCTGAGATTTCGGAGGGCGTTATTCAAATCCGCTCAGCGGCGCGTGACCCTGGATCGCGAGCGAAGATTGCCGTAAAAACGGGCGACCAGCGGATAGACCCTGTAGGTGCATGCGTGGGTATGCGTGGCTCGCGGGTGCAAGCGGTCTCTAACGAATTGGACACCGAGCGTGTTGACATCATTTTGTGGGACGACAACCCTGCGCAGTTGGTCATTAACGCGATGTCGCCTGCCGAAGTCGAATCAATTGTGGTGGACGAAGACAGCAACACCATGGAAGTGGCGGTTGCCGAGGATAATCTTGCGCAGGCCATTGGTCGTGGCGGTCAAAATGTTCGTCTTGCGTCTGATCTCACTGGTTGGACGATTAACGTCATGAGTACGGATGAGGCGATCGAGAAGCAAGAGGCAGAAGCGGGCGAGGTCATGGAGACTTTCATGAACGCGTTGGATGTCGATGAAGATGTCGCCGGCGTGTTGGTCGAAGAAGGCTTTACCACTGTTGAAGAGGTCGCTTACGTACCGCTTGAGGAAATGGCGGGTATCGAAGGTTTCGACGAAGACATTGCCGAGGAGCTGAGGGCGAGGGCGAAAGACGCGTTGCTAACAATGGCCATTGCGTCTGAGGAAGAGATTGGTTCGAATGAGCCCGCTCAAGATCTGCTCGAGATGCGTGGCATGGAAAAGCAGCTGGCGTACGTTCTTGCAAATGTGGGTGTGATTACCATGGAAGATCTCGCAGAGCAGAGTGTTGATGAGCTCATGGAGATCGAAGGAATGACCGAAGAACGGGCTGCTGAGCTCATTATGACCGCTCGCGAGCCTTGGTTCGCGGAAGAGGGCGAATCTGCTTAGTGATCGTTCTTTTTCACTAAACAGATGACCAACGGCAAGATTAGAGAGAGAAAAAATGGCTGAAGTAACCGTAGAGCAGTTAGCGAAAACCGTGGGAACAGACGCGGAAAAGCTTCTGTCACAGATGAAAGATGCAGGGTTGCCTCATAAAGAGGCTGGCGAGGTCGTCTCTGACGATGACAAACGCACACTGCTAGGCCATCTGAAGCGCAGTCATGGTAGCGATGAAGAGGCGCCACGCAAGATCACGCTAAAGCGGAAGTCCGTCAGCACACTAAAGACGGGTGGCGGTTCGGGTAAACGCACGGTCAACGTGGAGGTGCGAAAGAAGCGCACTTACATGAAGCGTCCGGACTCTGAGGAAACCTCATTGGTCGAAGCTCCAGATGTTGCCGCTGAAGCGCAGCCGGACCCCGTGGAGGTTGCCTTACCGGAGCCCGTGATTGAAGAGGTGGTTGCAGAGCCTGAAGTTGCGCCCGTTATTGAGGAGCCGATTGCGGTGGAGGAGCCTTTAGACGCGCCTGTTGAACCGCCTGCGGTTGAAGAAGATTTGCGTAATGTCGATCCAGAGGTATTACGGCAACGTGCGGCTGCACGCCGCAAAGCCGAAGACGCTGCCCGGCAGCAAAAGCTCGATGACGTTGTGGCTACACGTCAGGCCGATGAGGCACGCAAAAAAGCGGAGCAAGAGACTGCTCAGAAAACAGCGGTTGCTGAAAAGGCCGCCGCGACTCCAGCAGATAAACGACCAAAGCGTTTGCATGATGCGCCCACAAAAGACAGTGGGAGAGATACGAATGATTCGCGCCGTAATAAGCCCGGTAGGGGGCGTCTAGATCGCTCTAATATGTCGCCGGGACGAGGCAAGCAGCGCGGTCATAATCTGTCGCTCAGTGCTATTGAGGCCGCTGAGTCGGGCGTTGGTCGTGCACGTGGCGGAAAGCGTCGTCGCTCGGGCGATGAGCCTAATCAGCATGGATTTGAACAGCCGACTGAGAGAATCGTTTACGACGTCGAGCTGCCCGAAAATATCAGCGTTGGCGAGCTCGCACAGCAAATGGCGGTCAAAGCGGGCGTTGTCATTAAAGAGTTGATGAAGCTTGGTGTCATGGCCACGATTAATCAGATGATCGACCAAGATACGGCGAGTCTCGTTGTTGAAGAACTGGGACATCGAACCAAGCTGCGAAGTGATGATGTGCTCGAGGAGCGACTTGAGGAGTCAATGGCGAGCTACGAAGGCACGCCCGAGCTTCGCGCGCCCGTTGTCACTGTGATGGGCCACGTTGATCATGGGAAAACCTCTTTGCTCGACTACATTCGAAATTCACGCGTGGCCGTTGGCGAAGCGGGTGGTATCACGCAGCATATTGGTGCTTATCACGTAAAAACCGACCAGGGAATGATCACCTTCCTCGATACGCCGGGACACGCCGCATTTACAGCCATGCGAGCACGCGGAGCTAAGTCGACGGACATTGTTATTTTAGTTGTGGCCGCCGATGACGGTGTGATGCCGCAGACTGAAGAGGCGGTGCAGCACGCGCGTGCGGCCGGTGTGCCTTTAGTCGTTGCTATTAACAAAATGGATAAAGAGGGTGCAGATCCTGACCGCGTGAAGAATGAACTTGCGGCGAAAGATGTTATTCCTGAAGACTGGGGTGGAGACACTCAGTTTGTCCCCGTTTCGGCGCACAGCGGTGAAGGTATCGATAGGTTGCTCGAGTCACTGCTTCTGCAGTCAGAACTTCTGGAGCTTAAGGCGCCAGAGGATGTGCCTGCCAGTGGGCTTGTGATCGAATCACGACTCGATAGGGGCCGTGGTCCTGTCGCCTCGTTGTTAGTGCAGCAAGGGACATTGAACCAAGGCGATATTGTTCTCGCGGGGCTGCAATATGGGCGCGTGCGAGCAATGCTTGACGAGAACGGTCAACCCATTGCCGTAGCAGGTCCAAGTATTCCTGTTGAGATACTGGGGCTCGACGGTACGCCCGATGCTGGCGATCCCTTTGTCGCTGTTGAAAGCGAGAAGCGAGCAAGAGAAATTGCCGGAAGCCGTCAGGAAAAACAGCGATCGAGTAAGCTTGCACGTCAGCAAGCGGCGAAACTCGACAGTATGTTTGAGACGATGACGGCGGGTGAGGTCCAAACACTCAATGTCGTCGTGAAAACGGACGTGCGTGGCTCACTTGAGGCACTGCAATCGTCCCTCTCAGATTTGGGTAACGACGAGGTAAAGGTCAACGTTGTCGCCGGTGGTGTAGGCGGTATTACCGAAACTGATGTGTCGCTGGCGATGACCAGTAACGCCGTTATCTTTGGTTTTAATACGCGTGCTGATGCAAAGGCCCGAGGAATGGCAGAGAACGAAGGCGTGGAAGTGCGTTACTACAACGTGATCTACGACTTAATCGACGATGTTAAGGCGGCGCTCACTGGCATGTTATCGCCAGAGCTTCGAGAAGAGATTGTCGGTATTGCTGAAGTTCGCGACGTGTTCCGATCGCCCAAGTTTGGGCTTATCGCGGGCTGCATGGTGACCGAGGGGACTGTGTCCCGGTCGAAGCCGATTCGTGTGCTTCGCGACAGTATTGTGATTTATGAGGGTGAGCTTGAGTCGCTTCGGCGCTTTAAAGACGACGCGAGCGAAGTACGTAACGGCACGGAGTGCGGCATTGGTGTGAAAAACTATACCGACGTAAAGGTGGGAGATCTCATCGAGGTCTTCGAAGTTAACGAAGTCGCGCGGTCATTATAGGTTTATTGTCTTGCCTCAAGAATACAGTCGCACCGAACGCGTTGCTGACTTCTTACAACAAGAGTTGGCCAAGCTGTTACTGCACAGCCTTCGCGATCCGAGAGCCGAGTTCGTGAATATCACGGCGGTCGATGTGAGTCGCGACCTCCGGTACGCGAAGGTTTTCTTTACGAAAATCGGTTTGGAAGATGCAAAGTCGGCGCAAGAAGTGACGGCTGTTTTGGATAAAGCAGCCGGTTATCTACGCAGCGAGATTGCTCGCGACTCCAGCTTGCGAACGGTGCCTAAGCTCTCGTTCAAGTTTGATGAAAGTGTTGGGCGTGGTCGCCATATGGAAGCATTGCTAGGACAGGCTCTAGCATCAGACGAAAAGCATCAAGACGCGTCGGACTCTGCAGAGGACTGATATGGCTCGCCGGAGAAAGGGGCGGTCTGTAACCGGTATTTTGGTTCTGGATAAGCCGGTTGGTCCTTCGTCAAACCAAGCACTTCAACGTGTACGTCACTTGTTTGGTGCTGCGAAAGCCGGTCACACGGGTAACCTTGACCCGCTTGCCAGTGGTGTCTTGCCTATTTGTCTCGGTGAGGCGACTAAGCTGTCTCAGTTTCTACTCGATTCGGATAAGGCGTATGAAGCCCAGGTTACGTTTGGTGTGTCGACGGCGACTGGAGACAGTGAGGGTGAGGTCTTAGCGCAAAGAGATGCGGCGCATTTGCGCCAAGAAAATGTATCAATTGCGCTCGTGGGATTTGTTGGTGACATTCAGCAGATACCGCCGATGTACTCGGCGCTGAAAGTCGATGGACAGCCGCTTTACAAGCTGGCACGACAGGGAAAAGAGGTCGACCGAAAGGCCCGTCCTGTTACTATCCGCAGTGCGGAATTGAACCACTTTTCACCTGGAGAAGCCGCCACGGCTGACATCGATGTCGTCTGCAGCAAAGGCACGTACATCCGCACACTCTCAGAAGATTTGGCGGCATCGCTCGAGCTTCCCGGTCATATGAGTGCTTTAAGACGGACGGCGACCGGTCCCTTTGACTTGGCGCAAGCTGTGACACTGGAGGCGCTCATAGCCGTCGCTGAGACCGAAGGCGCGGAGGCCCTCGATCGATTTTTGATCGATCCCGAATTGGCTGTCGACCATTTGGCGCGTGTTGAAGTGAGTCATTCTGCGGCTTTCTACCTAAAACAAGGGCAGGCCGTGCTAGTGCGAAATGCGCCACTAAGTGGTATTGTTCGCATCGCTGAAGCGGGCGGTCCTTTTTTGGGCGTCGGGGTAATACTCGACGACGGCCGAGTCGCTCCAAAGCGGCTGTTTGTTGACAGTCATTAACCAGCCTTCCTGTAAACCTGCACGGGTGGGCTTAGAAAACGCAGGTTGGAGAAATATCATGGCACTTGATGCAGTACGAAAAGCTCAAATTGTGGACGACTATAAGCAATCCGAGGGTGATACAGGATCGCCCGAAGTACAAGTTGCATTGTTGACCGCCAACATAGAGCAGCTACAGCAGCACTTTAAAGAGCATGCGCAAGATCACCACTCACGACGTGGTCTTATTCGTATGGTCAACCAGCGCCGTAAGCTGTTGGATTACTTGAAGCGCAAGGACGCGAGTCGTTACTCGACCGTTATTAAGCGTCTTGGTTTGCGCCGATAAGATTACTTAGGGCCGGCATCATGCCGGCCGATTTATTTTGGAGAGAATGAAGTGAACGTTGTTACTAAAACATTCCAGTTCGGTGGCCAAGAGGTCACACTGGAAACTGGACGCATAGCGCGCCAGGCCTCTGGTGCCGTAATGGTGACCATGGGCACTACCTCTGTGCTTTGTACAGTGGTAGCTGATCCAAAGGAAAAGCCCGGACAGGCGTTTTTCCCACTGTCAGTACATTACATTGAAAAGGCTTATTCTGTGGGTAAAATCCCCGGCGGCTTTTTTAAGCGTGAAGCCCGGCCTAGCGAAAAAGAAACACTGACGTCGCGGTTGATTGATCGCCCCATCCGCCCACTTTTCGCTGACGGCTTTATGAACGAAGTGCAAGTCGTTTGCACAGTAATGTCTGCCGACTTCGATACCGATCCCGATATCCCAGCAATGATTGGTACATCTGCGGCCCTCGCCATTTCTGGTTGCCCCTTCAACGGCCCAATTGGTGGTGCGCGTGTAGGCTTCTCAGAAGCGGAAGGCTACGTGTTGAACCCCGGCTATGCTGCACTTAAAAACAGTCAGCTGGACATGGTTGTTGCCGGTACTCGCGACGCTGTTTTGATGGTTGAGTCGGAAGCCAAAGAGTTGTCTGAAGATCAAATGCTCGGTGCTGTTTTGTTTGCTCACCAAGAGATGCAGACGGTTATCAAGGCGATTGATGAGCTAGTAGAAGAAGCAGGAAAGCCCCGATGGGATTGGTCTGCCGCCGAAGTCAACGAGACGCTGCGTGCTCAAGTTGAGGAGGCCGCAGGCGCCGATTTAGGCGAAGCGTACCGCATTACGGAGAAGGCGGCGCGCTATGAGCGGGTTGGGCATATTCGTGACGCGGTTATGGCGCAATTAGCGACTGAGGATGGTGCGTCTGCCGACGATATCAAGGATGAGTTTAAAGCCCTTGAGAAACGCATTGTTCGCCAGCGTATCCTGGCCGGTGAGCCACGCATCGATGGACGTGACGGTCGCACAGTGCGCCAGATTGCGTGCGAAGTCGATGTGCTCGATAACGTGCACGGCTCGTCGCTGTTCACCCGCGGTGAAACACAAGCAATTGGTGCCGTGACATTAGGTTCGACGCGTGATGCGCAGATTATTGACGCACTCGAAGGTGAGCGGCGTGACCCGTTTATGCTGCACTACAACTTCCCTCCCTACTCAGTGGGCGAGGCAGGTCGCATGGGGTTCACTGGACGTCGTGAAATCGGTCACGGTCGCTTGGCGCGACGTAGTTTGGCTGCTGTGCTTCCAACTGACGACGAGTTTCCCTACACAATTCGGGTCGTCTCTGAGATCACTGAATCAAATGGGTCGAGTTCAATGGCGTCTGTCTGCGTGGGCTCCTTGGCCATGATGGCTGCTGGCGTTCCGCTGAAGGCACCGGTCGCAGGTATTGCGATGGGCTTGGTCAAGGAAGGGAATCAATTCGCTGTTCTGACCGACATTCTTGGTGACGAAGATCACCTTGGTGACATGGATTTTAAAGTCGCTGGAACTGCTGCGGGTGTTACCGCGTTGCAGATGGACATTAAGATCGAAGGCATCAACGAGCAGATCATGGAGGTAGCACTCGAGCAAGCGCTTCACGCACGACTGCACATTCTCGGACAGATGAACTCGGTACTTGATTCGGCTCGCGAGATCACGTCTGAAAACGCACCAAGTATGGTGAGTTTAAAGATTGATCAAGACAAGATTCGCGACATTATTGGTAAGGGCGGTGCAACGATCCGTCAGATTACCGAAGACTCAGGTGCAACCGTTGACATCAATGATGACGGTACCGTCAAAGTGTTTGGTCAAAATCAAGGTTCGCGTGATGCCGCTGTTGAGATGATCATGGCCATTACAGCGGAAGCTGAAGTGGGCGCTGTCTACACAGGTAAGGTTGCCCGGATCGTAGATTTCGGTGCGTTTATAACGATCTTGCCCGGCAAAGACGGTCTGCTGCACATCTCGCAAATAGCGAATGAGCGTGTTGAGAATGTTAGCGATTACTTAACAGAAGGTCAGGATGTGACCGTTAAGTGCCTTGACGTTGATCAACGGGGTCGTATTAAGCTTTCGATTAAAGAGCTGTTGGAAGACGAAGTTGAGCAGGCACCTGCTGCTGAAGTCGCCGATGAGTCGCCCGCAGATGAGTCGCCCGCAGAGGAAGCGGCTGTTGAGTCCGATGCAGTTGTGGTCGAGGCAGACCAGACAGAAGAGGCTGATGTATCTGCCGAAGCTGAGGTTGAATCAGACGACGAAGCGTCAGACGCAGATGATGCAGCAGAGTCAGAGGACGACGAGACTAAGTGATTGCTGTATTTGATTTAAAAAAGGCCCGCTTGCGGGCCTTTTTTTTTACGAAATTTGCTTAACTTCCCTCGCGGGCAACGATCAGTTGTTCAACAACGGAGGGGTCCGCAAGTGTTGAAGTGTCTCCAAGGTTGTCGAGTTCGTTTTCGGCAACTTTACGAAGAATCCGGCGCATAATTTTTCCCGATCGGGTCTTAGGTAGGCCGGGAGCCCACTGAATAATATCGGGCTTTGCAATCGGGCCAATTTCTCTCACGCACAATTGGACCAGTTGGGCACGCAGTTCGGGCGAGTCTTCCACGCCCTGAACCGGCGTCACGTAACAGTAGATGCCCTGGCCTTTAATCGGATGAGGGTAGCCTACGACAGCAGCCTCAGAGATGTCTTTGTGCTGTACAAGGGCGCTCTCGATTTCGGCGGTACCCATTCGATGCCCCGAGATATTCAGGACATCATCGACACGGCCGGTAATTCGTAAGTAGCCATCAGCATCCCGCAGTGCCCCGTCGCCGGTGAAGTAGTAGCCTGCATACGTTGAAAAGTACGTGTCGATTAACCGCTGGTGATCGCCGTAAACCGTTCGAATTTGACCAGGCCACGAGCGTTTAATGACCAGATAGCCCGCCCCTTCGCCGTGAATTTCCTGGCCTTGCTCATCGAGCAAGGCAGGCTCAACACCAAAGTAGGGGAAGCTCGCATACCCCGGTTTCATCGCGTGTGCAGACGGCATGGGTGTGATCATCATTGCGCCTGTCTCGGTCTGCCACCAACTGTCGACAATGGGACAGCGACCGTCGCCAACGACCCGGTGATACCACTCCCAGGCCTCAGGGTTGATAGGCTCACCAACTGACCCGATGATTCGCAAGCTCTTTCTCGAATGCTTGGTGACAAACTCGTCGCCGAGTGCGTGTAAGGCGCGAATGGCCGTTGGCGCAGTGAAGAATGTATTGACCTTGTGTTTGTCGACAATTTCCCAGCAGCGCCCGCCATCAGGGTAGGTGGGGACGCCCTCAAACATGAGGGTTGTTGCGCCGTTACACAGCGGTCCGTAGACAATATAGGAATGTCCCGTCACCCATCCGACATCAGCGGTGCACCAAAATACCTCGCCCTCACGGTAATCAAACACGTGTTTAAATGTGCTGGCCGCCTGCAGTAAGTAACCGCCGGTGGTGTGCAACACACCTTTTGGTTTCCCCGTGGATCCTGATGTATAGAGAATGAAGAGTGGTGCTTCACTGCTCATTGAGACAGGCGTGAAGTCAGTACTTGCCGCTCGGGTGGCCGCGCTGTAGGCAATATCTCGTTCGGTCTCCCAGTGAATATCTGAATTCGTGCGCTGCAAGACAATCACGGTGTCTACGGTGGGGCAGGCTGTGAGTGCCTGATCAACATTGGCCTTTAGTGGCACTGTCTTCCCGCCGCGCACGCCTTCATCAGCCGTAATGACCATCCGGCAACCGGAGTCGTTAATCCGATCTTTGAGCGCCTCGGGTGAAAAGCCGCCAAAGACTACCGAGTGTATCGCGCCAATCCGTGTGCAGGCGAGCATCGCATAGGCGGCTTCAGGGACCATGGGCATATAGATGCAGACGCGATCTCCTGCGGTCACACCCCGATCGTGCATGACGTTTGCAAGACGGCACACTTCATCTTTCAGCACTTGGTAGGTGATGTGCTGGCTGTCACAGGGGTCGTCTCCTTCCCACAAAATGGCGGTCTGCTCCGCGCGCGCCGGCAAGTGCCGATCAATGCAGTTCACTGACGCATTCAGCTGCCCGCCATCAAACCACCGCGCCTGCCCTTTTGACAGATCACTCTCGCAAGTGGTGTGCCACGGGGCGTCCCACGATAAAAATTCGTGAGCTTGCCCACTCCAAAACGACTCAGGATCGTCCAGAGACTGTCGGTACATTTTTTGATAGTCATCGGGACTAATGTGCGCGTCCGCAAAGTTTGGCGGTACGGGATAAATCGCTTCGTTAGACATGCACTGGATCCTTGTGTTTTGATCACTGCGCGCGAGTGACGTAAAGGCGCAATGCTATCTTAATAATGCCGTATGTCGTGCGGCAGTGGAATAACAAGCGTCGCTATAAAGGGAGATATCCAGTCAATGGCTGACCAGCAAAATAATAAAATAAAAAGGGCTCAATTTTATGCACGGGTGAGGTCGCTGATGTTTCGGCTTCTCATCGTCTGGTTTGTTGTGAGCTTTGGATTTGGCATTCTTTTGGTGGAGCCTCTTAATGAAATTAGGTTGGGTGGTTACAAGCTTGGATTTTGGTTCGCGCAGCAGGGGTCGATTTTTGTTTTTATCGCGCTGATCTTCTACTTCGCCGCAGCCATGACTCGTTTTGAGCGTGAGTACCAAGAGGAGGCAGAGCAATGAGTTTAACGCTCCTGACGTATCTCGTTGTGGGTTCGACCTTTGCCGTTTACATCGGTATTGCGATCGCAACGCGCGCCTCCTCCACCAAAGATTTTTACGTTGCTGACGGTGGTGTACACCCGATAGCGAATGGTATGGCGACCGCCGCAGATTGGATGTCGGCCGCTTCCTTTATCTCTATGGCCGGTTTGATCGCGCTGTCCTACAACGGCTATGGCGGGTCTGTATTTCTCATGGGGTGGACAGGGGGGTACGTATTACTGGCCTTACTTATCGCGCCCTACTTGCGAAAGTATGGCAAGTACACGGTTCCCGACTTTATAGGAGAGCGCTATTACTCGGATACGGCGCGTGTGGTTGCAGTCATATGCTTGGTACTTTGCTCAGTAACCTACGTGATCGGTCAGATGAAAGGAGTGGGTGTCGCCTTTTCGCGCTTCTTAGAAACGGATTATGAAACGGGCTTAGGTATCGGCATGTTTATTGTTTTTTTCTATGCCGTACTGGGCGGGATGAAAGGAATAACGTACACGCAGATCGCGCAGTATTGCGTGCTCATTACCGCCTATACCATTCCAGCCATCTTTATCAGTTTGCAACTAACGGGTAATCCCTTGCCCCAACTGGGTCTGGGTTCAACCTTAACTGGGACGGATGTTTACCTGCTCGACAAACTCGACTTGATATTGCTCGATCTGGGGTTTCAGGAATACACGACAACGCTGCGCGGTAGCACGTTGAATATGGTGGCATTTACCGCCTCCCTAATGATTGGTACAGCCGGTTTGCCCCACGTCATTATTCGCTTCTTTACGGTGCCAAGCGTTGCGGCGGCGCGTCGCTCCGCCGGGTGGGCGCTTGTATTTATTGCGGTGCTTTACACGACAGCACCTGCCCTTGCCGCAATGGCACGACTCAATATCGTCGACACAATGCAGCAATCCGATGGACAAGCACTTTTCATTGAAGACAAGCCCGAGTGGTTTGAAAACTGGGAACAAACGGGTCTCCTCAAGGTCGAGGACTTGAACGGTGATGGTCGAATTGAATATACGTCAGATCCAAAAACCAATGAGCTCACGAAACTGGATAACGACATACTGGTTTTGGCTAATCCAGAGATCGCCAACCTTCCTAATTGGGTTATCGCCTTAGTCGCGGCCGGAGGATTGGCAGCGGCGCTTTCCACGGCGGCGGGACTATTATTGGCTATTTCTAGTGCGATTTCGCATGACCTACTTAAAAGCACGTATATGCCGTCAATTTCTGATAAGGCAGAGCTAAGAGCCTCTCGGATTGCAATGGCGGTTGCGGTTTTAGGTGCAGGTTATTTAGGACTAAATCCGCCCGGATTCGCAGCTGGGACGGTAGCGCTTGCATTTGGGCTGGCTGCTTCATCGCTTTTCCCCGCGTTGTTAATGGGAATCTTCGCGCGCCGGGTCAATCGGGAGGGCGCGGTCGCTGGCATGCTTGCAGGTATCTCAGTGACCTTGCTTTACGTCTTTCAGCACAAGGGCATCATGTTTATTCCTGACACAGGGTTCCTTGGCGCGATGTCGCCGAATTGGTTTTTTGGTATCGAACCCAATGCCTTTGGTGTTGTGGGTGCGCTAGTGAACTTTACCGTCGCTTTTTCGGTGAGTCGCCTAACAGCGCCACCCCCCTCATCGGTCGATGAACTGCTGGATTTTCTACACGACCCCTGTGATGTGGCGTCTTAGTTGAGTCTCTCGCTTGGGAGACTAAGATCTGGCCTAGAGATTGGTATCACGCGGTTATCAATGAGCCGCGTTGTTCCCAAATAGACGGCGCCAAAGATCGCAATTTCATCGTTGGGCTCGGGGCTCAGCGATAAATCGCTGGTGCGGCGGGTTTCTAGGTAGTCAATCACAAATCCGTTGTCCTCAAGCGCCTTTTTTGCCATGTCGATTGTTTCTGAGGCATCGGAGGGCGTGTTTTGAAGCGTGAGGGCGCAAGCGGTTAAGGCGGCTGCGAAGTTGGGCGCCAGAGCTCGCTCTTCTGGTGTGAGGTAGCCATTGCGAGAGCTCATTGCGAGACCGTCGGGATCGCGCAGGGTAGGCACGGTCACGATCTCCACGTTTATGAGTAGGTCGCGAACCATTTTTTTAATGACCAGGACTTGTTGCAGGTCTTTGGCCCCAAAGAATGCAATGTGCGGTCTCACGACGCCCAGTAGTTTGCTGACCACGGTGGTGACACCGCGGAAATGACCAGGCCGTTGAGCACCACAGAGCACGTTTGTAAGGTCGGGAACGTCGACTGACGTGTGCTGATCAATCCCTTCGGGATAGATATCTTCTGCTCGTGGAATAAACACGGCAGTGGCTCCGGCCTCTTGTAACTTCGCCAGGTCCACCTCAAGTGTCCTTGGGTAACTTTCTAGATCTTCATCCGGACCAAATTGCATCGGATTCACAAAGATAGAGGCGACGGTGACGTCGGTGTGTGCCTTGGCGGTGTGGATTAGTGAGACGTGTCCCGCATGAAGGTTACCCATTGTGGGTGCAAACCCTACTCGGATGTTCTGACTCAGACGAGCGCGCCAACTTCGCATGTCATCTATCGTTCGGAGGATCTCCATACTACTGGTAGGTGTGTTGCTCTTGCGGGTAGCTACCGTCTTTAACGGCTTTTACGAAGGCCGCTAAAGCATCTTGAATCGAATCTGCGCCGGTCATGAAGTTCTCAACAAACCGGGCTGGTTTTTCGGTGAGACCTAAAAGGTCGTGAAGTACCAGTACTTGTGCGTCGGTGCCGGCACCCGCGCCAATACCAATCACGGGAATATCTAACTTGGAGGAGATGTCGGCGGCCAGTTTCTCAGGCACACACTCAAGCAACAAAATGCTTGCTCCGGCATCTTGAATTTCCACAGCATCCGCTAGAATAGACTTCGCTTCTTTGGGTGTGCGGCCCATCACGCGATAACCACCAAAAACGTTTACAGACTGCGGCGTTAAGCCGAGGTGTGCGCAAACGGGGATGCCACGCTGAACGAGCTGGTGAATCGTCTCACTGAGCCAGGTTCCACCCTCAAGTTTCACCATTTGTGCGCCTTTTTGCATCAGCTCCATGCTGGCAGTTAGTGCGACGTCCGGTGATGAATAGGTCATAAACGGCAGATCAGAGACAATCATGGACGTTGGACGCGCTCGCGCAACAGATTCGGTGTGATACACCATTGCGTCGAGCGATACAGGCACCGTTGTATCATGACCTTGTAAAACCATGCCTAACGAATCACCCACTAAGATGCATTCAGCGCCTGCGTCACTGACGAGTCGCGCAAATGTTGCATCGTAGGCAGTGACCATTACAAACTTCTCACCAGCGGTCTTCATGGCTTCGAGTTTGCTCGTTGTTATTCGGTCAGGCATCGAGTGATGAGCTCCTTGGTGCTTGTTTTATCTACGTTAGTCGATCAGTGTTGGGTTGAAATAGTGTCGACCTGCTTTTATGTCCAGAGCATAGTCCACCAGCTGCACGAAATCTTCATTCCTATTAATCAAATCAATTTGATTGGCATTGACAATCAATAGAGGCGCCGCATCGTAGTAGAGAAAGAATTCGCTGTATACCTCATTTAACGATTCGAGGTAATGGCGGCTAATGGATCGCTCCGCTGCAACGCCACGTCGGTCAATCCGCTCAAGCAGTCGATCGACCGATGCTTGTAAGTAGATGACTAAGTCGGGTGTCGGCGCATCGACCGTCATTTGATCGTATACCTTGCTATAGAGCTCGTACTCGTCATTGTCTAAATTGACACGAGCAAACAAAGGGTCCTTGTCAATCAAGAAATCGGCAATACGCAGTGGCTTGAACATGTCTTGCTGTTTCAGGTCATCCATTTTCTGCACACGCTGAAACAAAAAGAAGAGCTGTGTCGCCAACGCATTTTGTCTTTGATTCTCATAGAACTTACTGAGAAATGGATTTTCATGCGCGTCTTCTAAGAGCAGCTGGTAGTTGAATAAATCGGCTAACCTTTTTGCAAGCGTAGTCTTTCCAACACCTATGGGCCCCTCGATCGCAATGTAGGGCTGAGGCGCTCGGTTGCGAAGGTCAACGCTTGGAACGGTCTTCTCTGTCACTGTCCACCCACTAATGCCATAGCCTAAAGATGCAACTGGAACGCTTCGCACGTTGTGAGCGAATGATCCGAAAGCCTTCGTCGAAGGGTACCAAGATCCCTCAATCCGGGCACCTTATGATTCGGTCCGAGCAGATCGATCATGGGCTGAATGACAAACAGGCGCTCACAAAGACCGGAGTGGGGGATAACGAGGTTTGTGGTGTCGAGCTCGAGTTCGCCAAATTGGATGATGTCTAGATCAATGCACCGCTCGCCCCAACGTCGCTTCTGAACCCGGCCCATGGATTGTTCGATCGCCTTTAGACTTAAGAGCAACTCACCCGCCTCGTTGCTGCAGTCAGCGGTTAGCACGGCGTTAAAAAAAGGTGGCTGATCTTGGGGCCCCATGGGTGGCGACGAATACACGCGTGAGACCCGATGATTGGAAAGGCCGGGCAGCATGTACAGGCGATGACTGGCCTCCTGCAAACGTTGCGGCGGATCGTCAATATTGGACCCTAGTCCAATGACCGCAAGTGTCATGGCGTATTTTTTCGCCGCCTGGTGCGGCGCTTGCGCGTCGGAATTTCGGTTGCGGGCTGACTGCCTACGAGGTCTGGGAACAGTTGCTGTTGCTCTTCCCAAAATGTGACGGCTTGCCCAAGCGTTGGCTCTTGCTCGGCACGCAGTAACAAAAGGTCAAAGGCGGCGCGAAACCGCCTCAGTGAGATGATCGATGTAACCCGCTTTGCTGCACATTTTTCAAGGCGCGGCTGCAAGTCCCAAATTTCCTTCATAGGAATAGAAAAGCGCTTGGGTATAGCAACGTGTTGGACAGTATTCATCAATATTTGTTGACCAGCCGCTTGAACTGGAGAGCCTTCATGATTCCCTGAGCGTGCGATCTCGTCGCTTCGACAGTGAACGGCGGGCCATAGCAAGGCCCCAAGTAAAAAGGCAGGTGTTACTGGCTTGCCGCGTGCAATCCGCGCGTCTGTATTGCTCATGGCTTTTACGATGAGTGGTTGCGCGGACTCATCAGTCAGTGAGTTCAGTGCGTCAGGGAAAAGCGGGCTGAGTAAATTATGGGACACGAGGTGTTCAAACGTCGGTGCTGCATACCCAGCCATAAATAATTTAAGAGTCTCATCAAACAGGCGAGCAGCGGGTATGTCATTAAGCAGGTGCTGACACGCTGAGATTGCGCTGAGAGAGTCAGAGTCGATCGAGAATTTAAGTTTTGCGGCAAAACGAACGACCCGTAGCATTCTTACTGGGTCCTCTCGGTAACGCGTTGCGGGGTCCCCAATAATCCGGACGATTCGCCGCTTAACGTCCTCAAGACCGCCGAGATCGTCGAGAATAATTTTATTCGTTGGGTCTAAGTACATCGCGTTGATCGTCAGGTCGCGCCGCGCCGCATCTTGATCTAATGTCCCGTAGACGTTGTCCCTCAGGAGGAGGCCATTCTGCGACTTCTTAGACAGTGTTGATGAGTCTCCAGCGTGGTGGCCTCTAAACGTGGTGACTTCAATAATTTCACGGCCCATTCGGACATGTACGATCTGGAATCGACGACCAATAATCCGTGCGCCTTTGAACAGCGCAACAACCTGCTCGGGAGTCGCATCGGTTGCGACGTCAAAGTCTTTAGGGCGCTGCCCTAGGAGTAAATCCCGGACTGCCCCTCCCACGATGTATGCACTGTGTTCGTGATCACACAGACGCGCAACGACAGCGACGGCGCCTCGCGACAACGCGGAGTGGTCTATCAGCTTGCTTGAATCAAATTTCTGCAAAATAGGAAGCTCGAAAACGTGAGTCCCGATCTTATCAGCTGTAATAGGTAGGGAACAAAGAAACTGGGGGAAGTTGCCTTCCCCGCCCAGGTCCGTAGTTACACATATTATTTTTATTCGGCCGCTTATTATTATTTTAGCTCTGTCACAATTACTGCATTTGTTGTGCCACGAGAGTATTAGTTAATGATATCAGGCGCTTATGATTTTTCAGGGTGCGTTTATCGCCTGGTTTGTTACAGAAGTGTTACGGAAATAAACCGAGTCTGTTACCAATGGGACCACTAGAAAATTTAGGCACCGCCTTTCTTTCGCGTACGAGGAAGATCAAAACGCTGGCGGCGCTCCCAGAGACATTTCCTGCTGATGCCTAGCTTTTGAGCGATCTCTGTTTCATTCATCGCGTCCTGATTTTCAAGGACGAATCGCTGAAAGTAGTCTTCCAGTGAGAGTTCGCCTGAATCGGCGTCGCTGTTCGCTGTGGGCTCTGGCTCGATGACTGCAGATACACTGGCGAAGGGGCTTGCAGTGCCTTTGGGTTTGGCTGGTTTATCAGGAAGATTTAAATCGTGAGGCTCTAATGACTCGCCGTCCGCCAAGACGAGTGCGCGCTCGATCGTGTGCTCGAGCTCTCTTACATTACCTGGCCACGGGTAGCTAGAGAGCGCTTTCTTGGCGTCTGGACTCAACGGCTTCGCGTCTAACTGCAGCTTGGTGGACACTCTTTTAATGAGAAACTTCGTGAGTCCCTCAATGTCGTCACCGCGCTCTCGAAGTGGCGGCAACTCGAGGCGCAATACGTTTATGCGGTGAAAGAGGTCTCGGCGAAACACATCTGTATTTTCAAGCTCCATCAAATTTCGGTGCGTTGCACAAATCAGTCGCACATCGACGCTGGCACTCTCAACGGAGCCAATACGCCTTATTTCGCCTTCTTGGATAAAGCGAAGCAGACGTGCTTGCGCGGACACCGGTAACTCACCGATCTCATCTAAGAAAAGTGTGCCGCCATCGGCCGCCTCAATAAGGCCCAAGCGCTGTGCGTTTGCGCCGGTAAACGCGCCTTTCTCATACCCAAAAAGTTCGGACTCGATTAACGTCTCAGGAATCGCAGCGCAGTTGATCGAGATCAGCGGCTTATGGGTTCTCTGGCTGGCTTGATGGATGTGTTGCGCGACGAGTTCCTTTCCAGTACCCGTCTCCCCAATGATTAAAACGGTCGACCGCGCCTTGGCGGCTTTATTCGCCATGTTCATCAGTGAGCGCATGCCAGACGACCGACCGACAAAGGCATCCACTGCCGGGGCACTTGCCGCTGATGTTTCGGTAGTGGGCCCTGCGACGCGTTTTATCGCTCGTAGCAAGTCTCTAAGTGGTGCGGGCTTGGGCCAATAGTCTCGGGCACCTAACTTCATCAGGTCCACAGCCGAGCGCAGCGAGGCATGTTGCGCATGGATAAAAACGGGGAGCGGATGCAGGTCGTTTATCAGCTGCTTAACGCCCGCTTCGTTTCGACCTGGGTCAAGAAGGACAACGTCAACTTTTTCCGCACTTTTAATGGCTCCCAGTGCGGAAAAGGGCGACGCTTTGATAATTTTAAAGCCTTCGGCCGTCAAATCATCGGCTGTGTGCGTTGCACTTATGGGATCGTCATCGAGTAATAGAACAGTCAGCATTAAAACTCTTTGCTCCAAAAAACTGTCGATGAGGCTAACACGATCTCTTTAATGTGTGTCACCTCGGTAACACTTATCGGGGTAAAAAGTTACAACTCACGGTAGACAGTGCGGAGGTATCCCAGTGCTCTTGAGCGAACTTCAAGACGTCGGCAATGTGCTCGACGGGCTCAGGAGGTGTGGGCTGTCTGAGAAATGACAGCGCATCCCTGAGATTTTGGACAGGCCTGCGAACATCAATCCCCTGAGCGCCGCTTTGTTTACTGAGCTTGTAGCCCTCGGAATCAGTCAACACCGGGACATGGCCGTACTGGGGGGACGGTCTTTTGAGTACCTGCTGTATGGCCTTTTGTCGAAAGCTCGACTCCAGGAGGTCAGCGCCTCGAATTATATGGGTGTAGCCTTCATCCAAATCATCCACGGCGGTCGCGAGTTGATAGGAGATAGCGCCATCTTTGCGCTTGACGACAAAATTATTCGGTAGTTCCGAGGCCGTTTGTGGACCCAGTACTAAGTCGTCAATGGACTGCGGGGCGTCGCTGGGCACATTAAACCTTAGACTCCCCTCACTGTGCGTTCGTGATGCGCAATCGGTCTCGCATTGCCCCAGTTTCCCAAGACTCAAACGTGTGCACACGCAGGTAAAGAGCAGCCCTTCGCCCGTCAGCTGATCAAGATAGGCTTCGTACACTTCCTGACGCTTGCTTTGCAGAAGGATGTCATTGTCCCAGTGGAGACCATGAATCCGTAGGCACTCGGGGATTGATATGAAACTGTTGGTATCTTGGCGAGGAGGGTCTATGTCATCGATCCGCAGCCACCAATCCCCATCATTAGCGCGCGCATCTAAAAAACTAGCCACGGCAGCAACAAGAGAGCCACTGTGCAGAGGGCCAGTGGGTGATGGAGCAAAACGTCCTCGATACATCAAGGCTGAGTGCGCGCGAGGAACTTAGCCTAGCTCCTGGCGTTCCTTGATTTCTGCGAGCGTCTTGCAGTCAATACAGAGCGTTGCTGTGGGACGAGCCTCCAGCCGTTGAATGCCGATCTCGATACCGCAGGCATCGCAATACCCGTAGTCATCGATGGAAATCCGCTCAAGTGTTCCATCAATCTTCTTAATCAGCTTGCGCTCGCGATCACGGGCTCTGAGCTCGAGGCTGAACTCTTCTTCTTGGGTTGCCCGATCAGCGGGGTCTGGAAAGTTAGCGGCCTCGTCCTTCATGTGCCCGACTGTCTTTGTGACTTCGTTGACTAAGTCTGAGCGCCACGTGAGCAATAATTCCCGGAAGTGCACACGTTGCTCATCGTTCATGTAACGCTCGCCACGTGCGGGCTTGTAGGGCGTAAACTTATCAAGATCCTGGGTTTTACCCGCGGCTCTCGCAACCGTTGAAGCCCCTTTTGGTTTTGAAGTGGCTTTGGCTTTGGCTTTGGCCTTGGGCGCAGCCTTTGCCTTGGGGGCGGCTTTGGCCTTGGGCGTAGCGTTGCTCTTAGGCTCAGCCTTGGGCGCAGCCTTTGCTTTGGGCGCAGCCTTTGCTTTGGGCGCAGCCTTCGTCTTAGGTGTAGCCTTCGCTTTCGGCGCGGCCTGAACGTCGGGGTTTGTTGTTTTCTTCGCTGCCATTTAAGTTTCCATTGAAACGCATGCTAATTGAATTGCAGTTGACCTGCGCGATTGGGCACGGGAAGCTATCAGAATTAGGGGCGGTTTGCTAGCGGCTTTTGAG
>CAYVQI010000017.1:0-5748 GCA_964454155.1 uncultured Alteromonadaceae bacterium | reverse complement strand
CTCGACGATCAGGACCGACCGTTGAGGCGCTCAGATTACACGGACGAGGAGTGGTTGACGCGCATCCTCCGATTCTCTGCACTACCAGGTACATCACGACATCATTGGGGTACTGACATCGATGTCTATGACCCCAGCTTGCTGCCTAATGGCCAGGCGTTAAGGTTGGTGCCCAGTGAATATGGCGAGGAAGGCTGTTTTGCTGCTCTGACTGCTTGGATCGACCGTCAAATTGAGACTGACAGTGCCGAAGGATTCTCACGTCCTTACGACCACGACCGCGGCGGTGTTGCTGTCGAGCCCTGGCACTTAAGCTACTTGCCGCAAGCAAGTCTGCTCAGCAAGTGGGTGACGCCTGAGGCTTTGATTGAGCTCTGGATGCAAGCGCCGGATCTCCGACCCCAGTGTTATAAATTGGTTGCCGATCGCTTAGGGGCTATTTTTGATCAATATGTCGTGTCGTAGTGTGATCTACCAGCGGTTGTCGGTGGGTAGCTTTTGCGTTAATAAATGGTTCTCAAGCGTCACGTAGTCGGGCAGTCCGTTGCGATAAGGTGGGTAAGCTTCACCAATGATCAGCGGCGCAAAGTAGCGTCGCGCTTCGTCGGTAATGCCGAAGCCATCGGCTGTAAAAAAACTTTTGGGCATTAATTTCTCTTGGTTAGCCACCTCATTAAGTGGCGCCCGACCAATAGTCCACTCGTAGGGGGCATCGCTGACTCTAACAAGGGTGGGCATCACTGCGTTTTCGCCCGCAGCCGCCATTTCCACCGCGGCTTTGCCCAGCGCATAGGCTTGATCCAAGTCGGTTTGACTGGCGATGTG
Organism: uncultured Alteromonadaceae bacterium; assembly: GCA_964454155.1. GTDB lineage: Bacteria > Pseudomonadota > Gammaproteobacteria > Pseudomonadales > Halieaceae > Luminiphilus. Next base: position 4,923 of record CAYVQI010000017.1, on the reverse strand, counting down.
TCTTGCTGCGCGCTGTAGGTAGTCGGCGACCGCCCAGTGGTATTTGTAGCCGTGGGCTTGCTTGATCAGATTGGCGAGCTTTGGAGCAAGGCCACCCAGCTGCACGTGGCCAAATGCATCTCTGGATTTTGAGCCGGCGAGCAGTTGTCCGTCAGCAGTCTGTGTGCCCTCAGACGCAACAATGACACAAAATCCAAATTTCGCGACAGTCTGCTCTACTTTGGCGAGAAACCGTGTTTCGTCAAAGGCTATTTCTGGGAACAAAATGATGTGGGGCGCTTCCGCTTCAGATCGAGCCGCCAAACCAGCAGCTCCCGCAATCCAGCCCGCGTGTCTGCCCATGACTTCGAGAATAAAGACCTTTGTTGAGGTTGCGCACATACTGGCGATATCGAGCGCTGCCTCTTGCGTCGAGAGTGCAACGTATTTGGCCACCGAACCAAAGCCTGGGCAGTTATCGGTAAACGGGAGATCGTTGTCGATCGTTTTAGGAACATGAATCGCCTGCAGCGGGAACCCCATTTTTGCGGCGATTTCGGACACCTTTTGGCAGGTGTCAGCCGAATCACCACCGCCGTTGTAAAAAAAATACCGAATGTTATGCGCTTTGAAGACTTCGATAAGACGCTCGTATTCGGCGCGATTCTCTTCGATGCCCTTTAACTTGTAGCGACAGGACCCAAAGGCACCTGAGGGTGTGGTTAGGAGACCTTTAATTTTTTCCGGCGTTTCACGCGAGACGTCGATAAGTTCTTCGCGCAGCGCCCCGAGAATTCCGTTTTTCCCAGCATAGACTTTACCTATCTTGTCGGGATGGTTTTGTGCAGTCTCGATGACGGCCAAGGCGCTCGCGTTGATCACGGCGGTAACGCCGCCGGACTGTGCATAAAACGCATTAGGGACTGGATCTGCAGGCACGTTCATCTCCTTACATCACTGGCTTAAGATCTCTCTGATCATGATACGCTTGTACTCCTATTTTGGAGCGGTTGATGTTGAAGCGAGTTCACATACTCGGTATTTGCGGAACCTTCATGGGCGGAGTTGCGTTACTTGCCCGTGAGTTGGGCTATGAAGTCGAAGGCTCCGACTCAAATATCTATCCTCCGATGAGTACGATGCTTGAGCAAGCCGACATTCGTATTCATGAAGGCTACGAGCCCGCGCACTTGTGTCCAGCACCTGACTTAGTGGTTATTGGGAATGCGCTTTCGCGCGGAAACCCCTCGGTGGAGCACGTTCTTGATCAACAAATCCCCTATATCTCTGGGCCTCAATGGCTCGGCGAAAACCTGTTAGAGGGCCGGTGGGTCGCGGCCGTTGCGGGAACGCACGGTAAGACATCGACGTCGTCCATGCTGACCTGGATACTCGAGTGCTCAGGGCGTGACCCTGGCTTCTTGATCGGTGGGGTGCCTTTCGGATTCGACGGGTCGGCCAGACTCGGCTCTGGCCCCTTTGTTGTTGAAGCCGACGAGTATGATTCTGCGTTTTTTGATAAACGATCGAAGTTTGTTCATTACAAGCCAAAGACGCTGGTTATCAATAATTTGGAGTTTGATCACGCGGATATTTTTGATGACTTAAGGGCGATTCAAACGCAGTTTCATCACCTTATTCGTTGCGTGCCTGCGCGAGGGAAAGTTCTGTGTGGATCGGGACAGGCTATTGATGAGGTGTTGAAGCGCGGTTGTTGGACGCCCGTAGAGCGCTTGGGTGGCTCAGCCGATGCGGTGTGGCAATTTTCGGCTCAAAGCGCCAGTCATCGTGAGCTTGAGATTCAGTCGCCCGGCGGTGAGCGAGGTTCCGTTTCGTGGAATTTGATCGGGCGTCACAATGCGGAAAACGCGGTTGCTGCGGTCGCAGCCGCTACCGATATGGGCGTTACCATTACAGATGCGTGCGCTGCACTTTCAATATTTGGAGGAGTCAAGCGTCGGCTTGAGCTAATAGGGACCCCCGGTGGCGCCTTTGTTTATGATGATTTCGCGCATCACCCGACTGCTATTGACGCCACACTCTGCGGCGTGCGACAAACGGTCGGGTCTGCCCGCGTCATCGCCGTTGTTGAAGTCAGGTCCAATACGATGAAGTACGGGATCCATAAATCGACATTGATTCCAGCGACCTCAGACGCTGACGAGGTATTTTGGTTCGAGCCTCCAGGACTTGACTGGTCTGTGTTAGAGGGGTCGATAGAGACAGAAAAACACCATGTTTTTCACCACGTATCGGATCTCCATGACGCGCTGGTTCAGCACGTCAAGTCGGGGGACCATATTGTGATTATGAGTAATGGAAGCTTCTCCGGTTTACACCGGCAGTTGTTACAATCGTTGGCCTAGTTAAGGGCCTACCGACGGAGCTGTAATGTCATCATTTTATCAACGAGCGATTTCCCAGTATTTTGGGTTAATCATTGTCGTTACCGCAGTGCTTGGGGGTCTTGCGGCGTCGCAATTGGACAAGGTGCGTTTGGATGCGTCCTCTGACTCGTTACTGCTGCAGGGTGATCCGGATCTTGCTTTTTTCAAAGAGGCGACTGATCGCTACGAGAGTTATGAATTTTTAATCCTCACCTGGGAGCCGGATTCGCCACTGTTGAGCGATGAATCGCTGTCGGGTCTTGCCAATATGGTCACTGACCTTGAGCGGGTAAAGGGCGTTCGGACTGTCACCTCCGCGCTGGATGTGCCGTTGCTCGAAAGCCCACCGATTTCCCTGACAGATCTGTCGGACCTTGACGCGATTGCCAGTCTTCGTGATCCAACGGTTGACCGAGAAATGGCGCTGGAAGAATTCACAACCAGCCAACTCTATCGAAATTTGGTGGTCAGTGAGGCGGGTGATCTCACGGCGGTACAGGTCACGATCGAACCCAATCAAGACGTGGATCGACTGGGTGATTTGAGAGGTGAGCTCAGGCAGCAAGTCGCTGAGGGCGGCGGTGTTGAGATTCAAGACCGTTTAGTCGAGGTGGAGAGGGACTACGACGCAGCGACGCGAACCGTTAACGCCGAGCGGGCGGAGCTTGTCGCCAGCGTTCGGGCCGTCGCCGAGGTCTACCGAGGGCAAAGTCGTATTTTCGTTGGCGGTGTGCCAATGATCGCGGCAGATATGCTGGACTTTGTCGAAGACGATCTCGTGACCTTCGGTTTGGCGATTATTGGCGTCATGGTGGGTATGCTGGCGCTGATTTTCAGGGATTATCGCTGGGTTGTAATTCCCATATCCGGGTGCACGCTGTCGGCATTAATGATGCTGGGTGTGCTTGGGTTGACGGATTGGCGAATGACCATCATTTCGTCAAATTTTGTTGCGGTCCTCCTGGTCGTATCGCTGGCATTGGCTATTCACCTTGTTGTCCGGTACCGAGAACTTGAACTCAAAGAACCGGACCTGCCGCGTGCCGATCGCGCTGTTAAAGCGGCTCAGTTGATGTTTGTACCCTGCTTTTACACGGCGGTGACCACCATGGTGGCATTTACGTCGTTGGTTGTGGCGGGAATTAAACCGGTGATCGATTTTGGGTGGATGATGACGGCCGGTATCGTCGTGGCGTTTATCGTGAGTTTTACCCTCGTGCCTGCACTGATGGCGCTGTTGCCGGAGCTGCGTGCGACCGGTGCAAGCGATGAAGCGAGTACGACCCGGACTTTCGCGGTTATTGTCGAGAAGTTTGGCGGCTTGGTGTTTGCTGTCGCGGCAGTGCTTGTGCTTCTGATTGTGCTGGGGCTTTCACGCTTGCAGGTCGAGAATCGTTTTATCGACTATTTCAAAGATACGACCGAGATTTACCAAGGTATGGAGTTACTCGATTCCCGTCTTGGCGGCACGATACCGTTGGATATTATTTTGTATCCGCCCGGGGAGATATTCGATGAGGGAGCCTCTTTTAGCGACCCAAGTCTTGGTGGCGAGGTCGCTGAAGCGATTGAAGATGATGAGTTTTGGAGCGACGACCCATTCGGCGAAGATGTTTCTTTTGCTGACGAAGCGTCGGCTGAAATTGGCTACTGGTTTACGCTTGAGGGACGTAACCTCATCGATCAGATTCACGCCATCGTCGATGCGCGACTCGAGTCCGGTAAGGTGCTGTCGCTGTCGACCGGCTTTTCCGTGATGGACCGACTTTATGCTGACAAGCTGGGCAGTGTTGAGCTGGCGTTGGTTGAGCGAAGCCTTCCTGACGAGGTCGCTGATGTACTGATCGCACCTTATTACGACCCTGTGGAGCAGCAGGCGCGCCTTACTGTCAGGGCTATGGAGACGAGTAAAACGCTGAGGCGGGCACAGTACCTGGAGTCGCTCTACGCAGAAATACTCGCTGAGACCGGACTTGATGAAACGCGCGTCAAGTTCACGGGGCTTCTCGTTCTTTACAATAATGTGCTGCAGAGTCTGTACGCGTCGCAAATCCTGACGTTGGGCGCGGTGTTTATTGCCATTGGTGTGATGTTTTTGGCGCTGTTTAGATCGGTCTCACTCGCTTTGCTGGGACTTGCTCCCAATATATTGGCAGCGGGGCTGGTCCTGGGGGTGATGGGTCTGGCAGGCATCCCGCTGGATATTATGACGATTACTATTGCCGCGATCGTTGTGGGTATGGGCGTTGATAACTGCATTCACTATATTCATCGATTTAGAAAGGAATTTGCGGTCGATCAGAATTATCGCGATGCGATGTACCGAAGTCATGCGAGTATCGGCCGAGCCATGTACTACACGACATTGACCGTAGTAGTCGGGTTTTCAATGCTGACCTTGTCAAACTTCACCCCCAGTATCTATTTTGGCGTACTCACCGTCATGGCCATGTTGGCTGCGGTTATGGGCGCCCTTTTGCTCCTGCCTAAACTCATTATCACTTTTAAGCCCTTGGGTCCCGGAGCCGCTTAGTGGAATGTAGGGCGGGGTGTGGCG
>CAYVQI010000016.1:0-28653 GCA_964454155.1 uncultured Alteromonadaceae bacterium | reverse complement strand
GCTTCCATCGCTTTCTGAATCGCAACTGGCACTTCACGCGCCTTGCCACGACCAAACCCGACTCGACCTTTGCCGTCACCGACGACGGTCAGCGCCGTAAAGCTCATGATGCGGCCACCTTTTACAGTCTTGGCAACACGGTTCACCTGCACCAACTTCTCCTGAAAATCACCCTCAGTGCGTTGGTCGCTTTGTCTCTTATCCTTTGCCATTGCTTAAAACTCCAATCCGCCTTCACGCGCTGCGTCAGCAAGCGCTTTCACTCGCCCGTGATACTTATAGCCCGAACGGTCAAATGCCACTTCCGTAACACCCGCTGCCTTCGCGCGCTCTGCAACCAACTTACCCACAGCTGCCGCCGCTTCCATGTTTCCAGTAGCGCCCGAGCGAAGGTCCTTGTCCAAGGTCGAGGCCTGCGCCAACACGCGATCGCCTTCACCGTTGATGATCTGCGCATAAATGTGACGCGGAGTACGGTTCACACTAAGACGCACATCTCCTGCGGTACGCATACGAACACGCGACTTGCGTGCGCGGCGCAAACGCGCCTGAGTCTTATCATTCATCGCTTTACCCGTTACTTCTTCTTGGCTTCCTTGCGCCGGACATACTCGTCGGCGTATCGGATACCCTTGCCCTTGTATGGCTCTGGCGGACGGAAGCTGCGGATTTCCGCTGCTGCCTGGCCAACTGCCTGCTTGTCTGTTCCTCGAATCACAATTTCAGTCTGAGTGGGCGTCTCTGCAGACAGGCCCTCAGGCAAATCGTAGTTAACAGGGTGTGACAGACCGAGACTCAAGTTCACCGTATTACCGGCGGCCTTGGCACGATAACCCACACCATTGAGCACTAACTTCTTCTCCCAACCGTCACTCACGCCCACAACTAAGTTGTTGAGCAAAGCGCGCGTTGTGCCCGCCATAGCACGGTTAGTATCAAAATCGTAGATAATCTGCGCTACGTCGCCGTTGACCTCAACACCGATACCATCGGTCAACGTCATTTCCATTTTCCCTTTACCACCCTTAACCGCAACGCTGGTGCCAGCAACGCTGACCTCAACACCCTTAGGGAGGTTGACGGGGTTATTCGCTACACGTGACATGAATCGACTCTCCCGCTACTCGTTAAAAGACTGTACACAGTACTTCGCCACCGACGCCCTGCGCCTTGGCCGCTCGATCTGTCATCACGCCCTTGGACGTTGAGACAATCGCGACCCCAAGGCCGTTCCTGACGCTTGGCATTCCACCCTTCCCCGCGTAGCGGCGAAGCGATGGTTTACTGAAACGCTCGATTTCGGCGATGACAGGCTTACCGTTGTAGTACTTAAGTTCAATAGCCAAACGAGGCTTACCCTCACCTGCATCGACACTGTACCCGGCGATATAACCTTCATCTTGGAGTACTTGCGCAACAGCGGTTTTCAATTTTGATCCAGGCATGTCGACGAACTTCTTCCCCGCCATTTGCGCATTGCGCACGCGAGTCAACATGTCACTGATGGGATCTTGCATACTCATAGTCGTTCGTCTCCGTTACCAGCTTGACTTAACTAAGCCTGGTACATCACCGCGCATTGCGGCTTCACGTAACTTGTTTCGGCACAAACCAAACTTTCGGTAAACGCCGTGTGGCCGTCCTGTTATTTGGCACCGGCGTCGCTGACGCACGGGATTCGCATTACGCGGAAGCTTTTGTAACGCCACCTGAGCTTCCCAGCGCGCGTCATCATCCGCGTTGACATCACCAATAATCTCTTTCAATTTGGCCCGCTTCGACGCGTACTTCGCAACCGTGCGCGCTCGCTTGTCTTCTCTGGCCACCATCGATTTCTTAGCCATAACTCTGCCTCAGCCTCTAAATGGGAAGTTAAAGGCGCTTAACAAAGCACGCCCTTGCTCATCGTTTTTAGCCGAAGTCGTAATCACAACATCCATGCCACGCAACTTGTCGACTTGGTCGTAATCGATTTCGGGGAAAATAATCTGCTCAGTGATGCCCATGGCGAAGTTGCCTCGGCCATCAAACTGCTTGCCACTGACACCGCGGAAGTCGCGGATTCGGGGGATCGCGATCGAAATGAATCGGTCGAGAAACTCATACATTTGCTCATCTCGCAGCGTCACCTTACAGCCAATAGGCCATCCGTCACGGATCTTGAATCCGGCGATCGACTTACGAGACTTAGTGACTACGGGCTTCTGACCTGCAATCTTTTGCATATCAGAAACCGCATTTTCGAGCACTTTTTTATCTCCCACCGCCTCGCCAACACCCATATTGAGGGTGATCTTCGTCACGCGGGGGACTTCCATCGCATTGGACAGGCCGAGCTCTTCTTTGAGCTTGGGCGCTATCTCTTCTCGATATTTGATTTTAAGCGTTGCCATTATAAGCTACCTCGAGAGCCTTCGATTACGCGTCAATCGCGTCGCCGCTTGACTTGTAAATTCGCACTTTATTGCCATCTTCAACTTTATAGCCGACGCGATCGCCGCGCCCTGCCTCAGCGTTGTAAATAGCAACGTTAGAAATTTGAATTGCCGCTTCCTTCTCAATAATGCCACCGGCAACGCCCGCTTGCGGGTTGGGCTTGGTGTGCTTCTTGATCATATTGACGCCAGAAACGATCAGCTTTCCTGTATCCAATACCTGGCGTACAGTGCCTCGCTTACCTTTGTCGCGACCCGCAATTACGATCACTTCGTCGTCGCGTTTTATTTTTGCCATTGTCTTTTCTCCTAAACCCCGGCCGCTCAGATGACTTCTGGCGCCAGCGAGATGATCTTCATAAACTTCTCGCCGCGTAACTCGCGAGTCACAGGGCCAAAAATACGCGTACCAATGGGCGCATCAGACGCGCTCAACAACACCGCCGCGTTCTCGTCGAACTTGATCAGCGATCCGTCTGGTCGACGCACGCCCTTTCGTGTCCGTACAACGACTGCGCGCATCACCTGACCCTTCTTAACCTTGCCGCGGGGGATCGCTTCTTTAACAGTCACCTTGATGATGTCACCCACACGCGCGTAACGACGCTTTGAGCCACCCAACACCTTGATACACATCACTCGACGCGCACCACTGTTGTCTGCCACTTCCAAATACGATTCAGTCTGAATCATTACCCCACCTCATACCGCGGCAAATTGCCGCATTGAACCCTTTAATCAAGCGATGTCAGTCGCTGTCTCTACAATTTCAACCAAAGCCCATGACTTGGTTTTAGACCGCGGACGCGACTCCGATACCAATACGGTGTCACCCATACCGGCTTTGTTCTCTTCGTCGTGAGCGTGAACCTTCGACGACCGTGTAATGTACTTACCGTAAACGGGGTGCTTTACACGCCTCTCAATTAATACAGTGATCGTCTTATCCATCTTGTCGCTGACAACGCGACCCTGGAGTGTACGAGCTGTGCTTTGAGCTGCTTCCATCACTGACCTGCCTTTTGCTGCAATATTGTCTTTACACGCGCGATATCACGCTGCGCCTGCTTCAATAAATGACTCTGACCAAGCTGACCCGTTGCCGACGCCATGCGGAGCTTAAACTGCTCTTCACGCAGGTCGAGCAACTGCTTATTCAGGTCGTCTACCGACTTCTCAACTAATTCACTTGCTTTCATCACATCACCGATCGCTTAACAAATGCCGTCTGAATTGGAAGCTTCGCTGACGCAAGTGCAAATGCCTCGCGCGCGAGTTCCTCAGAAACACCCTCTACCTCGTATAAAACGCGGCCAGGCTGCACCTGGGCTACCCAGTATTCAACGTTACCCTTTCCCTTTCCCTGACGAACCTCGAGAGGCTTGCCCGTAATCGGCTTGTCGGGGAACACCCGAATCCAAATCTTTCCGCCACGCTTGATGTGACGCGTCATTGTTCGACGAGCTGCCTCAATCTGACGTGCCGTGATCCGACCTCGACCCGTCGCTTTGAGAGCGTACTCACCAAAACTGACCTTACTGCCCCGCTCTGCAAGACCGCGATTACGGCCTTTTTGCATTTTGCGGAACTTCGTTCGCTTGGGTTGCAACATACTTCAGTCCTCGCCCAATTAACTGGCGGTTGCGCGACGTGGCGCTTCCTGGCCGCCATCGGTATCACCGATGATCTCGCCCTTAAAAATCCAAACCTTAACGCCAATCACACCGTAGGTGGTGTGGGCCTCATAGGTCGCGTAGTCAATGTCGGCACGGAGGGTATGAAGCGGCACTCGGCCTTCGCGGTACCACTCTGATCGGGCAATTTCTGCACCGCCCAAACGACCGCCCACTTGCACTTTGATTCCTTCGGCACCTTGACGCATCGCGTTCTGTACCACGCGCTTCATGGCTCGACGGAACATGACGCGACGCTCCAGCTGCTGCGCCACATTTTGCGCCACGAGACGCGCGTCCATGTCCGGCTTGCGAATCTCTTCAATCGTAATGTGCACAGGAACGCCCATGCGTGCCGTCAGCTCTTTGCGAAGCACTTCGACGTCCTCGCCCTTCTTGCCAATGACAATGCCGGGCCGCGCTGTATGAATCGTTACTCGCGCTGTTTGCGCAGGACGCTCGATGATCACGCGACTGACCGACGCCGCATCCAGGCGCTTCAGGATGTACGCACGCACTTCAAGATCGGTGATCAGCTGTGACGCATAGTTCTTGCTGTCTGCATACCAAACCGAGTTGTGGTCTTTGACCACACCTAAGCGGATACCAGTCGGATGTACCTTCTGACCCATGTGGCTTCTCCTTAACTCTCGTTGTCCGCGACGCCTACCGTGATGTGGCAGGAACGCTTAAAAATACGGTCGCCGCGACCCTTGGCTCGCGCACGCATTCGCTTCATGGTCATACCTTCGTCCACGAAGATCGTCGCAACACGCAACTCATCAACATCAGCACCGTTGTTGTTCTCGGCGTTAGCGATTGCCGAGTTCAAGATCTTACGGATAATCTGTGCCGCTTTCTTAGTACTAAACTCGAGCAGCGTGAGGGCTTCACCCACCGGCTTGCCGCGGACTTGGTCAGCGACCAACCGCACCTTTTGAGCCGAGATGCGTGCGCCGCGCAATTTTGCTGAGACTTCCATCATCTTTCTCCGTATGCCTTAGCGCTTCGCTTTCTTGTCAACAATGTGGCCCTTGAAGGTTCGCGTTACCGCAAACTCACCAAGCTTATGTCCCACCATGTCTTCGTTGATCACAACGGGGACGTGCTGGCGACCGTTATGTACTGCGATCGTCAGACCCACCATATCCGGCGAGACCATAGAACGCCGCGACCATGTTTTGATCGGTCGACGATCGTTTTTCTCAAGCGCCGTCTCCACTTTCTTCATGAGATGAAGATCGATGAAGGGGCCTTTTTTCAATGAACGTGGCATCTTCTAACTCCCCTTACTTCTTGTTTCGACGACGAACAATAAGACTGTCCGTTCGCTTGTTCTTACGTGTTTTGTAACCCTTAGTCGGAACGCCCCACGGTGTAACCGGGTGACGACCTCCTGATGTTCGGCCCTCACCACCACCATGCGGGTGATCGACTGGGTTCATCGCCACACCGCGAACGGTCGGACGAACACCGCGCCAGCGCGAAGCGCCCGCTTTACCCAACTTGCGAAGGCTGTGCTCGCTATTGGACACTTCACCCAACGTCGCTCGGCAATCGACAGGAATCTTACGCATCTCACCCGATCGCAGACGGACCGTGGCGTACTGACCCTCTCGCGCCACCAACTGAACCGATGCGCCCGCAGATCGCGCCAGCTGCGCACCCTTTCCAGGCTTGATCTCAATCGCGTGAATAACCGCACCCACCGGGATGTTACGAATGGGTAAACAGTTTCCAGCTTTAATAGGCGCCGCTGCGCCGGAGTACAGCACGTCGCCAGCCGACACGCCCTTCGGCGCGATAATATAGCGACGCTCACCGTCTGCGAATAACAACAGCGCAATGTGCGCAGTACGGTTAGGGTCGTATTCGATACGCTCAACCGTCGCAGGAATTCCGTCTTTCATGCGCTTGAAATCGACAATACGATAGTGATGCTTGTGGCCACCGCCGATATGGCGCGTTGTAATGCGGCCCAAATTGTTACGCCCGCCCGTCTTCGACTTCTTCTCGAGAAGCGGCGCATAAGGACGACCCTTGTGCAGCTCGTTGTTCACCACTCTGACGTGGTGACGACGGCCTGGTGATGTCGGTTTACTTTTTACGACTGCCATGACCTATACCCCTTAATTGATTGTCGCAAAGTCAATCTCTTGACCTTGCGCCAAACGCACATAAGCCTTCTTCCACGTTGGCTTAGTGGTCATACCAAAACGGTTTCGCTTAGACTTGCCCTTCACTCGCAACGTCTTCACGTCGTCGACAGCCACTTTAAAAAGCTGCTCGACCGACTGCTTGATCTCTGCTTTTGTAGCGTCAAGAGCAACCTTAAACACGTACTGGTTGTTGGTGTCAGCGACCACTGCGGCCTTTTCTGACACGTGAGGCCCCATCAAGATCTGGAATACACGCTCCTGATTCATGCGAAAGCCTCCTCAAACTTTTTCACCGCGTCGACAGTCACCATTACCTTGTCGTAAGCAATCAAACTCACGGGGTCGACACCCTCAACATCGCGAACATCAACCTTGTGTAGATTACGCGACGCCAAGTACAAATTTTGATCAACCTCTGAGGCAACGATCAACACATTCTCCAGCCCGTAACCCTTGAGCTCTTCGACCAGAAGCTTTGTCTTGGGCTGATCGAGACTCATGCTCTCAACAACGACCAAGCGCTCACTGCGCGCAAGCTCTGACAGAATTGACCGCATCGCAGAGCGATACATCTTTTTGTTTACCTTGTGGCTGTGATCCTGCGGGGTCGCCGCGAAAGTCACTCCACCGCTGCGCCATATGGGCGAACGAATTGTGCCGGCACGAGCGCGACCAGTGCCCTTCTGACGCCAAGGCTTTTTACCACCGCCCGCAACCGCAGACCGATTCTTCTGAGCTCGAGTCCCTTGCCGTGCGCCAGCCAAAAAGGCAGTCACAACTTGGTGAATCAACGCCTCGTTGTAATCACGAGCAAATGTTGCTTCAGAGACCTCAACCGTACCGGGCTTTTTCTTGCCAGGCTTAACTACACTCAATTCCACAATAAGCCTCCTTAGCTACGCGACTTAGTTGTTGGTCGAACAATCACGTCACCACCCGGCGCACCTGGAACCGCACCCTTGATGAGGAGCAGATTGCGCTCTACGTCAACACGAACGACTTCGAGCCCCTGTGTTGTGACGCGCTCCGCACCCATGTGACCCGCCATTTTCTTGCCCTTGAACACACGTCCTGGCGTTTGGCATTGGCCCAGTGAACCCGGCGCTCGGTGCGACAGTGAGTTTCCGTGCGTGGCGTCTTGCATACTGAAGTTCCAGCGCTTAACACCGCCCTGAAATCCCTTACCCTTCGACTGACCCGCGACATCGACCTTTTGGCCTTGCTCAAATCGTGCAACTGTCAGCTCAGCGCCCACTTCGAACGCCTCGTCGACGCCGTCCAAGCGAAACTCCCAGAGCCCCACACCGGCTTCGACACCTGCACGAGCAAAGTGGCCCGCTTCTGGTTTACTGACTTTCGAGGCCTTGCGATTACCCGCTGTGACCTGAATTGCGCGATACCCATCGGTATCTTGCTCTTTGATTTGAGTGACTCGGTTTGGAACAACTTCCACTACGGTCACTGGTACTGATACACCGTCCTCGGTAAACACTCGTGTCATACCAGATTTACGGCCGACTATTCCCACAGTCATGGTTCTAACCTCTCCGTGTACGGGGCTTAACCCTCTATGGCCGAGTAAGTTTTTCCCTACTCGTTACACACCCAGCGAACTGGGCAGGCTTACTTCTAAATTGTCACTATCCCAAGCTGATTTGGACTTCTACGCCCGCAGCTAGGTCTAGCTTCATCAACGCGTCAACGGTTTTTTCCGTTGGCTCGATAATGTCCATGAGTCGCTTGTGCGTGCGAATCTCGTATTGATCACGCGCATCCTTGTTCACGTGCGGTGAAACAAGAATGGTGAACTTTTCCTTTTTCGTTGGAAGCGGGATGGGTCCACGAACCTGCGCACCTGTTCGGCGAGCAGTCTCGACAATTTCCTGTGTGGAAGCGTCGATGAGTTTGTGATCGAACGCCTTGAGGCGAATTCGAATACGTTGATTCTGCACAAGCAATCTCCTAAAAAGCCGGCACCCGCAAAGGGATCCCGAAAAAAAGAGAGCGAAGTCTAAGTACGTGGGTAACAAGTGTCAACTGCAATTTGCTGTCAGTTATTACCGTTTAGCGAACTTTCTTTTTGCAAAAAAAAGCGGGCCATCAGCCCGCTTCTAAAACTCACACCTTTAAGTGAGGCGAATTGGTAAACCCCGAACACGTTGACCGGTCGCTGCAAAAACCGCATTCCCGATCGCTGGCGCGACAGGAATAAGCGGCGGCTCACCCAAACCACTGGGGAACTCCTGACTATCGACAAAGGAAATATCCAACTCGGGTACGTCTCGCATTCTCAGCGGTGTATAACGATCAAGATTTTGCTCCGCAACTTCGCCAGCGTCAAAGCGAGCGCCCTCGTGTAAGGCAAGGCTCACACCCCACAGCGCCGCACCTTCGGCCTGTGCCATGGCGCCGTCGGGGTTCACGACCGTACCCACATCAATCGTCTGCCAAAGCTTCTTGAGTGCCACGTGGCCAGACGCCACATCGACCACGACATGCGCCACGCAAGCCACCCAGGTCGGCATACCGCGCTCCTGACCATGACCCACAGCCACACCCAGGCCCTCGTTTGCGGGCATCTGACGACCCCATTCGGCGCGACTAGTCACGTCTTTTAGGACGGCGGCAAGGCGCTGAGCTCCACCTACCGTACTGGCGGTATCACCGGCATTCTTCCCCGCCGCATCGAGCAGCTTAAGTCGCAGTGCAACCGGATCCTCACCCTGCTGATCAGCGATTTCATCAAGAAAGCTTTCAACACCCCAGCTCACCCAGCCCGGACCCACAGCGCGCAGCCAACCAGGCAAAAAGGTCTCTTGGGCTAACGCATTGTTCATGGTGCGCACGCGATGCGAAGGGAGGGTGTACCAATGGTCTGCACCATTCACCGAGAAGCCATCAACTTCGCCTTTACCGTCAATGCCCGGGCCGAGGAAGAAAGGCGCCATACTCTTGGTGGGCCAGCCAGCAACGACGGCATGATCGACTCCTGTCAGTGCGCCATCAGAATCGAAAAATGCCTCTAAAGTACAAACCGATGGCGATCTCACACAATCAAACCGACTGTCTGATGCGCGATCAAAAATCAGTTTTACCGGCCGCCCGAACGATCGAGCGGCAAGTGCTGCTGGAATCATTTGATCACCAAACAAACGCCGGCCATAACCACCACCCAAATAATATTGATGAATGACAATATCTGCCTCAGGTATCTCAAGCGCCTGTGCTAAGACCGGCAATATCAGCGACTGCCACTGATTACCTGCGTGGATATGGCAACGCCCCTCACTGTCGAACTCCACCAATGCATTTTGCGGCTCCATCGTGAAGTGCAGCGCCGTACTTGTGGTGTACGTGGCACTCAAGGCCACTGACGCCTGAGCCTTCGCAGACAGCACATCGCCCTCGTTCACGAACAAGGCTCCCTGCTCTGGATCGGCGGCCAATCGCTCACCCTCAGCGACAATATCTGCCTCAGTCACTAAAGCCGTGGGGCCTGGCGCCCATTCAATACTCACGGCCTTTGCAGCCTTGAGCACAGCCGGCATGGTTTCTGCCGCAACAACCACACACGCCTGCACTGTTTGAGTAGGGTCATTAATCTGAACCGCACCAATGTAACCCGCAATTGACTTCGCCGCCGACTCATCGATCGCCACAACCCGGCTGCCGTAACGGGTCGGAGGAAGCAATGGCATGGCGTACGCCATTCCGGGCAACTCAGTATCTAAACCATAAACAGCGCGGCCCTGAGACTTCGCATCGACATCGCGATTTTGAAGATTCTGACCAATTATGTTTCGCTGCGCCGCAGTCTTAACGGGCATTGCCGCCAGCTCTTCCTCACTGAAAACCCGCGAGAAGTCTCCGTTACTCACAATTTCAGCGAAGGTCAGTGATTGATCGCCAGCCGACACAACACCATTCTCGGCGCGACACGCTTTCGCAGGCACACCCATAAGCTTCGACGCCGCGTCAATGATAACGGCCCGTCCTGCGGCACCGGCTTGAGACAACTGGGTGAAGGAGGTATGCACCGACCAAGAACCACCGGTCACCATAACGCCCCATTTCGGATCGGTATCGACATGTTTGAAGGAGACCTTTGACCAATCGGCACCCAACTCATCAGCCACAATCTGCGCCAATGAGGTTCCCACGTGCTGACCCATCTCCGCTCGGACAATATTAATCAGAACCTCGCCAGCGCCATTAATCTCAAACCAGATATTGGGAGAGAACACCTTTGATAGATCACCGCTCGATAGCGCTTGCGAGGCCTGCTCAGAACTGCACCCCGAGACCAGTGATCCCATGCTCATCATCAGTGACGAGCCAGCAACGCCGGCAATAAACGAACGTCTGGACAGACCTTGTCGCTGATTTTTCATGACAAAATACCGCCGCTTGCGGCCGATTTAATTGCCTTTTTGATGCGGGGATACGCCATACACCGACAGAGATTACCGTTCATCGATGCCACAATTTCCTCATCAGAGGGTGTTGGATTTGATTCCAGCAGCCCGGCCGCCTGCATGATTTGACCCGACTGGCAATAGCCGCACTGTGGAACTTGGACCTCGGTCCACGCCGTCTTCAAGGCCTCACCCACCGGTGTAGCGAGCCCCTCAATAGTCGTCACAGAATGCCCTGCGACTGCACTTACTGGCGTTACACACGATCGCATGGGTCGCCCATCAATATGGACGGTGCAGGCGCCACATTGCGCAATGCCGCAGCCGAATTTTGTACCGCGCAGCTTGAGCTCTTCCCGAAGCACCCACAGCAAGGGCGTGTCAGCCTCACTTGTGGCGCTGACCACCTCTCCATTTAATAAAAAATCGACCATGGTGCATCCTCCGTTAGCATTTTTGTTGCGACTACCAATAATCTCTTTTGTATCAGAAGGATGTTCTTTTGCCAAAAAAAAACCCGCAAATTGCGGGCTTCATTCGGTTTTTAGCGACCTCCGGTCATTGAGCAGACCAGTGCTTTAAAAGCGATTTTTACCGATGATGCCCTCGGCAACTGCATTCGGTGCCTCGGCGTAACGGGCAAACTCCATGGTGTACGTCGCGCGCCCCTGAGTGGCAGACCGAAGGTCCGTCGCGTAACCAAACATTTCCGCGAGCGGAACATCAGCATCAATAATTTTTCCAGACGCATTGTCATTCATTCCAAGAATGAGACCACGACGCCGATTGAGATCACCCACAACATCACCCATATTTTCTTCGGGCGTGACGACCTCTACCTTCATGATCGGCTCGAGAAGAACCGCGCCGCCCTCGTCGGCTAATTTTTTAGTGGCCATACTGGCGGCGATTTTAAACGCCATTTCATTTGAATCAACATCGTGAAAAGAACCGTCAAACAACGTCGCTTTGAGGCCCAAAAGTGGGTATCCCGCAAGCACACCGTTTTGCATCTGCTCTTCTATTCCTTTGTTGATCGCAGGAATGTATTCACGTGGCACCGTGCCACCGACGATTTCGTTGACGAACTCGAGTCCTTCAGCACCCTCGTCTTCCGCAGGCTCAAAGCGCACCCACACGTGGCCGTATTGCCCACGGCCACCCGACTGGCGAATAAATTTACCTTCAATTTCAGCGGTATTTCGGATTCGTTCACGATACGCCACCTGCGGCTTGCCGATATTTGCCTCAACACTGAATTCACGACGCATACGGTCGACGATGATGTCCAGGTGAAGCTCGCCCATTCCCGAAATAATCGTTTGACCCGTTTCTTCGTCTGTCTTGACTCGAAATGAAGGATCCTCTTGCGCGAGCTTTGACAGTGCAACTGACATCTTTTCTTGATCCGGCACAGACCGTGGCTCGACCGCCACGGAAATGACAGGCTCTGGAAACTCCATACGCTCTAGAACGACTGCGTCATTGATTGCACAGAGGGTATCGCCCGTCGTGACGTCCTTGAGGCCAATCGCGGCTGCAATATCACCCGCGAGTACTTCCTTAATCTCTTCACGACTATTGGCGTGCATCTGGACCATGCGTCCAACCCGCTCTTTCTTTCCTTTGACCGAGTTAAGAACCGCGTTTCCTGACTCCAACTTCCCCGAGTAAACACGGAAGAAGGTCAGCGTCCCAACGTAAGGATCGGTCGCAATTTTAAACGCCAGTGCAGAGAACGGCGCTTCATCATCAGACTCACGCGTGATGACCGTTTCACCGTCAATCTCCGTACCCTCGATGGCTTTCACCTCGGTCGGTGACGGCAGGTAATCCACCACCGCATCGAGTACGGCCTGTACACCCTTATTCTTGAAGGCACTGCCCCCAAGCACAGGTACGATCTCATTGGCCAGTGTTCGTATCCGAAGACCCACTTTTATCTGATCTTCAGATAAAACGCCGGTCTCAAGGTACTGATCCATCAACTCATCGTTCGCTTCGGCCGCCGACTCAATAACCAACTCTCGCATCTCGTAACACTGATCTACAAGCTCATCGGGTACCGGGCCGTATTCAAATGAAACGCCCCGATCTGATTCATCCCAGACGATGGCCTTATTTTTTATCAGGTCGATGACGCCGACAAATCCTTCCTCTGCGCCAATCGTCATTTGAATCGGCACGGGATTACAGTCGAGGCGATCACGGAGCTGTTCCACAACAGTCATAAAGTCGGCGCCGGCCCGATCCATCTTGTTGATGAACACCATGCGAGGCACCTGGTACTTGTTGGCCTGGCGCCAGACCGTTTCAGTTTGTGGCTGAACCCCTGAGGCGCCACAGAGCACAACAACGGCACCGTCGAGCACCCGCAAAGAGCGCTCAACTTCAATTGTAAAATCAACGTGACCGGGCGTATCGATGATATTAATACGGTATTCATCGAACTGGTCTTGCATACCACGCCAGAAACAGGTCGTTGCTGCTGAGGTAATGGTGATGCCGCGCTCTTGCTCCTGCTCCATCCAATCCATGGTTGCAGCGCCGTCGTGTACTTCGCCCATTTTGTGCGAAACGCCGGTGTAAAAAAGAACGCGCTCTGTCGTAGTGGTCTTGCCAGCATCAACGTGTGCGCAAATACCGATATTGCGATAGCGGTTAATCGGGGTTTTGCGAGCCACGTTGATACCTTGTTGCTAAATTCAGCGAATTTAGAATCGGAAGTGTGAGAACGCCTTGTTGGCTTCTGCCATGCGGTGCACGTCTTCACGCTTCTTGACCGCATTACCTTTGCTCTGTGCCGCGTCCAGGATTTCTCCGGCCAGACGCTGACGCATGGATTTCTCACCACGGTTTCGCGCGTAGTCAACCAACCAACGCATTGACAGTGCAACGCGACGCGCGGGACGGACTTCGACCGGCACCTGATACGTTGCACCACCCACACGACGTGACTTCACCTCGACCATGGGCGCAATATTTTCGAGTGCCTCATCGAATACTTCGATCGGATCGCGGTTTGAACGCTCGGCGACCAGTGTCATCGCGCCGTAGACGATCGATTCGGCAACGGACTTCTTACCACTGATCATGACGTGGTTCATGAATTTGGCGAGTGTTGTGTTCCCGTACTTGGGATCGGGTATCACTTCACGTTTTGCAACAACGCGTCTTCTTGGCATAGCTCTCTCTCTTCTTCAGGTCATACAGCCACATAGGGGCTGTCCTTACTGTCACTCGGGGTGACGATACGGCTGAAACTCAGCCCAATTACTTCGGTCGCTTCGCACCATACTTCGAGCGCGACTGGCGGCGATTCGCAACACCCGACGTATCGAGACTTCCGCGAACCGTGTGGTAGCGAACACCGGGTAAGTCCTTCACACGACCACCGCGGATCAACACCACGCTGTGCTCTTGCAGGTTGTGACCTTCACCACCAATGTAGGACGATACTTCAAAGCCACTGGTCAAACGAACACGACACACTTTACGCAGTGCCGAGTTGGGCTTTTTAGGTGTGGTTGTATAAACACGGGTACACACACCGCGTCTCTGAGGGCACGCCTGCAAGGCAGGAACACCACTCTTTACTACTTTGCGCTTGCGCGGCTTACGCACTAGCTGATTAATTGTTGCCATTCGGCCTTAACTCCAAGTCGTTAAGAACGCCCCCATCGGGGCGCCATCAAAAAAGAGCGCGAAGTCTAATGACGGGGGGGTGCCCCGTCAAGCTCGCGCGGTTTAATTACTCTGCTTCACCACCTGCAGACGCATTTGCTATCTCAGCTGCAAGTGCACCCGCTAAGTCATCAGCAGCTTCTGCCTTTTCAAGCTCCTCAGCAAAACTCTCTGAGAATTCCTCTGCCGACATTTGAACACTCGACTCTTTTTTGTCCAAGGCTCGCAGACGACGTCGCTCCTCGTGGTGTGCAAGACCAGTACCCGCGGGTATCAGGCGTCCGACAATCACGTTCTCTTTCAAACCACGGAGGTAGTCACGCTTGCCTGTTACTGCCGCTTCCGTCAGCACGCGAGTGGTTTCCTGGAATGACGCAGCAGAAATAAAGCTCTCTGTCGCAAGCGACGCTTTCGTAATACCCAACAGCTCGCGTTGAACAGTCGGACGAACAAGACCTTGTGCATCCATGCGGTCACACTCTTCCAAGTACGCATTCCACTCAATTTGCTCACCCTTGATAAAGCTCGACTCGCCCGACGAAACAACATACGCCTTACGCAACATCTGACGAACAATCACTTCAATGTGCTTATCGTTGATCTTCACACCCTGAAGTCGGTAAACCTCCTGGATCTCATTCACGATGTACTTTGCGAGCTCCGGAATACCCTTTAGACGCAAAATATCATGCGGACTGAGTGCGCCTTCCGACACAATCTCACCCTTCTCAACCTGTTCACCTTCGAATACTGACAGCTGACGCCACTTAGGAATAAGCTCTTCGTAGTGATCAGAACCGTCCGGCAAAGCCTTACCGTCTGTTGGTGTAATCACCAAACGACGCTTACCTTTGGTTTCCTTACCGAAACTGAACGTTCCCGAGATCTCGGCCAAAATCGCAGGCTCTTTCGGCTTGCGGGCCTCGAACAAGTCAGCAACACGCGGAAGACCACCCGTAATGTCACGTGTCTTCGATCCTTCTTTCGGAATACGCGCAATCACGTCACCGACTGATACCTTGACACCGTCCTCGAGGTTCACCATCGCTGACGAAGGCAAGAAGTAGACCGCCGGGACATTCGTACCCGCCAGGTAAAGTTCATTGCCAGACTCATCAACAAGCGTCACAGCAGGGCGAATATCTTTACCTGCGCTGGGTCGCTCTGACTGATCCATCACAGAAATACTCGACAGCCCGGTAAACTCGTCCGTCTGCCGCTTAATGGTGACGCCTTCCTCCATGCCACCCAGCTTCACGATACCCGCGACCTCGGTCACGATGGGGTGCGTGTGCGGATCCCATGTTGCGACAACATCGCCTGCCGCAACCGGTGACTCATCACCAACCTTAATCACAGCACCATAAGGCACTTTGTAGCGCTCACGTTCACGACCTACGCCGTCCATAACGGAGAGTTCACCAGAGCGAGACACTGCGACCAAGGAGCCGTCTGAGCGGTCGACAACTTTCATGTTGTGAAGGCGAACGGTACCGTCCGAATTCACTTGAATATTATCCTGAGCCGCCTGACCTGATGCTGCGCCACCAATGTGGAACGTCCGCATAGTCAGCTGTGTACCTGGCTCACCGATCGACTGAGCAGCAACAACACCAATGGCTTCGCCCATATTCACCTGATGACCGCGACCGAGATCCCGACCGTAGCAGGTCGAACAAATCCCGTAGCGAGTCTCACAAGTAATAGGAGAGCGCACCAAAATCTCATCGATGCCCATCTCTTCAATCTTGAGATTCCACAGCTCATCCACCAACGTACCCGCCGGCACGAGCACTTCATCAGTGCCGGGCTTGACAACATCGGCAGCGATGATGCGACCCAGCACACGATCCGCCAGCGACTCAATAATGTCGCCACCATCGATCACAGGCGTCATCACAAGACCTCGCTCAGTACCACAGTCGGGTTCAACCACCACCACGTCCTGTGCCACGTCAACAAGACGTCGCGTCAAATAACCTGAGTTCGCAGTCTTAAGGGCCGTATCCGCCAGACCTTTTCGCGCGCCGTGAGTTGAGATGAAGTACTGCAGTACGTTCAAGCCTTCACGGAAGTTAGCCGTAATCGGCGTTTCAATAATTGAGCCGTCGGGCTTGGCCATCAGCCCACGCATTCCTGCTAACTGACGTATCTGTGCAGGTGAGCCACGCGCGCCAGAATCGGCGTACATGTAGACCGAGTTAAAGGAGTCTTGTTTCTCTTCCTCGCCGTCGCGATTGACAACCATCTCCGAGGAGAGATTGGTCATCATGGCTTTGGCAACCTGCTCGTTCGTTCGCGACCAGATATCAATGACTTTGTTGTACTTCTCGCCCTGTGTTACCAGACCCGCAGCATACTGCTGCTCAATCTCGACAACCTCTGCCTCAGCGCGGTCAATCAACTCTGTCTTCGCTTCGGGAATTTCGAAGTCGTTCACACCAATTGAAGAGCCGGACCTCGTCGAATACTCGTAACCCGTGTACATCAACTGATCGGCAAAGATGCACGTCTGCTTCAGACCCACAGCCCGGTAGCATTGGTTAATGACCTGAGAGATCGCCTTTTTGACCATAGGACGGTTAATCATGTCGTACGACAGGCCGTCAGGCACAATATTCCAAAGCAGTGCGCGACCAACAGTCGTGTCAACGATGCGCGTTCGCGCTTCAGCGGCCATACCGTACTCGATGACCTCTTCATGAATGCGGACCTTGACGCGCGCCTGCAGGTGCACCGAACCACTGGCGTAGGCACGTGAAACCTCTTTGGTATCAGCGAAGATCATTCCCTCGCCTTTCACGTTGACGCGCTCTCGCGTCATGTAATAAAGACCCAGAACCACGTCTTGCGACGGAACAATAATGGGGTCACCCGATGCTGGCGATAAAATATTATTCGTCGACATCATCAAGGCGCGGGCTTCAAGCTGCGCTTCAATGGTCAGCGGCACGTGAACAGCCATCTGATCGCCATCGAAGTCGGCATTATAGGCCGCACAAACTAGCGGGTGCAGTTGAATGGCCTTGCCTTCGATCAATACCGGCTCAAACGCCTGAATACCCAGTCGGTGCAATGTTGGCGCCCTGTTCAGAAGAACTGGGTGCTCTCGAATGACCTCAGCGAGAATATCCCAAACCTCAGGCGGTTCGCGCTCGACCATCTTTTTGGCGGCTTTAATCGTACTGGCCAGTCCTCTGTGTTCAAGTTTGCCAAAGATAAACGGCTTGAAGAGCTCCAATGCCATTTTCTTAGGTAGTCCGCACTGATGCAGCCTCAGTGTCGGTCCGGTCACGATCACCGATCGACCGGAGTAATCAACGCGCTTACCCAGCAAGTTCTGACGGAAACGCCCTTGCTTACCTTTAATCATGTCAGCCAGTGACTTGAGTGGGCGCTTGTTGGAACCCGTAATAGCGCGTCCACGACGGCCGTTATCTAACAGCGCATCAACCGACTCTTGAAGCATTCGCTTCTCGTTGCGCACGATGATATCGGGAGCGTTAAGATCGAGCAGTCGCTTGAGTCGGTTGTTTCGGTTAATCACGCGACGGTAAAGGTCATTCAGATCCGACGTCGCAAAGCGTCCGCCGTCCAACGGGACTAAGGGCCGTAAATCAGGCGGTAGCACCGGTAACGCATTAAGCACCATCCACTCTGGGCGGTTTCCTGACTTATCAAAGGCCTCCATCAACTTGAGGCGCTTAGACAGCTTCTTGATCTTAGTTTCGGAGTTCGTCTGCGGAATTTCTTCGCGAAGACGCTCAATTTCGCTCTTTAGATCCAACTGGATCATCAGCTGCTGAATGGCTTCCGCACCCATCTTCGCCGTGAACTCGTCGCCAAACTCTTCCATCGACTCAAAGTACTGCTCGTCGTTTAGGAGCTGACCGTGATCCAGTGTCGACAGACCGGGATCCGTGACCACGTAAGATTCAAAGTACAAAATACGCTCTATGTCTCTAAGCGTCATATCCAGCAACAAGCCAATGCGCGATGGCAGCGACTTCAAAAACCAAATATGCGCGACAGGGCTGGCAAGCTCAATGTGGCCCATTCGCTCACGACGGACTTTCGCCAGCGCAACCTCAACACCACACTTCTCACAAATTACACCGCGGTGCTTGAGGCGCTTGTACTTACCACACAAGCATTCATAGTCTTTAACTGGGCCAAAAATTTTGGCGCAGAAAAGACCGTCACGCTCGGGCTTAAACGTACGATAATTAATAGTCTCTGGCTTTTTGACTTCGCCGTAGGACCAAGAACGAATCATCTCAGGTGACGCAAGGCCGATGCGGATCGCATCAAAATCCTCTGACTTTTCGCGGTTCAATAGGTTTAGCAAATCTTTCACGTTGTCTCTCCCCTCAGAAGCCTGATGACTCGGACTCGAGATCGATGTCGATACCGAGCGAGCGGATTTCTTTGATCAGTACATTAAACGACTCGGGCATCCCCGGATCCATGCTGTGATCACCATCGACGATGTTTTTGTACATCTTCGTTCGGCCTGCAACGTCATCCGACTTCACCGTGAGCATTTCCTGCAGGGTGTGTGCCGCACCGTATGCCTCAAGTGCCCAAACTTCCATCTCACCGAAGCGTTGACCACCAAACTGTGCCTTACCACCCAGCGGCTGCTGAGTCACCAAGCTGTACGACCCCGTTGAACGCGCATGCATCTTGTCATCGACCAGGTGATTCAGCTTGAGCATGTACATGTAGCCCACTGTGACGGGCCGATCGAACTCGTCGCCCGATCTGCCGTCGCGCAGGACTAACTGGCCACTGTCCGGAATATCAGCCATGCGAAGCAGCGCCTTGATACTGTCTTCACTCGCACCGTCGAACACCGGGGTCGCCATAGGGACGCCACTGCGGAGGTTCTGGCACATGGCAAACAGTTCGTCGTCCGACAAGCTGTCAATGTCGGCGTCACGGCGAGTGTCGCTGGTGTGTGCGTAAATTTCCTTCAAGAACTCTCGAAGCTTCGCCACTTTGACTTGCTGCTCGAGCATCTCATTGATCTTTACGCCCAAACCACGTGCCGCCATACCCAAATGCGTTTCCAGGATCTGACCCACGTTCATGCGTGACGGCACACCGAGCGGATTGAGCACGATATCGATAGGCTCACCGTTTTCATCGTACGGCATATCTTCAACCGGCATAATCACTGAGATCACGCCCTTGTTACCGTGACGACCGGCCATCTTGTCGCCCGGTTGTATGCGACGTTTAACGGCAAGGTAGACTTTGACGATCTTAAGCACGCCAGGCGCAAGATCATCGCCACTTTGCAGCTTATCTTTCTTCGCCTCAAAGCGCTCTTCGAGCAACTGGTTTTGCTCTTCCAGCAGTCGCTGCGCCGATGCCAATTGGTTATTGAGTTCGGAGTCCGAGAACTTCAACTTGAACCACTGATCACGGTCGAGACCCGCGAGAACGTCGGTATCAATTTTTGTGCCTTTAGAGAGACCGCCACCAGAAACTGTGGTCTGCCCGCCAAGCAACTCAGCCAAACGGGCGTAAGTCGCCTCCTCATAAATTCGGAGCTCTTCTTTGAGATCCTTGCGGTAGTCCGCCAGTTGCGATGCTTCGATCTGCTTGGCACGAGCATCCTTCTCAAGACCGTCACGCGTGAACACTTGCACATCAATAACCGTGCCTTTGTAGCTTGATGGCACACGGAGTGATGAGTCTTTAACGTCAGACGCTTTTTCGCCAAAAATTGCTCTCAGCAATTTTTCTTCTGGCGTGAGCTGCGTTTCGCCCTTGGGTGTGACCTTACCAACTAAGATATCGCCCGCGTCGACTTCAGCACCAATATAGACAATGCCCGACTCATCGAGCTTGCCCAGTGCGCCCTCACCCACGTTAGGAATGTCGGCTGAGATCTCCTCAGCACCCAACTTGGTATCGCGTGCGATACAGGTCAATTCCTGAATGTGAATCGTTGTGAGTCGATCCTCTTCAACGACACGCTCTGAAACCAGGATCGAATCCTCGAAGTTGTAGCCATTCCAGGGCATGAACGCGATACGCATGTTTTGGCCAAGTGCAAGCTCACCCAGATCAACCGACGGTCCATCCGCGAGAATATCGCCGCGCCGAACCGTGTCTCCAGGACTGACAATAGGGCGTTGATTGACACAGGTGTTCTGGTTCGACCGCTTGTACTTCGTCAGGTTGTAGATATCAACCGGCGACGCGTCCTGATCCACCTCGGTAGGATTGACTCGAACAACGATGCGACTGGCATCCACAGAGTCAACAACCCCTCCGCGGGACGCCACTTTACATACACCCGAATCACGAGCGACGTAGCGCTCCATTCCGGTCCCGACCAAGGGCGCCTGAGTCTTTAACGTCGGTACAGCCTGACGCTGCATGTTTGAGCCCATGAGCGCTCGGTTAGCATCATCGTGCTCAAGGAATGGAATCAGTGCCGCGGCAATAGAAACTACCTGCTTTGGCGATACGTCCATAAAGTCCACTTCGGATGCGGGCTTCACAGTAAACTCATTCATTGTCCGGACGTTAATCAACTCATCAACAAAGCGATTGCCCTCGTCAATGGTGGCTGACGCCTGAGCAATCACGTGATTTGCTTCGTTAATCGCAGAAAGATACTCGATCTCGTCGGTCACGACGCCGTCGATCACCTTTCGATAGGGCGACTCCAAGAAACCATACTCGTTCGTGCGCGCGTAAGCGGCAAGCGAGTTTATTAAACCAATATTGGGTCCTTCAGGTGTCTCAATGGGACAGACTCGACCGTAGTGCGTTGGGTGAACGTCACGAACTTCGAACCCCGCACGCTCGCGCGTCAGACCGCCTGGGCCCAAGGCGGACACACGTCGCTTGTGAGTCACCTCTGACAGCGGGTTGTTCTGGTCCATGAACTGAGACAGCTGACTCGAACCAAAGAACTCTTTCACCGCAGCCGAGACAGGCTTGGCATTGATCAAGTCCTGAGGCATCAGACCTTCACTCTCAGCCATCGAGAGTCGCTCTTTTACCGCTCGCTCGACGCGGACAAGGCCCACCCGGAACTGGTTTTCGGCCATCTCACCAACCGAGCGTATACGGCGATTACCCAAGTGATCAATGTCATCAACCACGCCCTTGCCGTTTCGTATATCGACCAGCGCCTTGAGTACCGAAACAATATCGTCTTTATCGAGAGTGCCACTTCCGGTGACCTCATCACGACCCAAACGACGATTAAACTTCATACGGCCGACCCCTGAGAGATCGTACCGGTCTGCCGAGAAGAATAGGTTTTGGAATAGATTCTCTGCCGACTCTTTAGTGGGCGGCTCTCCAGGGCGCATCATGCGATAGATTTCAACCAGCGCTTCTAGCGCCGTGCGCGTGCTGTCACCGGCGAGGGTGTCTGAAATAAACGGTCCGCAGTCGATCTCATTGGTGTAGATCGTTTCGACAGCCTCAATTGACTTCTCGCGGAAGACGCCAACAGTCTCCTCAGTGATCTCACCGTTGCATTCGAGCAACACTTCACCGCTGGCCTTGTCGATCACCGGCGTTGCCACACGACGACCCACAAGGTACTCGTCTGGCACAACCAGCGATTCCACACCGGCATCTTCTAACTGACGAATGTGACGGGCAGTAATACGGCGCCCGAGCTCCACAATGACTTTATCACCCACCATGATGTCAAACGCGGCCATGTCGCCTTGCAAGCGCTTAGGCACCAACGTCATAGTGGTCGAGTCGTCGTCGTTAAGCTGGAAGGACGTCGTCTCGTAGAACATCTCAAGGATTTCTTCTGATTCATAGCCAAGGGCACGCAACAGAACCGTCGCCGGCAGCTTCCGACGACGGTCGATGCGCGCAAAGACCTGATCCTTTGGATCAAACTCAAAATCGAGCCAAGAACCACGGTAGGGAATGATTCGCGCACTGTAGAGGAGCTTTCCACTCGAGTGCGTCTTGCCGCGATCGTGATCGAAGAAAACACCTGGTGATCGGTGCAGCTGCGACACGATGACGCGCTCGGTACCGTTGATCACAAACGTCCCGTTCTCGGTCATGAGCGGAATTTCACCCATGTAAACGTCTTGTTCTTTAATGTCTTTAATGGATTTTGTGCTGGCCTCTTTATCATAAATAATAAGGCGGACTTTGACTCGGAGCGCGCAGGCATAAGTTGTGCCGCGCAGCACACATTCATCAACGTCAAAAACGGGGGTACCTAGCGCATAGTCGACATACTCCAACGCCGCATTGCCACTGTAGCTAGAGATTGGGAATACGGAGCGGAAAGCTGCGTGCAAACCGTAATCGCCGCGCTCTTCTACTGCGATATCCGACTGCGTGAACTTTCGATAAGAATCCAGCTGGATGGCCAGCAGATAGGGGATATCCATCACCTCCGGCATGGAACCAAAATCTTTCCGTAGGCGCTTCTTCTCTGTAAACGAGTAAGTCATTGATACTCCTCAACGAATGTCGTCGGCAAACGCCGACATTTATGGCTTAACGCCAAAACAACCGGTCATTCAAACCGGGAAGAGGCTGGTGCGCATCGCGCACCAGCCCGGACAGGCATCTCTGTAACCCCGAGGGATCACTTAAGCTCGACAGAACCGCCAGCTTCTTCGATCTGCGACTTAACGTCCTCGGCATCGCTTTTACTGACGCCTTCTTTAACTGCTGATGGAGCACCATCAACCAAGCCTTTCGCCTCTTTGAGACCCAGACCTGTGATCGCGCGAACTGCCTTGATCACGTTGACTTTCTTCTCGCCCGCTGATGTCAGAATGACGTCGAATTCAGTTTGCTCAACTGCCGCTGCGCCTGCATCGCCACCCGCCGCAGGTGCTGCTACTGCAACCGCTGCCGCCGCTGAAACGCCAAACTTCTCTTCCATCGCCTCAACTAACGCAACAACATCCATCACGCTCATTTCTGCGATTGCGTCAAGGATTTCTTCTTTTGAAATTGCCATGTTTATCTCTCCTAAAATGTGTAGTCGAGCACTCGCTTACGCGGACTGCTCTTTCTGATCACGAATCGCCGCCAATGTACGAACCAGCTTGCTTGGCACTTCATTAACAGTGCGAACAAACTTGCCGACAGGCGCCTGCATCACGCTCATCAACGATGCGAGTGCTTGCTCTCGAGTTGGCAGTTTCGCCAAAACGTCGAGCTGGTCTGCACCCAGCAACTTACCGCTAACAGACAATGCTTTAACTTCGAATTCACCGTTGTCTCTGGCGAAATCTTTAAACAACCGAGCCGCTGCACCCGGATCTTCCATCGAAAATCCGAAAATGGACGGACCCACTAATGTATCGGTGACACATTCGTAGTCAGTCCCTTCTAATGCACGCTTTGCGAGTGTGTTGCGAACAACACGCAAATGAACTTGATTCTCGCGAGCGGTAGCACGGAGAGCCGTCATGTCATTGGATGCCACGCCTCGGGCGTCAGCAATCACAAGTGACAAAGCACTGGCCGCTGTCTCGTTGACTTCAGCGACGATCGCTTTCTTCTCTTCGAGTCCAATTGCCACGGATCTACTCCTATGGTTTATGCCAAGGTCACAACATCGCTGTGACCACCCTAGGTGAACGGATTCACCATCTGCGTAGGTTGAACACTACCGGCTTCGTTTAAGGAGACTGCGCCTCCCCCTACGGTCTTTGATAGTCTGGCGTCCTGCTAGGGGCGATGCCCACACACTCTGCTTGAGACTTCAAAGCGGAGCACCCAAATGCAGTGCTCCCATCTCGTCAAACAACGACGAGCATGCCCCGGGCTGAACCCGGAACAAATTCACATCAACTTAAAATTCGATTTCGCCGTGATCGATCGTGACGCCCGGACCCATCGTGGTCGAGAGTGTCACCTTCTGAAAATACACGCCCTTTGCTGCAGCCGGCTTCGCCTTCTTGAGGTCTGCCAGAACGGCGACTAAGTTTCCTTGGATAGCATCAGGCTCAAAGCTGATTTTCCCAATTCCACCGTGGATAATGCCGTTTTTATCGGATCTGAAACGCACTTGACCCGCCTTTGCGTTCTGAACGGCAGTTGCCACATCGGGTGTCACTGTGCCTGTTTTCGGGTTAGGCATCAGTCCTCTCGGACCCAACACCTGACCTAACTGACCCACCACGCGCATTGCATCGGGCGATGCCACAACGACATCAAAGTCCATCATGCCGCCCTTAATTTGGTCAGCAAGATCTTCCATACCCACGAGATCAGCGCCAGCTTCTTTGGCCTTGTCGGCATTTTCACCCTGAGTGAAGACAGCAACACGCACTTCTGAGCCCGTACCGTGAGGCAAGGTAGTCGCACCCCGAACACCTTGGTCTGACTTACGCGCATCAATGCCTAGGTTTACCGCCAACTCAACTGATTCATTAAACTTAACGGTCGCTGTTTCCTTGAGAATCGCGATCGCTTCATCAAGAGAATAGCTCTTGTTGGCGTCAACGCGTGCTCTGAATGCTTTTACACGTTTTGATAACTTAGCCATCTTAAACAACCCCCTCTGTATCTATACCCGCGGCTCGAGCGCTGCCTGCGATGGTGCGTACGGCAGCGTCCATATCTGACGCTGTAAGGTCAGGCCACTTCTGCGTCGCGACCTCTTCAAGCTGTGCACGCGTCACCTTGGCTACTTTTTCAGTATTAGGGCGACCGGAACCGCTCTTAATGCCCGCAATCTTTTTCAGCAAGACCGACGCGGGTGGCGTCTTCTTGATGAACGTGAACGATTTGTCACTGTAGACAGTGATCACGACCGGAGTCGGGAGCCCAGGTTCAAGACCTTGAGTCTCTGCATTAAACGCTTTGCAGAACTCCATGATGTTGACACCCTTCTGACCCAGCGCAGGACCGACAGGCGGTGATGGGTTCGCCTGACCGGCAGGGATTTGCAGCTTGATGTAGCTGTCAATTTTCTTTGCCATTGTTTTAACTCCTGGGTGCAAACGCCGTTGTAGTCAAACTACGCGGGCTCCCCAACAAATGCCGCTACGCGGCGTTACTTCGCTACTTTTATAGCGACCTTAATCAGCCTTTTTCGACCTGACCGAATTCCAACTCTACGGGCGTCGAGCGACCGAAGATCAATACAGCGACGTTTAGGCGACTTTTTTCGTAATTAACACTCTCAACAACACCATTGAAATCATTGAAGGGACCGTCGACCACACGCACCATTTCGCCAGGCTCGAACACCGTCTTTGGCTTGGGCTGATCAACACCGGCCTCAACACGCTGTAAAATAGCGTTCGCCTCCGCCTCGGTAATGGGCGCCGGGCGATCTGCCTTTCCACCGATAAAACCCAATACTCTCGGCGTATCTTTAACCAAGTGCCACGTGTCGTCCCCAAGCTCCATCTGAACAAGCACGTACCCTGGAAAGAATTTACGCTCGCTCTTGCGCTTTTGCCCACCTTTCATCTCGATCACTTCTTCGGTTGGGACAATAATCTCACCGAAACGATCTTCCATTCCAAAGCGCTCAATGCGCTCCTTAAGGGCGACCGCTACTTTTTTCTCGTACTGAGAAAATGCGTGCACTACATACCAACGTAAAGCCATGCTTTGTCCCTTAACCCAAAAGTAGTGAAGCGACCCATCCCAGGAAGCTGTCTAACGCCCAAAAAAACAATCCACAAACAACCACAGCGACCATAACGATCACCGTCGTTTGCGTTGTCTCCTGGCGCGTCGGCCAGATCACTTTACGAATTTCAGTGCGCGCGCCTTTGATCATTGCCCAAGCAGCCGCACCACGCCCAGTGGTTACCGAAATTGAAAGCGCAATACCGGCAATCACCAAAATAGCGATCACTCGATACAACAAAGACTCGTCACTAAAATAGCTATTGCCGACGATCCCTGCACCCAAAAGCGCAACGACCAGCAACCACTTCACGCTATCGAGCTTATTGCTCGCAGCTTCACTCATATCAAATCCCTTCAGGGGCGCCAAACTCGCTCCCCACTAATTCCCCACCACCCCATTAGTTAAAGGGAGTGGCAGGCCAGGAGGGAATCGAACCCCCAACCTGCGGATTTGGAATCCGCTGCTCTGCCAATTGAGCTACTGGCCTATCACATCTTTGGCGTCTGCTTACACCGATTTGGCAAAGACGACAAAGCCGAACACGCTGCAAGAGCGGTCCGGCTCTATATTGAGGCGAGCCAAAGCTCGCCTCACCGAATTATCGATTACTCGATAATTTTAGCGACGACACCAGCGCCTACTGTTCGACCACCCTCACGGATAGCAAACCGCAGACCTTCTTCCATCGCGATTGGCGCGATCAAAGTAGCAACGAAGTTCAGGTTGTCGCCTGGCATAACCATTTCAACACCAGCAGGCAACTCAACCGCACCCGTTACGTCCGTTGTGCGGAAGTAAAACTGGGGACGGTAGCCCTTGAAGAATGGCGTGTGACGACCGCCTTCGTCTTTACCCAAGACGTAGACTTCGGCCTCAAACTTGGTGTGTGGGTTAACGCCACCAGGCACTGTAAGGACCTGACCACGCTCAACGTCTTCTCGCTTGGTACCGCGAAGAAGAACACCGACGTTTTCACCCGCACGACCTTCGTCGAGCAGCTTTCGGAACATCTCAACACCCGTACATGTGGTCTTGACTGTTTCCTTGATACCAACAATTTCGACTTCGTCGCCGACGTTGATGATACCGCGCTCAACACGACCGGTGACAACGGTTCCACGACCTGAAATTGAGAATACGTCTTCCACAGGCATCAAGAACGGCTGATCGATCGCACGCTCCGGCTCAGGAATGTAGGAGTCAAGCGTCTCAACGAGCGCTTTGACAGCTGTGGTGCCAAGACCATTTTCATCTTCACCGTTAAGAGCCATCAGTGCCGAACCACAAATAATCGGAGTATCGTCACCTGGGAACTCATAAGTATCGAGCAACTCACGAAGCTCCATCTCAACGAGTTCTTTCATCTCTTCGAATTCCTCTGTATCAACGCCGCCGCAATCTTCAGCAAGAAGATCGGCCTTGTTGAGGAACACAACGATGTAAGGAACACCCACCTGACGCGACAGCAGGATGTGCTCACGAGTCTGGGGCATCGGGCCGTCAGTTGCGCCACATACCAAGATCGCGCCGTCCATCTGCGCAGCACCGGTAATCATGTTCTTCACGTAATCCGCGTGTCCGGGACAGTCGACGTGTGCGTAGTGACGGTCAGTCGACTCGTACTCTACGTGTGAAGTCGCAATCGTGATACCACGCTCACGCTCTTCAGGAGCGTTATCGATACCGTCAAACGCTACTGCTTCACCACCGAAAACTTCAGAGCACACACGTGTTAACGCTGCAGTCAGCGTTGTTTTACCGTGGTCAACGTGCCCAATTGTGCCCACGTTTACGTGGGGCTTCGAACGCTCAAATGCCTGTTTTGCCATTACGACCCTCTCCTGGTCAACTTCGCATATTTCCCGACGCCAACGCGCCTTACTCAATTAAGCACACCTACCGCTGTGTGCCCGACTCAGTATAGGCCGTGGCCTGTACTGCTTTGACCGCCGAAGCGGTCGAACAGTCACAACATGCAACTGCTCAAAATGGAGCTCATAACCGGATTTGAACCGGTGACCTCTTCCTTACCAAGGAAGTGCTCTACCGACTGAGCTATATGAGCATCAACTCATCGCCGGATCTTGGAGCGGGCAGCGGGGATCGAACCCGCATCATCAGCTTGGAAGGCTGAGGTTCTACCATTGAACTATGCCCGCAGCATTCAACCGCCGACGGTGGCTAAACCTTAAGCCTACCGTCTTCTGACGGCTCGTCGCTCTCACGACAGGGCTTGTCCGGTCCAGCCCCCTCTTTTTTAACTCACAAGGCCCATACCGCACCGTGTCTTACAAAATCCTTGGTGGAGGGAGGTGGATTCGAACCACCGAAGCTCGCGCGTCAGATTTACAGTCTGATCCCTTTGGCCACTCGGGAACCCCTCCGGAAGGGCGCACATTCTCTAGGTGTCAAGGGGGAGTGTCAACACCAAATTTTACCCTCAAAACAGCGCCGGATTCCTTTCATTCACAGGCCTCAAAAATTTATCAGCACCCGAGCGCACTTTTACTCGTTCAGCAGGTGCTACTTCAGCGCACCAAAGCGCGGTCAATACGCCGACACTGCCTCGCAGATCAGGCGCCTCTCAACATCGATCGAAAGCCAACATAGCGGCCCTAAACAGCCAAAAACCGCAGGAGCTTTTACAACCGCACCCAAGGCAAGCTGTGC
>CAYVQI010000015.1:16972-30450 GCA_964454155.1 uncultured Alteromonadaceae bacterium | reverse complement strand
GGTACCGAGCGACCGTCCGAATTAAGGCCTTTGCACCGAATACCAAATTGCCCCGCCGCTTGTGCAACCGCCTGTCCTATGCTGCCAGTGCCGAGGATTCCCATTGTCTTACCGAGAACGCCGGGTTCTGGCGAACTGTCCCATTTCGAGGTCGTGGCACGCGTTATGACGCGACGTTCGATCGAGAGAATCCAGCCCATGACAAATTCCGACATGGCCTGTCCAAAAACGTGTTTAAGCGGCGTGACGACAACGTGACGAGGTATCAGTGATGCGAGTGCATCGACACCTGCCCACGTACTTTGAATCCACTCTAATTTTGGGCAGCTGTTCACCCATCGCACTGCGTCCTGAGGCCCGCCCACCAGCACGCGTACAGACTCGAGTCGGGTATCACTCGCCAGAGGTGCTTTTGGATCAAGCCGCAGCGCCACTAAACGTCCCGCAGTCAACTCGATAACGTGCTGAGGCCACTCTTCGTGTGCCTCTGCGATCAGCAGTATCTCGGGATTCATTGACATATCTCTGCACCGTTGAGAAGTAGAGCATGGTATACTTTGGTTTCGCTAGGGACCATTCAAACAAGAGCGCGCGCGCGCTCTTGTGTCGTTGTTTTTGTTATGGATCCAGCTTTCAGTTCACCGCGTAACGCTGTGGCATTCCCTAAAAAGCAAAGGTCTCATGGATACGATCCGCCAAGAGTGGTTCTCAAATATTCGAAACGATGTTCTTGCAGGACTCGTTGTTGCGTTGGCGCTCATTCCTGAGGCCATTGCTTTTTCAATCATCGCAGGGGTCGATCCCAAAGTCGGACTTTATGCGTCGTTTTCGATCGCTGTCATCATAGCGTTTACCGGAGGTCGTCCCGGTATGATCTCAGCAGCGACCGGTGCGATGGCTCTGCTGATGGTGACGTTGGTCAAAGATCACGGCCTTCAGTATTTGTTCGCCGCTACGGTGCTCACAGGCGTTCTGCAGATCATTGCAGGATGGGTTCGTCTCGGTGAGTTGATGCGTTTTGTGTCGCGCTCGGTGGTCACAGGGTTTGTCAATGCACTGGCCATCTTGATTTTTATGGCTCAGCTGCCCGAACTCACTAATGTCGGTTGGGAGGTTTACGTCATGACCGCCGCGGGGCTTGCTATTATTTACGGGTTGCCGCGACTCACAACCGCGATTCCCTCGCCGCTCATTACCATCGTATTTCTGACGCTAGTGGCCATTGTCATGGATTTGGATATACGAACAGTCGGAGACATGGGTGATCTGCCTGATAGTCTGCCAAACTTTTTCATGCCCGACGTTCCCATGACGTGGGAGACTTTAGAAATCATTTTTCCCTACTCGGCAACGCTGATGGTTGTTGGTCTTCTGGAATCGCTGATGACGGCGACGATTGTGGATGATTTGACGGACACGCAGAGTGATAAGAATCGCGAATGCGTCGGTCAAGGCGTTGCCAATGTGGCGACAGGCTTCATGGGTGGAATGGCCGGGTGCGCCATGATCGGACAGTCGGTTATCAACGTGAAATCGGGTGGAAGGGGCCGTCTATCGACACTGGTGGCGGGCCTGCTCTTGTTGGTTATGGTGGTTTTTGCAGGGGACTGGGTGAGTCAGATCCCTATGGCCGCATTGGTTGCAGTGATGATCATGGTGTCCATTGGAACATTTAACTGGGATTCGATCAGAAACTTGAAGACCCACCCCAAGAGCTCGAGTGTCGTGATGCTCTCCACTGTATTTGTGACGGTTGCGACACATGATTTAGCTCAGGGTGTTTTGACGGGTGTTCTGCTGTCTGGTTTTTTCTTTGCCCAAAAAGTGGGTCGTATTTTGAGCGTCAGCTCAGTCGCTTGTGACGAAGGTCGTGCGCGTAGATACACTGTTTTTGGTCAAGTCTTTTTCGCAAGCGCCGATCGATTCTCGACGGTATTTGACTATCAAGAGGTCGTCGACAAGGTTTATATTGACGTGAGTCGTGCCCATTTTTGGGACATCACTGCGGTCAGTGCGCTGGATAAAATCGTCATCAAGTTTCGGCGCGAGGGCACTGATGTAGAGGTCATTGGACTCAATCAGGCCAGTGCAACCCTCGTGGACAAGTTTGCCATCCACGACAAAGACGGAGCAGACGATCTGCTCCTTGATCACTGAGGATTAGGTCATGCGCCAGCCGCGAAAAATATTGGCTTGTGTCGATCAATCGGATTACGCGACACATGTGGCTGACTATGCCGCATGGGCCGCGACTCGGTTGTCTTCCCCTTTAGAGTTGCTGCACGTCATTGATCGTCACCAGGAGGTTGCGTCTGAGATCGACCGGTCTGGATCGATTGGCATGGATGCTCAAGAAAACTTATTGGAGCGTCTTTCCCAAGAGGAGGGCGAGCGAAGCCGCGCAGCACGTGATCAAGGCCGTCTCTTTCTCAATGGTCTTAAGCAGCGCTGTGAAGTGCAGGCTCCGGTGCAAATAGACACGCGTCAGCGTTACGGACAGCTGCTGGATACATTGCAAGAACAAGAGTCCACCGTTGCCATGTATATTTTAGGGCGACGCGGAGAGTCGGCATTGCATACACGGCGTGATTTAGGTCGTCACGTTGAAGCGATCTGCCGACAGATAAAGCGCCCTGTTATGACGGTGTCGGACGACTTCAAGGCGCCCAAAAGTGTTCTTGTGGCCTTCGACGGTGGAAAAATGACACGCCGAGGTATCGAACTCCTCGCTGCGTATCCCAATATGCGTGATTTACCGATACACGTCATCATGTCGGGTAAACGCAGTAACGAGTCTACTCGGCAACTCGAGTGGGCGGAACGGGTGCTGACTGATGCCTCTTTTGATGTCAACGCAACGTTCATCGCAGGCGATCCAGAGCAAGTGGTGACGCGTGCCATTGCTGAGCGCGAGGCCGACCTCTTAATCATGGGTGCGTACAGCCACTCGCCTTGGAGAAGTCTCCTGTTAGGAAGCCGAACCAATGACCTACTTCGGGCGTCACAAGTACCGACAATCACGCTGCACTTATAGGGCGACGTTCATGGTGGACGTGCCGCACAGGTCACCCACTCTCAAAACCGTTAGCCCAGTCAATGTCGCGCTGGGGGCGCACTTTTGACAGGGCCCCGCGCGTGCTACGGTTCGTCTTCCAGTACAGGGGATCACAATGCGTTTACTCACTTTATGGGCACTCTTACTTGTCTGCTCAACGTCGTTTGCCAGCGAGCCACTCGAGGCGTCACCAGAGCCTTTATCGGTGTTGGACCGCAGCGAGTTCATTGCCGGGTTTTTACCGCTCTACTGGGACAAAGACGAGGGACAGCTGTTCGCTGATATTGATGAAATCACCGAGCCTTTGATCTATTACAACGGACTGTCCCATGGAGTGGGCTCAAATGATTTGGGACTTGATCGTGGTCGGTTAGGCGACACCTATCTGGTCGAATTTGATCGAGTCGGTCAGAAGGTCTTTCTGACGGCCATCAACACTAAATACGTGGCTCGGTCTGAGAATTTGGCCGAGCGTCGTGCCGTAGAGGAAGCCTTTGCTAAATCGATCATTTGGGGTTTCGAGGTGGTGGAAGCGACCGATGAGCATGTGTTTATTGACCTTACCGACTTTGCGCTAAGTGATGCGACCGGATTGTCTGAGCACCTGGCGGCGAGAGGAGAGGGATCTTATGCGATCGATGCGTCGCGATCAGCGATCTACAAAGCTAAAACAAAGTCGTTTCCCGACAATACAGAAATCGATGCAACGTTAACCTACGCCGGTAAGTCGGAAGGATCCATATTGAGGACCGTAGCGCCGAATCCGAGCGCCATTACCGTGCACAGTCATCACTCGTTTGTGCGTCTGCCGGATGATGGCTATACGCCGTTACCGTTTGATCCAAGAGCCGGTTACATCGACAGTGGTGAAGCCAGTTTGGTGTACGACTATGCGAGTCCCATTGATGAGCCCGTGAAGTCCGCATTTGCGCGACGACACCGTTTGGAGAAAATAGATCCGACCGCTGCGATCAGTGAAGCGGTAGAGCCGATTGTGTACTGGGTAGACTCTGGTGCCCCAGAGCCTGTCAAAACGGCCCTTATCGAAGGTGCACTCTGGTGGAATCAAGCCTTTGAGGCGGCCGGCTACAAAGACGCCTTTCAAGTAAAGGTCTTGCCCGCGGGGGTAGACTCGATGGACATTCGTTACAACGTGATTCAGTGGGTGCATCGCTCAACGCGCGGCTGGTCTTACGGTGCGAGTGTTCGTGATCCGCGTACTCAGGAAATTCTGAAAGGACATGTGACGCTGGGCTCCCTGAGGGTAAGGCAGGACTACCTCATTGCCGAAGGGTTGGTGGCGCCTTACGGTGAGTCCAATTCGAGCGAGGCGATAAGTGATTTTGCACTCGCGCGCATTCGTCAGTTATCTGCCCATGAGGTAGGACATACGCTGGGTATCGCACACAATTTTGCTGCAAGTGCCGACGACAGAGCATCGGTCATGGACTACCCACACCCCTTCGTGACCCTGTCTGAATCCGGCGAGGTGGTGCTTGATGACGCCTACGATGAAGGCATAGGTGCTTGGGATAAGCGTGCGATTGTCTGGGGCTATCAAGATTTTCCTGACGGTGAATCTGAGACTGATGGCAGGGCCGCGATCATTGAGGAGACTTTGGCCTCGGGCTTGACCTATGTTGCAGACGAGCACGCGCGCATTGGCAGTCGATCGTCAGCGGGGCCTGCACACCCCAATGGCAGTCTTTGGGACAGCGGTAGTGACGCCGTGGTTGAACTTAACCGGATGATGGCGTTGCGATCACATGTGCTTGATAACTTCTCCGAGAAAGCGATCCAAAACGGTAGACCGCTGGCCACACTCGAAGACGTTTTGGTCCCCGCGTATTTGATGCATCGTTATCAGGTGGCTGCAGCGGCCACCTTACTTGGTGGACAGTCCTTTACCTATGCCATGCGCGGCGATGGGCAAACCGCAACAACGCGCGTCTCAGCTGAGGCCCAGCGATCGGCCTTGTCGGCAATGCTCGCTACATTGGAACCGAATGTGCTGCAACTCTCAGACAAGGTGGTGTCGATGATCCCACCCAGACCCCCTCAGTCTGGTGTGAGTCGAGAACTGTTTCCCCGTCATACTGGGTATGTATTTGACCCTATGGCTGCAGCAGCGACAGCAGCACAGATCACTTTGTCGCAGCTGCTCGATCATAAACGAGCGGCTCGGATGAACAATCAGCAATTGATCGACGCAAGCCTCCCAAGTTTTGGGGATATTCTCTCGATAGTGATCAACGATCGATGGCCCGAAGCCCGAGCGCCTGAGCTGGTGGCGATTGAACGAACGGTACAACTTTTGATGGTTGACAAGCTGGCCGAGCTGCTTGGGAATGCGTCTGCGGCGGTGCAAGTGCGTGCTGATGCGTTGGACGCCTTGCTTAAAATTCAACGTCGTGCGGAAAAATCTCGAGAGCGCACTCTTGCGGGTAATGCGCACATGCGATTTTTGGCGAAACGCATCGGTGTTTTAGTGGATGACCCAAGCGCATTTCAGAATTCGGAGTTGACGGTGCCGCCCGGCTCACCGATCTGACAGCGTGGCTCTGCACGCTGACGGGGAGGCCGCGCAAAGGCCTCAGACGTTTGCGTCCCTCGGATATTGCTCACGAAGAACGCGCTTGAGTATTTTTCCGCTGGGGTTCCTTGGGATGATATCGATGAACTCAACAGCCGCAGGTTGCTTAAAACGCGCGAGCTTGTCTTGGCAGTAGGAGAGAATTTCTTCGGCCGTCAGTGCGTCATCGGTTTTCACCACGACGGCGAGCGGCGACTCGCCCCACTTGTCACTGCGCTGCCCGATAACCCCCGCCTCACTAATGCCAGGGTGACTTTGCAAGACACCTTCAATTTCGGCGGGGTATACATTTTCCCCACCTGAAATAATCATATCTTTGATCCGATCTTGTATCGAAAAGAATCCTTGGTCATCCATGACGCCAACGTCACCGGTGCGAAGCCAACCATTCACGAGGGTGTCGGCGGTTGCGTCAGGTCGATTCCAATACTCACGCATAATGTGCTTGCCGCGGACGAGCATTTCCCCTGCCTCACCGACTGGTAATTCGTTTCCGTGCTCGTCTGCGACCATCACTTCGGTAAAGAAAAATGGCTTGCCACACGACTCTGGTTTGCTCACTGCGTTCAGCGAATCCATGAGGCACGCAGGACCACAGGTTTCGGTGAGACCGTAAACTTGGTTGATGTCGATGCCCATGTGCTGAAATTGTTGCGTGAGTGCCAATGGCACCGGCGCGGCGCCTGTCATGAAGCCGCGAACGCTGGACCAATCGTAGTTCTCGTAGCCTGGAACCTGCACCATGAAATTGAGCATTGCCGGCACCAGTAGCCCGCTGGTGATTTTTTCACGTGCCACGCATTCCCAAGCAGCGACGGGATCAAAGCTTCTCATGACGTAGGTCGTTGCGCCGTGGTAAACGTTGATAGTCAGCGGAGTGAGCGCGCCCACGTGAAACATAGGCAAGCAGGCGAGATAGCGCTCATTGGCTTGGTAATCGGCGGTGGCGTGAATCGTGAGCACCCCCCACATTGCCGTTGTATGTGTATGAACAACGCCTTTTGGGAGCCCGGTCGTCCCTGACGTGTACATTATGTACAGCATGTCGTCATCTTCAGCGCCGCATTGAGGCTCGTGGGTACCCGATGCCTCACAGAACTGCTCATATGACGTAGCAAACGGTTGACCAGCGTCGTCTGAGACGCCGCCCAGTACCTGAAGCCACTGCTGAATATCGGTTTTATTGGTGCGACTGTGTAACTCTGCCGCGGTTGATGAAAAAGCATCATCGAAGATCAGTCGGGTTGCCCCAGCGTCCTTCAAGATAAATTCAAGCTCGTCCGCAACAAGTCGCCAGTTTAGCGGGACAACGACGCCGCCCACCTTTGCGATTGCGAAAAACGCTTCCATAAATTCTACTGAGTTCATGAGCAGTAATCCGACTCGATCACCCTGTTTTATGCCATCCGCCTGAAGCGAGTTTGCAAGTCGATTTGCGCGCTCATTAAGCGCTTTAAATGTGAACCGGCGGCTGCCATCACTCTCGACGTAGGCCTCGCGCTCGGGATTGAGATGTGCGCGCTTTGATAGCAATAACCCCATATTCATCTGCATGCTGTGTCCTCACACTTGTTTATAGGCCCTGTTTTTTATGGTTGTTCGCGGGCGCCGTTATGTCGCCAACATTGGTCGGATTTTGTGCAAAATTCAAGCCTCTCAAACGCTTTTTGCTTAACGCCGTCGTGGGTTAGGTTGTTGGAATGAGTCGCTGAGCTCAGACGGATACGGGCTTGCTCATGGAAGTAACGTCAAAAGTTATCACTTTGTCGTACAACACCTACTTCTCGACCCGTGAATGTGGTAAAAAGCGCGCGCACTGGAAGTGGCTGTAGTCTCGTATTGCAGTAACTCCGAGTAAA
Source organism: uncultured Alteromonadaceae bacterium (assembly GCA_964454155.1). Classification (GTDB taxonomy): domain Bacteria; phylum Pseudomonadota; class Gammaproteobacteria; order Pseudomonadales; family Halieaceae; genus Luminiphilus. The sequence goes on along the minus strand of CAYVQI010000015.1, from coordinate 22,943 downwards.
CGACTTTATAAGGCGCCGGTTGTTGATGTTGACAGACATCGCTTAGCCGGCATGGCGCAGCGCAGAGATGACGCTGTTGCCGCCCGACTTAACACAACCGACTGGAAGATGAGAACAATGTCTGCAGACCTATCCCTGTATCGCAACATCGGTATTTTCGCTCACGTTGACGCGGGTAAAACCACGACGACCGAGCGTATTTTGAAACTCACCGGAAAAATCCACAAAACCGGCGAAGTGCACGACGGTGCTGCAACCACCGACTTCATGGAACAAGAGCAGGAACGTGGAATTACAATTCAGTCTGCGGCGACAACCTGCTTCTGGAAAGATCACCGAATGAACATCATCGACACGCCTGGACACGTGGACTTTACGGTCGAGGTGTACCGATCGTTGAAAGTTCTCGATGGTGGAGTCGGCGTATTCTGCGGTTCGGGCGGTGTTGAGCCTCAATCTGAGACGAACTGGCGTTACGCCAACGAGTCAGAGGTTGCGCGTCTGATTTTCGTCAATAAGCTCGATCGGCTGGGAGCAGATTTCTACCGCGTTGTTGACCAAGTGCGCAACGTGCTCGCGGCTAACCCACTGGTGATGACATTACCCATTGGTACCGAAGACGATTTCGTTGGCGTTGTCGACGTTCTGACCAAGAAAGCCTATGTCTGGGATGATTCCGGCAAGCCTGAGAATTTTGAGGTCGTTGACGTTCCTGCAGATATGGTCGACGACGTCGAGACGTACCATGAGCAACTCATTGAGGCCGCGGTCGAGATGGACGACGACTTAATGATGGAGTACATGGAGGGCGCGACGCCTTCTTTGGAAGACATTAAGCGTTGTATTCGCATTGGTACGCGCACGATGCATTTCTTCCCTACGTACTGCGGAAGTGCGTTTAAAAATAAAGGCATTCAGCTCGTTCTGGATGCGGTTGTTGATTATCTGCCCAGCCCTACCGAAGTTGATCCACAGCCGTTGACCGACGACGAAGGCGAGGCGACGGGAGAAGTGGCGATAGTCGACGTCAATGAGCCCCTGCGAGCACTCGCATTCAAGATCATGGATGACCGTTTTGGTGCGCTGACCTTTATTCGAGTCTACTCGGGTACGATGAAAAAGGGCGACACTATCCTTAACTCAGCCACTGGCAAAACTGAACGGATCGGTCGGATGGTAGAGATGCATGCAGACGATCGCACCGAAGTCGATATGGCTCAGGCGGGCGACATATTTGCCTGTATTGGAATGAAAAATGTTCAAACCGGGCACACGCTGTGCTCGACTGATTCGCCCTGCACCTTAGAGGCGATGGTATTTCCTGATCCGGTGATTTCTATTGCCGTGGCGCCGAAGGATAAAGGCGGATCGGAGAAGATGGGAATTGCGATTGGTAAGATGATTGCAGAAGACCCGTCGTTCCGCGTTGAGACTGACGAGGACTCGGGCGAGACCATTCTTAAAGGCATGGGCGAGCTGCACCTTGATATTAAAATCGACATTCTTCGAAGAACATACGGCGTCGACCTCGAAGTTGGACAGCCTCAGGTGGCCTATCGTGAGACGATCACGCAGGCTATCGATGACAGCTACACGCACAAAAAGCAGTCTGGTGGTTCCGGTCAATTTGGTAAGATTGATTTCCGCATTATTCCTGGACAACCGGGCGACGGCTTCACGTTCACTTCAAGTGTCGTGGGCGGTAATGTTCCGAAAGAATTCTTCCCAGCGATCGAAAAAGGCTTTTCGGTCATGATGCAGGAAGGTCCGCTGGCAGGGTTCCCGGTATTAGACGTTGCGGTAGAGCTGTACGACGGTGGATTCCACGCAGTTGACTCCTCGGCAATTGCGTTTGAGCTTGCCGCTAAGGGTGCATACCGTCAGAGCATGCCAAAAGCCTCACCTCAACTGATCGAGCCTATTATGAAGGTTGACGTGTTCACACCGGACGATCACGTGGGTGACGTCATTGGTGACCTCAACCGTCGCCGCGGCATGATCAAGGATCAGGAGGCAGGTACGACGGGCGTTCGCGTCAAGGCGGATGTGCCGCTTTCAGAGATGTTTGGCTACATCGGCTCACTGCGAACCATGACCTCAGGACGGGGTCAGTTCTCGATGGAGTTCTCACACTACATGCCGTGTCCGTCAAGTGTTGCGGCGACCGTGATTGAAGAGGCAAAGGCGCGCAAAGAAGCGAAGTCAAAGTAGCGCTTTTCAGGTCTTTAAAGCCCCGCTTAGAGCGGGGCTTTTTTTTGCCTCTCGCTTTACATCGCGATGCCAGACAGGGAGAGTACGTCGTAATACGAATAATAACGGCGTGGAGAAAAACGATGTTTGCAAAATACGGTCCTGTTTTGGTGGGCATTCCTTTATTGATTTTGGGCGTTCTGTGGACGTTCAGCCCGTCGATGGCGGCCGAGGCCTTGACGAGCGAGTTATTGACCGGTGCTGCGCTGACGACACAAATCGGTGACAGCGCCGCGTTCTTTTTGGGAAGTGGGTTTTTATTGATCGCCGGTGGTCTGCGGCAGAATGCGACCATGGTTTTAATCGGTGGCTGCTTGGTGGGGCTTGTGGCGCCGGCACGGATTATTGCGGCCAGTGTCCACGGTGGAGACATGACGCTTGAGCCGATCATTGTCGAGGTGGTGACGTTTTTGGTTGCCTACGTCGCGGCCAAGCAACTATCCAGCGCGAGCTGAGGACAGATCGATGTTGATGCTTGTTTTAGGGGTTTCACTCTGGTCACTTGCGCACTTATTCAAGCGCGTAATGCCTGCGATGCGCGAGCGCATGGGTACCGCTGGTAAGCTTGTAGTCACGCTGCTGCTGATCGGTAGCGTTGTATTAATGATCGCAGGTTACCCGGAGGCGACTGGCTCGGTATGGTGGGTGCGGCAGCCGTTATGGGTCTCGGTGAATAACCTGCTGGTGCTGCTTGCCGTGTATTTGATGGTTTCCTCCGATATGAAAACTCGCGTGACGGGGCTGATTCGTCATCCCCAGTTAACCGCTATCAAAGCATGGTGTGTGGCCCATCTACTGGTCAATGGTGATGCAGCGTCTTTGGTGCTTTTTGGGGGCTTGCTGGCGTGGGCTGTGGTGACGGTAATTTTGATTAATCGTCAAGACGGTAAAGCCGCGATACGGCAGTCATCAGCCGGTTGGGGCTTGGAACTTGTCGGTATTCTTGTGACCGTGGGCTTGTATGGTGCCATTGCCTACGCCCATAGTTATTTAGGCTATCCGGTGCACGGGTAGGCAATGCAGTACGCTCTCGACAACGCAAGTATTAAGGCATCGCTTGATATCCTTGCGCTAAAACATGAGCGAATTGCCAGAGCGGTAGCGCAGGTTGGCTACCCTGAAGAGCGGCGGCGCACGCACAGTTTTGCGACGCTTGCGCGCATTGTCGTCGGGCAGCAGATTAGCGTTTCAGCTGCAACATCAGTCAACACAAAGCTATTGGCCTCACTCGGAGGGGATCTCACAGCGGAAGCAGTATTGCGTGCGGACGAAACCACGCTTCGTAGTGCCGGGCTCTCTCGCCAAAAAGTTGAATACATGCGGTGCCTCGCTACCGCTGAAGCGACCCAGGTACTGTCTCTGACGGCTTTGCCTCGCTTAAGCGACGATGAGGCGATCCGCGCGATTACCCAGATTAAAGGATTTGGCGACTGGTCAGCCCACATGTACCTGATGTTTTCATTGGGTAGACCCAATATATGGCCGGTGGGTGACTTGGCCGTGCGCGAGGGGTTTAAGCGTATTCATGGGCTTGAAGAGCGTCCGACCATCAGACAGCTCGCGGAACTAGGCGTGCCGTATCAGCCGCATCGAAGTGCATTGGCCATGTTGTGCTGGCGCTTCTGCACGGCGGAGCCTTTGTGACTGATTTTTCTGATTTCGACGCTCGGTTTATGGCACTGGCGCTTGAAGAGGCGCAGCGCGCTGCCTCGTTAGGTGAAGTGCCGGTCGGCGCGGTCGTTGTTCGCGACGATCAGGTGATTGCGCTTGAGTGTAACCGCCAGATAACGCTGAACGACCCGACAGCGCATGCGGAGGTGTTGGCACTGAGAAAAGCCGCACAGATGTTGGGTAACTATCGTCTGCCAGAGTGCGAACTGTTCGTCACGCTCGAGCCCTGCACCATGTGCTGTGGCGCCCTGGTGCATGCGCGAATCAAGCGTTTGGTGTTTGCTGCAAAAGAGCCAAAGGCAGGCGCTGTTTTAAGCAGCGCGAACTTGCTCGACAACGCATCGCTTAATCACCGCGTGGTGTGGCAAGAGGGCCTTATGTCGAGGGAGAGTTCGCGGTTACTTCAGTCGTTTTTTCGATCTCGCCGACAGTCAAAGGCTCAGCGGATTCCAGTTTAAAAGCGTATCGTCTGAGCGGGTCACTTCACGAATATTTAAAGGGGGGGATACTGCCCGGCTCGGGATGTCTTTGAGTTGCAGTGTCGTGTAGTAGTGTCGAATATTGTCGATGTAGGTCACCGCTTCTTTTCCTCGTGCAAATCCGTGGCGCAGGTGCGGATAAATCGCTGGATTCTGCAGGTCAGGCAGCTGCGCGCGAACATCCTGCCAGAGATGTGGATCGTGACCGTTGCCTTCGGTAAGACGCCTCGCCTCCTCGAGATGAGCCATTCCTATATTGTAGGCAGCCAACGCCATCCAGGTCCGATCCGGGTCGTCAATGTCGCTGGGCAGTCGGCGTAACAAACTGTTAAGGAACCTCGCACCACCGTGCAGACTTTGTTCGGCGTCCAGACGATTCGTAACACCCATTTCCTTCGCCGTGGGTCGTGTGAGCATCATCATTCCGCGCACACCCGTTGGTGATCTTGCAGTAGGGTCCCAGTGCGACTCCTGGTACGAAATAGCAGCAAGTAATCGCCAGTCGATTCGGAACTCTTTCGCAACTTTTTCGATCAGAGGCCGCCATTTAGGCAGTTGCGTTTCAACGGCTTTTTGGAAGGTAAACGACTCAATGCGAGAGGCATTAGCAACACTTCCAAAGTAGGCCTCTTTCGTTTGCTCAAGTATTCCATTTTGAGCGGCGGTCTTGAGAAACTGATTTGCCTTGTCACGCCACTCTTTAGCGCGCGGGTCATTACCCAAATACCACACCGTACTGAGTGCCTCTTTGAGTTGAAAGGCCTCAGCGACACGGGGGTAAAGGCGTTGTTGCATCGAGAACTCGCCTGAGTCCAACACAGCAATGTCCGCCTTGCCCAGTTCGATGGCCTCAAGTACCGCGCTTGACTCAGCAGTCTCTAAAACACGCCAGCGAATATCCGGATTTATTTCACTGAGTACGCCGAGTCTGAGCGTGTGCTGGCTTCCGCGCATAACCACGATGTCGAGATCGTCTAAATCGTCAAGGGATCGAGGTCGATACTGCCCCGCTTTGTAGACGACCACCGGGTGCTGATTGAGATACGTCTCGGTGGACTCAAATAATTGGGACCTCTCGGTCGACCCTGTTAAACCGGCGGCTGCTATATGTGCTTCGCCGCGTTTAAGTGTCTCGAAAACATCCTCTAGCGTGAACGCGACTTTGACTCTCAGGGTCATCCCTTGCGCATCTGCAAATCCACGAATAAGTTCGTACTCAAACCCTGCAGGCCCGTCTGCGCCTAGGTAGTAGGTCGTCGGTCCGTTGCGAGTCACGACCACGAGCTCATTATTAGCGCGAAGGTCCTCGAGCACCGTGGGATTGCCACAGCTCGTCAAGGTCAATACTGCGATAATGAACCAGGATCTCATGTGGCCAGTGTAGCTCAGATCTTTACTCTGAACATTCACCCAGCGGCGCAGGCGCGGTATGATGTGCGCTTCTTCGTTTAGGATCTGCACATGCTTCTTTTGCCCGGGTCGGACGCACTCTCTGCGGCTCGATTTATGCGGCTATCTCAACAGGTAGCTGAACTCGATTCCAAACTGATGCTCACACACGCATATTTTGT
>CAYVQI010000015.1:0-16872 GCA_964454155.1 uncultured Alteromonadaceae bacterium | reverse complement strand
CAGGGTCTTTTGCATGACAGAATGGTCGAGACGACCCTAAGCGCGCTCGAGCAACTTTCGGGTTTATTCACGGCTATTGACCCGACGCCATTGACGAGTGTGCCAGTCATTGAAGAGGATCGAGACGCCCTAGTCCGCGCCAATATGACCCTTGGATTGGCCTTGGCAGACGACGAAATCGATTATCTGACCGACGCGTTTAAGGCGTTGGGCCGCAATCCGTCCGACGCAGAGCTCATGATGTTTGCACAAGCGAACTCGGAACACTGTCGGCATAAAATTTTCAACGCGTCGTGGACAATTAATGGCATTGACCAGGAATGGTCCTTGTTTGGCATGATTAAAAACACCTACCAGCAGGGCGGTGAAAACGTCCTCTCTGCCTACTCGGATAACGCAGCTGTTGTTGCGGGTCATACAGCGGGCCGTTTTTATCCGGACCCCACATCTCAGTCTTGGCATTATCACGACGAGCCCATTGCCCTATTGATGAAAGTTGAAACCCACAATCACCCCACTGCGATAGCGCCTTTTGCAGGTGCAGGGACCGGCTCGGGCGGTGAAATTCGAGACGAGGGTGCGGTGGGTCGTGGTTCTCGACCCAAAGCGGGCCTGTGTGGATTTACCGTCTCGCATTTAAATTTACAAGAGTACCCGCGACCTTGGGAACTGAACTACGGAAAGCCCGGTCGTATCGTGACCCCGCGTCAAATCATGACCGAGGGTCCCCTGGGTGCTGCCGCGTTTAACAATGAGTTCGGACGTCCGAATTTGGGGGGCTACTTCAGAACCTTTGAGGTTGAGACCAGTGAAGGTGTGAGGGGTTATCACAAGCCCATTATGGTCGCTGGTGGTTTCGGTAATATCAAGGTTGAGCACGTCGATAAGCCGCCATTTGATGCGGGTGCCAAGTTGGTGGTGTTGGGTGGTCCAGCCATGCTTATTGGCTTAGGCGGCGGTGCCGCGTCCTCGATGGCCAGTGGCGCAAGCACCGAAGATCTCGACTTTGCTTCGGTGCAGCGACAAAACCCGGAAATGCAGCGCCGATGCCAGGAGGTTATTGATCGATGTTGGGAGCGTGGAGACAATAATCCAATTGCATTCATTCATGACGTTGGCGCTGGTGGCTTGAGTAATGCGTTCCCCGAGCTCGTTAAAGACGGCGGTTGCGGGGGGGATTTCGAGTTACGTAACATCCCGAGTGATGAAAAGGGTATGAGTCCCCTCGAAATTTGGTGTAACGAGTCTCAAGAGCGTTACGTTATGGCCATTAATCCTGAGAACCTTGAGGTTTTTAAAGCCATGTGTGAGCGCGAGCGTTGCCCTCATGCAGTTGTTGGGGAGGCGACCCACGATCAGCATCTGCGACTGGGTGACCGGCTGTTTAAGAACAACCCTGTTGATTTACCACTCTCGCTCCTCTTTGGTAAACCACCCAAAATGCATAGAAGCACCGCGCACGTGGCTCCACCTGTTGATTCGTTCAATGGGGATGTTCTTATTTCGGACGCACTAGAGCGGGTGCTGACCTTTCCTGCAGTGGGCAGTAAGGGTTTTTTAATCACCATCGGTGACCGCTCAGTCACGGGGACGGTTGCGCGGGATCAAATGGTGGGGCCCTGGCAAGTGCCAGTAGCTGACGTTGCGGTCACCACAGCGGGACTTGATACGCATTTGGGTGAGGCGATGAGTATGGGTGAAAGAACCCCCGTCGCCACACTGAATGGCCCAGCATCGGCTCGCTTGGCGGTGGCCGAGGCCATTACTAATTTATTGGCTGCGCCCGTCTTGTCTTTGCACGATATTAAGTTGTCGGCGAACTGGATGTGTGCAGCAGGGTACCGTGGTGACGATGCGGTGTTGTACGACACCGTTAAAGCCGTTGGGCTCGACTTTTGTCCGGAGCTTGGGATAACCATTCCTGTGGGCAAGGACTCGATGTCAATGCGGACCCAATGGGATGACAATGGCGAGGCCAAGAGTGTAACGGCACCGGTGTCCCTGATTGTTACGGCTTTTGCCCCCGTAGGTGATGCCCGCGAAACATTGACACCCGAGTTACGTCGCGACGAAGCAACCAGCATCCTGTTGATTGATCTGGGGCGTGGACAGAATCGACTCGGTGGCTCCGCGCTTGCACAGACATACGGTCAGTTAGGCTCAAGCGTTCCTGATGTGGCCGCGGCTGATGTAAAGGCGTTGTTTGCCGCAATGGTTGAGCTAAAAGCCGCAAACACGGTATTGGCGTATCACGATCGGTCTGATGGTGGTGCACTGATTGCACTGCTGGAGATGGCATTTGCCGCGCGCTGTGGGCTCGAGATTGATGTGGATTCAACACCCGAGCAGGCCCCGGCGCTGCTGTTTAATGAAGAGGTGGGTGTTCTGATTCAAGTGGCTGACACACAGCTGAGTGTTGTCAGTGAGGTGCTGGGGAGGCACGGTCTCTCTGATGCTGCAGTTATTTTGGCGAAGCCACGATTGGATGAGCGAGTGGTGGTGAACACGCCGTCATTTGAGCTCATTGACAGTCGTCGTGGCGCGCTGCAGCAGCTGTGGGCGCAAAATAGTTTTGCAATTCAGCGAACGCGTGACAACGCTGACTGTGCTGATCAAGAGTACGCACAGATTATCGCTGACGACCCAGGTTTGAGCGCCACACTGAGTTTTGATGTGTCAAGCGACGTAGCGGCACCCATGATTGCAACGGGCGTTCGGCCCAAAATCGCAATTCTGCGTGAGCAAGGGGTTAACGGCCAGGCTGAAATGGCGGCAGCATTCCATCGAGCGGGGTTCGACGCGACAGACGTGCACATGTCCGACCTTAAGTCGGGGCGTCAGCGGCTTGGCGATTTCAAAGGGTTTGCGGCCTGTGGTGGCTTCTCTTATGGCGATGTTTTGGGTGCGGGTGAGGGCTGGGCAAAAGGGGTCTTATTTGACGCGGCAATGAGTGATCAGTTTCAGGCGTTTTTTGGCCGCGAAGACACTTTTGCGCTCGGCGTTTGTAACGGCTGTCAAATGCTGTCAGCACTGGCGCCGTTGATTCCAGGAACCGAGCACTGGCCGAGGTTCGCGCGAAATCTGTCGGAGCAGTACGAAGCGAGATTAGTTCGAGTTCGTGTTGAGGAATCCGCATCAATTTTAACGATGGGTATGGGTGGGTCTGAACTGCCAATTGTTGTCGCTCACGGAGAAGGAAGAGCGCAATTTTCCAGCGCCCATGATCTCTCGGATCTTGAGTCTTCCAAGGGTGTCTCGCTGCGCTACATCGATAATCAGGATCAAGCGGCTGCGACTTTCCCTGCAAATCCTAACGGGTCGCCAAATGGTGTCACCGGGCTTTGCAATGCGGATGGGCGGGTCAACATTATGATGCCGCATCCAGAGCGCGTGTTTAGGACAGTGCAAATGTCGTGGGCACCTGCAGACTGGCCGGAGGACTCTGGCTGGATGCGTTTGTTCCGCAATGCACGCGTATGGGTGGATTAGATTTGAAACTCGATAGCCTAAACACGACTCACAAGCTAAACTTCGCGCCTTTCCAGCACCTCGATGTGCTGCGCTAGTCGTATGGAGCCCCAATGTTAAACCGGTATTCACTGTGGAAAAATGCGTTCATCGCGCTGATTGTGTCGATGGGATTTTATTACGCTGCCCCAAACTTGTATGCGCCCGACCCCGCACTTCAAATTGGTGGTTCTAGCGGCTCGCAAGGTATTGACGAAGGTCTTCTTGCGCGTGCCAGTGAAGCACTCACTGTGGCTGAGATTGAACACTTTGGTCAGGAAGTCCAAGCCTCCGGTAAAACGGGCCTAGTGAGGCTTCAAAATCGGGACCAGCAGTTAAAAGCGCAGGCCGTACTTCAGCGCGCTTTGGGCGACGGTTTTATTGTGGCGCTCAACCTGGCACCGACAACGCCAGACTGGTTAATGACGGGCGGTGCTCAGCCGATGAAGCTTGGACTCGATCTGAGCGGCGGTGTTCATTTTAAGCTTGAGGTCGATGTCGACGCGGCCACACAGCGCAAGCTAGAACAATACGAAAACGGGATAAAGCGACGACTTCGTGACGAGCGTATTCGGGGTCGAGTAGCGCTCGACGGCACGCGGATTGGCATGACCTTTCGAGCGGTTGATGACCGTGAGGCGGCGCGTGCGGCAGTGCGTGATTTGTACCCCGAACTGTTGCTTGATCGCGTGGACGACGACGCGCCTCAGCTATTTGCTGAAGTGACTCAGGTCACTATTGCGGAAGTGGTTGAATACGCTGTTGCTCAGAATCTCACGACCCTTAGAAACAGGGTTAATGAGTTAGGCGTGTCAGAGCCTCTGGTCCAACGACAAGGCAAGAATCGAATTGTCGTGGAGCTCCCGGGTATTCAAGACACGGCTGAAGCAAAGCGCATCTTGGGGAAAGTTGCGAATTTGGAGTTTCGACTGGTTGCAGAGACCAGTGCGCCGATTTCAGAGCGCCAGCGATTTGATTATCGCGGGGAGAGTCGGCAAGGCATGACGGAATGGCTCGAGCGCGACATAATCATCACCGGCGAGCGGGTTTCAAATGCCGCGTCGAGCTTCGATCAAAACGGCCAACCCAATGTGCAAATTACGCTTGATGGTGAAGGCGGCATGTTGATGTCTCGAGCAACGCGCGCCAACGTTAAGCGACGTATGGGGGTGCTGTTTATTGAGCGCAAGTATCGGACGCGCTACGAAACCGACGAAGATGGCGCTACGGTCGTCATACGGGACCCCTATGACGAGAAGAAAGTGCTGACCGCACCGGTCATCCAGTCGGCGTTGGGCGCTCAGTTCCAAATTACCGGTTTGGACAATCCAGGAGAGGCATCAGAGCTGGCACTTATGCTGCGAGCAGGCGCACTAGCCGCTCCGATCAGCTTTGTTGAGGAGCGGACTGTGGGTCCTTCTTTGGGCGCGGAAAATATTGAACTGGGCATGAAGTCGCTCCAGCTTGGGCTCGCGCTCGTTGTGCTTTTCATGGCCATTTATTACCGAGTGTTTGGTGTTTTAGCGGTCGTTGCGTTGTCTGCAAACCTCGTTCTCTTGGTGGCCGTTATGTCTCTGCTCAGTGCAACACTGACCTTGCCGGGCATTGCCGGTATCGTCTTGACGGTGGGTATGGCGGTGGATGCTAATGTCTTGATTTTTGCTCGTATTCGAGAGGAGCTGGCGTCTGGTACGTCCAATCAACTGGCTATTCACAGTGGGTTTGAGCGCGCAGTAACCACGATTTTGGACGCAAATATTACGACGCTGATTGTGGCAGTGATCCTGTACGCAGTGGGCACGGGACCGATCAAGGGGTTTGCGGTTACACTCTCGGTCGGCATTATCACGTCGATGTTTACCGCCATTATGGGCACCCGCGCGCTGGTTAATGTGGTTTACGGAGGACGGCGTGTTCAGCGTCTCAGTATAGGTCGTGTTCGCATGAAAGCCGATACAAAAACTGAGGGGGCCACGGCATGAAACCGATAGCATTTATGCGTGGCCGCTTTGTTGCGGCGGCGTTTTCAGGCGTTCTTTTGCTTGCCACGGTCGTTTCCTTGGCGGTGCAGCAATTAAACTGGGGTCTCGACTTCACCGGCGGCACACTCATCGAGCTTAACTATGAGGATAGTGCGAATCTTGGTGCGATCAGAACAGAATTGAGCTCAGGCGGTTTTGACGGTGCCATGGTGGTCAGTTTTGGTAACGACAAAGATGTGCTTGTGCGACTTCCGATCAGTTACTCAGACGCTGACGGCGCGAGGATGGTTGACGTCCTGCGAGGTGCAACCACACAGGATATTATTTTACAGCGCATGGAGTTTGTTGGACCGCAAGTCGGTGATGAACTGCGGGAGCAAGGCGGGCTTGCGATGCTCCTCGCACTGGGTCTGGTGTTGGTTTATGTCGGATTCAGATTTCAAATTAAATTTGCCATGGGTGCGGTTGTTGCACTAGCGCATGATGTCTTAATCATTCTCGGGTTTTTCTCGCTCACGCGGCTAGAGTTCGATTTGTCGGTGCTCGCTGCGATTCTTGCCGTCATCGGATATTCCCTGAACGATACAATCGTCGTGTCAGATCGGATACGCGAGAACCTGCGCAAGATTAGAAAGACAGCCCCTTTAGGGGTCATCGATATTTCGCTCAATGAAACGCTTGGCCGGACACTGGTGACCTCGTTGACGACAATGCTCGTTCTCACATCGCTTGCTGTGCTGGGTGGCGATATGATTTTCGGATTTGCAGTGGCGCTTCTGGTGGGGGTGACGGTTGGAACGTATTCGTCAATCTACGTGGCGTCTACCTCACTGCTTGCGCTTGGCGTGACCAAAGAAGACGTTGCGATTCCCGTCAGGGAAGGAGCAGAGCAGGAAGAAATTGCGCCCTAGCGGCTATCGAATCGATGCCGCAATTTGCTTAAGCAGTTTGGGATTTGCGGTCATAATGTCACCACCATCAAGCACATCGTCACTGCCTTTGAAATTGGTCACCAATCCGCCTGACTCTCTAATCAGAAGGGCGCCTGCAGCGATATCCCAAGGCTTGAGGCCTGCTTCCCAAAATCCATCCAGACGACCTGCTGCGACATAGGCAAGATCCAGTGCTGCAGCGCCCATACGCCGAATGCCCATAGAGCTGCCCGCAATTTGTCCTAGGCCTTTGAGATACCAGTCCATCTTGTCATCGCAATGGCCCAAAAACGGAGTGCCGGTGCCGATTAGGCATTCAGCAAGATTCGTGCGATCTGATACCCTGATCCGTCTGCCGTTGACCTGCGCGCCGCGTCCGCGAGAGGCTGTAAACTCCTCTTGTCTGACTGGATCCAAGATAATGGCGTGCTCAAGCTTTCCGCTTTTAACACACGCCATGCTGACGCAATAATGAGGGACCCCGCGCATAAAATTACTGGTGCCGTCGAGTGGGTCGATAATCCAGACATATTCCGCGTCTTCTGGCCCCGTTCGCCCACTTTCCTCGCAGATGAATGCATGGTCGGGGTAGGTTTTCTTTAGGTTGTAAAGAATCTCTTGCTCTGAGGCGAGATCAACCTCTGTAACGAAGTCTGCCTTTCCCTTGGCCTCGAAGCGGAGCCTCGTTAGGTCATCTGACGCGCGGACAATAAGGTTGCCTGCTTTGCGGGCTGCGCGAAGCGCGATATTAACCATAGGTTCCATGAAACTATCCGGGTATGCGGGAAGACGCGCGATGATAGCAAGAAGCGCGCGTCGGCGTTAGGGTTTGCTACACTCGCGGCCCAGCAAATTAGGTTCATTTATGAATTCGAACAACATACAAGTTGTACTGGTAAATCCTTCGCACCCTGGGAACATCGGCGCGGTGGCGCGCGCTATGAAAAATATGGGTTTGCGCAAGTTGGTGCTTGTGGATCCTCGCAAATTTCCAGATCCGGAGGCCCAGTGGCGTTCCGCGAGTGCTGTCGACATTATTAATAATGCGAGAGTCGTGAGTTCTCTGGACGAGGCGATCAAGGACAGTCAGTTCGTCGTGGGGACGAGCGCACGCGATCGACGGATACCCTGGCCTGTACAAGATGCCCGCCTGACAGCGCGACGAATCGTTGACCACTCTGTCAGTGAAAACGTATCGGTACTGTTTGGTAGGGAGGACAGCGGGCTCAATAACGAGGAGCTGAAGCGTTGTAATTTGCACTGTCACATACCAACGCACCCCGACTATGAGTCCCTTAATTTGTCCATGGCTGTGCAAATCGTATGCTATGAGATTCGAATGACGGAACTTGAGGGCACGCTGCCGCGCGAGGAAGATTTCGATTGGGAGAACCCCTTCGCCACGGCTCAAGAGATGGAGTACTTCTATGAGCACCTCGAGGAGACGCTTGTAGACCTTGATTTTCTAAATCCTGCCGCGCCCAAGCGACTGATGACGAGGCTGCGGCGTTTGTTTAATCGGGTGCGGTTGGACGAAATGGAGGTGCAAATCCTCAGAGGTGTGTTGAAAGAGACCCGCCGAGTTGTTGGAGAAAATCGTAATAAATAATGCCCTGATGTGGCGTACTGTGTAATTCTTGACTAAACTAGTCGGGTATTCAGAACATGCCATTGAATTTGCAATGAAATTGACGACTCGAGGCCGCTATGCGGTGACTGCAATGCTCGATCTCGCTATCCACGGTGGGGAGCAGCCCATTACGCTTGCTGACATCTCGGCGCGTCAAGAGATTTCGCTGTCGTATCTGGAGCAGTTGTTTTCAAAGCTCAGGCGGGAAGCGCTGGTGCGCAGTGTGCGAGGACCAGGCGGCGGCTATCAGTTGGCCCGGTCTAGCGCCCTGATTTATGTGGCGCAAATCATCGATGCCGTTGACGAGTCTATCGATGCGACGAACTGTCAGGGGCGTGGCGATTGCAACCACGGTGAGGTTTGCCTTACGCATCACCTTTGGCAGGACTTATCGGACCAGATACATGGTTTTTTGAGTGGCATCAGTTTAGATCAACTGGTTAACCGAGAGGGTTACCCGCAAGCAGGTTACATGGCTGGGCTTGTCGAAGCGCAACCATTGACCGTTAGAGAACTGTAGGCCGAGAGGCTAAAGGACTGATTTATGGGAAAGGCTGAAGTGTTAAATGTGCCGGTCTATCTAGATTACTTGTCGACCACCCCGGTGGATCCGCGCGTCGCAGATGCAATGATCCAGTGTCTTTCGATGGACGGTGTGTTTGGAAATCCGGCGTCACGCTCGCACCAGTACGGCTGGAAGGCTGAGGAAGCGACAGAGAATGCGCGTGGCCAAGTCGCCGAGCTACTCAACGCAGATCCGCGTGAAATTGTGTGGACATCGGGCGCCACCGAGTCTGACAACTTGGCGATCAAGGGCGTCGCGCACTTTTATCAGCGCAAAGGAAAGCACATCATTACCTCGAAGATCGAGCACAAAGCGGTATTAGATACGTGCAGACAGCTCGAGCGAGAGGGCTATGAAGTCACGTATCTTGAACCCAATAGTGATGGATTAACGACACCGGAGATGATTTCTGACGCCATTCGTGAAGACACGACTCTTGTCAGTGTGATGCACGCAAATAATGAGATTGGCGTCGTCAATGATATCGCAGGCATTGGTGAAGTATGCCGTGCGCGTGGGGTGATTTACCACGTGGATGCGGCGCAAAGCACCGGTAAACTGCCGTTGGATATGGACACGATGAAGGTCGACTTGCTGTCGATCTCGGCCCACAAAATGTACGGACCGAAAGGTATTGGCGCCCTGTATGTCCGTCGCAAGCCGCGGGTGCGACTAGAGGCGCAAATGCATGGTGGTGGTCATGAACGTGGAATGCGGTCAGGCACATTGGCGACCCACCAGATTGTCGGCTTGGGTGAGGCGGCGCGTATTGCGAATGAAGAGATGCAGGTCGAGGGAGAACGTCTAAAAGCGCTTCGTCAGCATTTCTGGTCGTCGATTAACGATATTCCCGAAGTCCACATCAACGGTTCAAGAGATCATCGCTTACCGGGTGCGCTCAATGTGAGTTTTGCGTTTGTAGAGGGAGAGTCGCTCCTGATGTCATTGAAAGATCTCGCAATTTCGAGTGGTTCTGCGTGCACGTCTGCAAGCTTAGAGCCGTCTTATGTGTTGCGTGCCTTAGGTCTTAATGACGAAATGGCGCACAGTTCTTTACGGTTCAGTTTTGGGCGTTTTACGACGCAGAGCGACGTCGATCAAGCGGCGCAAAGTGTTCGTCACGCGGTCGAAAAATTACGCGAGTTGTCGCCATTGTGGGATATGTACCAAGACGGTATTGATCTTGACACCATTGAATGGTCAGCGCATTAACAGGCGCTAAGCGCCGAAAGGAGTAGGTTATGGCTTACAGTGAAAAAGTAATTGATCATTATGAAAACCCTCGAAATGTAGGGAAACTCGATGCTGATAGCGACAATGTCGGTACGGGCATGGTCGGGGCGCCTGCTTGTGGCGACGTGATGCGTCTGCAGATACAGGTGAATGACGAGGGTGTGATCGAAGACGCTAAATTTAAGACCTATGGTTGTGGCTCAGCAATTGCGTCTAGCTCACTGCTCACCGAGTGGGTCAAAGGCAAGAAGTTAGATGAAGCGGCGGCGATTAAAAATACTGAAATTGCTCAGGAACTGGCGTTGCCACCTGTGAAAATCCACTGTTCCGTGCTCGCTGAGGATGCCATCAAGGCTGCCGTTAAGAACTTTCGTGAGAAGCGGGGCGAGTAATGACCATTAGCGTAACGACCGCTGCCGCCGAGCACGTGAGCAAACAGCTGACGGCGCGCGGCTGCGGAGAGGGGATTCGCATCGGTGTTAAAACGTCAGGGTGCTCGGGGCTGGCCTACGTGCTTGAGTTCGTAGACCAACGCGACCCTACGGACACCATCTTTGAAACGGATGGTGTGCGCGTTTTTGTGGATCCAAAGAGCTTAGTGTACCTGGATGGCACCATCGTGGATTTTACTCGCGAGGGTCTGAACGAAGGACTTGAGTTTAAAAATCCGAACGTCGCGGGTGAGTGCGGCTGTGGTGAGAGCTTTACAGTCTAAGTTCTGGACGTGAGCGCCCATTAGCGAGGTTTCGTGGCCAATTACTTTCAGTCTTTCGACCTGCATCCTCAGTTCGATATCGAGTTAGGTGCACTTGAGCAGCGTTATGAGCAACTCATGCGGTTGTGTCATCCGGATCGTTTTGCTGGATCACCTGCTTTCGAACAACAGGTCGCCGCGAAGCGAAGTGCGGATATCAATGAAGCATTTGATGTTCTTAAGCACGCCGTTAAGCGTGCAGGCCACTTACTCCAGCTTCAAGGCGTTGACTTGGACAAACTTGAGCGGCAACCCGCATCTCCGGATTTCCTTTTTGACCAAATGATGTTTCGTGAGCAGTTACAGGCATTTAATAGCCTCTCCCAGGCGCGTGC
The DNA here is from genome assembly GCA_964454155.1 of uncultured Alteromonadaceae bacterium. Lineage (GTDB taxonomy): Bacteria > Pseudomonadota > Gammaproteobacteria > Pseudomonadales > Halieaceae > Luminiphilus. The sequence continues at coordinate 5,934 of CAYVQI010000015.1, read as the reverse complement.
TGACGCGCTTGTCGAAGAAGTCTGCTCGGCTTACTCGTGCACTGAGGCGAAGTTCGTTGAGCACTTTGAGTCCGGTGATATAACTGCTGCTTCGGCCTCCTGGGTGGAGTTCCACTTTCAGCAAAAATTAAAAGATGAGCTGATCAAAACAAAAAGCCAGGCGGGCCATTAGATATGCTTCTCCAAATTTCAGAGCCCGACAGTCCAGTAACGAATCAGCGCGTGAGAAAGCGGGGTCTTGGTATTGATCTCGGGACAACAAATAGCCTCGTTGCGACCAAGTCAGAGCAAAACACCTCGGTACTCAAGGGTCCCGACGGCACCGCGTTGCTGCCCTCCGTCGTTCACTTTGGTCACAAGGTCACGGTTGGCAATCCAGCGCTTGCGTTGGCTGAGAGTGATCCGGGTAATACGGTCGTGTCGGCAAAGCGACTCATGGGTAGAGCGCGCGAGGATTTGAGCCACATTCAATTGCTTGGCTTGGAGGACTCGGACAGGCTTGCCTTTGACACAGCCAGCGGACCTAAAACACCTGTGGAAGTGTCTAGCGAAATTTTACGGGCGCTCTCTGAACGTGCTGCGGACGTTTTGGATGAGCCTCACGACGGTGTCGTGATAACGGTGCCGGCGTACTTTGATGATCGACAGCGACAAGCGACGCGACAAGCGGCCGAAGTTGCCGGGGTGAACGTTTTACGGTTGCTAAACGAGCCGACAGCGGCTGCGGTGGCCTACGGTCTTGACGAAACTATTGCTGAATCGAGCGTGGTGGCTGTCTACGACTTGGGTGGGGGCACCTTCGACATTTCAATTTTGCGAATGGAGCAAGGGTTGCTCAGAGTTCTGGCCACTGGAGGCGACAGTGCGCTCGGTGGCGATGACTTCGACGCTGTGATTGTTGAGTGGCTTCAGACCCAATGGTCCTTGTCCGAGCTGACGCATTCTCAAATGCGACAGCTTCTAATGACTGCTCGAAGAGCCAAAGAAGTGTTGACGGACTGCGACACGGTCACTGTTGATGCGCCCAATTCAGTGGCGCCCAAACCCAGTTTCGAACTCAGTCGCGAGCGACTTCAGGCGTTATCGCAGTCACTTGTACAGCGCACGTTAGACGCGTGCTCTAACGCAATGGAAGACGCGGGTGTCGAGCAGGTGTCGGAGGTTGTGCTGGTCGGAGGATCGACGCGAATGCCACTTGTTCGAGCGTCTGTCGCGGACTTTTTTCACAGTGATCCCCTGTGTTCTATTAATCCTGATGAAGTCGTTGCACTGGGGGCCGCGATTCAGGCCGATGTGTTAGTGGGTAACGGCGATGGGCAGGAAGCGCTGTTACTCGATGTGATTCCGCTCTCTCTCGGCCTTGAGACCTATGGGGGACTCATAGAAAAAATCGTGCCTCGAAATTCGGTACTGCCGGTGGCTAAAGCGCAGGAATTCACAACAGCAAAAGATGGGCAGACGGGCTTAGTGGTGCACGTTCTTCAAGGAGAGCGCGAGCGCGTGGAGGACTGTCGTTCGCTGGCGCGTTTTGAGTTGAGTGGTATTCCGCCCATGGTGGCGGGCGCCGCTCGAATCTTAGTGACATTTCGTGTGGACGCGGATGGACTGCTTGAAGTCTCTGCCAGAGAGGAAATAACGGGGACCGAAACCCATCTTGTGGTTAAGCCATCGTTTGGTCTCTCTGATGACGAAGTCGCTACGATGCTTCGATCGAGTCAACAATACGCAGCCGAGGATATGCAGGCGCGTCAGTTGCGCGAGGCGCGGGTGGAGGCAGAGTCGTTATTGCACGGCCTCGCCGGTGCACTGGAGGCCGACGGCGATTTATTAAGTGTTCATGAGCGGTTAGACCTTGATGGTGAAGTGGAGCGATTATTGCAGGTGTTGGATACGGATGACGTGGACGCCATTCGCCTGCGTGCGGACGAATTGGGTCAGGCGTCGCTTGCGTTTGCTGAGCGACGGATGGATAAAAGCATAAAAGCAGCTCTTGGCGGTGTCGCCGTGTCAGAGCTCGAGTCTTTGGATTAAGGGGCGGGAAATGCCACAGATTATTGTACTACCACACCATGAGATATGTCCTACTGGCGCGGCGGTGGAAGCAGAGAGTGGGCAGACCGTTTGTGAGGTATTGCTGAAAAATCATATCGATATCGAGCACGCCTGCGAAATGTCGTGCGCTTGTACCACCTGTCACGTGATCGTCAGAGAAGGGTTTGACTCGCTGAGTGACGCTGACGAGCTGGAAGAGGACTATTTGGATAAGGCGTGGGGACTCGAGCCCGAGTCTCGGCTGTCCTGCCAGGCCGTCGTGGGTGCTGAGCCGCTTGTCGTCGAAATTCCGAGATACACGATCAATCACGCCTCAGAGAAGCATTAAAAAGCACACTTTTGTTGCCATGACAGCCTGAGGCAAAGGCCTTATACTCCGCGCGCGCAACGCACGTGGTCACTGTATGACCGGACCGAGCGTTCATTTAATTATTATCAGGAGACACCCATGTCCGTTGAACAAACCCTCTCGATCATCAAGCCTGACGCGGTTGCAAAAAATGTCACAGGTCAGATTAATGCGCGCTTTGAAGCCGCGGGACTCCAGATCGTGGCGCAAAAGATGGTGCGTTTGTCGGACGACGTTGCCGGCGGTTTTTATGCGGAGCACAAGGAGCGTCCGTTTTATGCGGACCTCGTCGGCTTCATGACCTCAGGGCCTGTTGTGGTTCAAGTTTTGGAAGGTGAGGGCGCGATTCTCAAAAACCGTGAACTCATGGGTGCGACTAATCCAGCAGAGGCGGACGCCGGTACTATCCGAGCTGATTTTGCGAAGTCGATTGACGCGAACGCAGTACATGGATCGGATGCTCCAGAGTCTGCAGCGAGAGAGATTGCTTACTTCTTCGCCGCAAGCGATCTTTGCGGCCGATAAGGTCTCTTCGCTCACGATGCCGGATGGGGTGATCGCAACAACTAAGCCCATCAGCAAAGTTAATTTGCTGGGCATGACGCGTGTCCAGCTTGAACATTTTTTTGCTGAGATGGGTGAAAAAAAGTTCCGTGCACAGCAGGTGATGAAGTGGATTCATCATCAAGGCGTATGCGACTTCCAGGTCATGACAAACCTTGGCAAGACGCTCAGAGACCGACTCGAAACACTTGCGGAAATTACGCCTCCGGGCATCAGCAGTCAGCAAGACTCGACCGACGGGACTCGGAAGTGGGCGATCAGCGTCACCGGTGGCGCACTCGTTGAATCGGTTCTGATTCCCGAGGGGGACAGAGCAACATTATGCGTCTCATCCCAAGTGGGGTGCAGTCTTGACTGTAAGTTTTGCTCTACCGGTAAGCAGGGGTTTCAGCGCGATCTGACCGCTGCGGAAATTATTGGTCAAGTGTGGCTTGCGATCAACTCTTACGACGGTTGGCAGCCCGGCAAGGGACGGGTTGTCACCAATGTTGTGATGATGGGGATGGGGGAGCCGTTGCTCAATTTTGATAATGTTGTTTCATCAATGGACCTGATGTGCGACGACCTTGCTTATGGCCTCTCAAAACGCAAAGTGACGCTGTCGACATCGGGTGTGGTTCCTGCACTGGACAAGCTTGCCGAGTTGTCCGATGTCAGTCTTGCCATTTCATTACACGCACCGAACGATGAGATTCGCGACAAAATCGTACCGCTCAACCGTCGGTACCCTATCGACAAGCTACTCAGTTCAGCGCGGGCTTACATCGACGCACAAACTGATAAGAAGCGCGTGGTAACGATCGAATACACCTTACTTGCGGGGGTTAACGATCAAGTGGAGCACGCACAAGAACTGACCCAGCTGCTCAAGGATTACCCTTGTAAGATCAATTTAATTCCCTTTAACGATTTTCCAAATTCCGGCTTTGAACGTCCCAGTGGAAATGCGGTTTCCAGATTTTGGAAAGTCTTGATGGAAGCGGGATTCATTGTCACAGTAAGGACAACGCGGGGTGATGATATCGATGCTGCATGTGGACAGCTCGTTGGAGACGTTAACGACCGTACAAAACGTTCTGCTCGATATCGTGCACAATACGAAGAACTTGAGACACTAGAGGGGTAAGTCGTCCGGTGAAATACTTTTCACTTCTGCTACTCACGGTCTTTTTGAGCGCATGTGTTACCGAAACCTCGGGCCCAGAGCCAGTGCCAGTTAATCCGCAAGTGGCGCTCGAGCAGCGTGTAGGGTTGGCTCGACAGTACATCGGTGTCGGTGATTGGGAGAACGCGAAGCGAAACCTTGAATTAGCAGCGGATATCGATCCCAGCAGTCCGGATGTACTGGAGGCGTTTGCGCTGGTGTTTCAGCGCACGGGTGAGTTTGAGCGGGCTGAACGTAGTTTCGATCGTGCTTTAGCACTCGGTGGCGGTTCGCGGATTAGGAATAACTACGCGGCCTTCTTGTTTGCTCAAGGGCGTTACCGCGAATCTGCAAGCGTCTTCGAGGCGGTCACTAACGACACCCTCTACAGAGGTCGATCGCAAGCTTTTGTTAATTTGGGGCTGGCGCTATTGCAGACGGGCGATGTGCAAGATGCGCGCGCATCGTTTGATCGAGCGTTGCTCATGGAACCGCGAAATGCCACTGCGCTGCTGGAGTTGACTCAGATCGCGCTTACTGAGGGTGATGAAGACGCCGCGAGTCGTTATTATGAACGCTATCGGCAAGGGGCACGCCGTCAAACGGCACGCGCCCTCATTCTTGGCGTAGAGATTGCGCGTCTGCAGGACGATGTTAATTTAGAGGCGAGCAATATGTTGGTGCTGAGAAATCTTTACGCCGAGACGTCAATTTTTAGGGCGTGGACAGCTGCGCAGTTGGAGCAGCGTTAAGACTATAAGAACAATTTAGGGGGACTCTCCATGAGTCAGGCTTCACCGATCAAGCGTCGTAAGAGCCGCCAGATTATGGTTGGCAACGTACCTGTGGGCGGTGACGCCCCAATCAGCGTTCAAAGTATGACGAATACGGAGACGTGCGATGTCAGCGCGACCGTTGCTCAAATTGAGGCGATTGCCGATGCTGGCGCCGATATTGTGAGAGTTTCGGTGCCGAGTATGGACGCCGCTGAGGCGTTTAAAGAAATTAGAAAAGCCTCCCCCGTGCCGTTGGTGGCAGACATTCACTTTGACCACAAAATTGCGCTAAAAGTGGCTGAATATGGTGTGGACTGTTTAAGGATTAACCCCGGTAACATTGGCAAAGAGCAAAAGGTGCGTGAAGTCATTGCTGCGTGCAAAGACAAGGGTATTCCCATTCGTATTGGCGTCAACGCGGGCTCGCTGGGTAAAGAGTTGATGCGTAAGTATCCCGAGCCAACGGCGGAGGCCTTGATCGAGTCTGCGCTGAAAAACGTGGATATCTTAGAGCGACACAACTTTCCCGATTTTAAGGTCAGTGTTAAAGCTTCTGACGTGTTCATGGCCGTCGCTGCCTACCGAGGGCTGGCACAACAAATAGATCAACCACTGCACCTTGGAATTACGGAGGCCGGCGCACTCAGGGGCGGTACCGTCAAGTCTGCCGTGGGTCTTGGTATGTTATTGATGGACGGCATTGGCGATACGCTGCGTGTCTCCCTAGCCGCTGATCCGGTGGAAGAGGTCAAAGTGGGCTTTGAGATTCTCAAGAGCTTAAAAATAAGAGCAAATGGTATTAATTTTGTCGCTTGTCCTAGCTGCTCACGGCAAAACTTCGATGTTATAGGTACAATGAACGAGCTCGAACGGCGCCTTGATGACATTCGAACGCCCATGGATGTTGCAGTCATTGGTTGTATCGTCAATGGGCCGGGTGAAGCCAAGGAGGCTGACGTTGGTCTCACGGGTGCCACACCCAGTAATTTGATTTTCCTCGACGGGGAGCCGGATCACAAAATCAGTAACACCAATTTTGTTGATCATTT
>CAYVQI010000014.1:31934-33775 GCA_964454155.1 uncultured Alteromonadaceae bacterium | reverse complement strand
AAATACCCAGTTGCACCAACTTTGTGGATGGTTCCGGTCTTTCCGCCAACATTGAAGCCCGCAACACTTGCACGTTGTGCTGTACCTTCTCGACCGGTCACACGGTGAAGTACTGTTACCACCTCTTCGGCAATTTCCGGCGAAATAATCTGTCGGCCGGGTGCCCCCTGCCCCTCGTTCGCAAGCAAGGTCAGCGGCATCATTTGCCCCTGATTAGCGATAGCCGCGTACGCATGTGCCAGCTGCAGGGGCGTCACCAAAAGACCGTAACCAAACGCTGGCGTAACCCGGTCGATTGCACTCCAAAAATCATGATCGGGCAGTCGACCCGACCGCTCTCCCGGAAATTCGGCGCCCGTCACCTGACCCAAACCAAAACGCTGAAATACATCGATGATGCGTTCATGCCCGATCGCCTGTGCGATTTTTGTAACCCCAACTTGGCTGGACTTTTCAATGACGCGGGACACGGTAATCTCACCGTAGTTTCGCGGATCCGGCAGTACTTTTCCGCCAACAGTAATCCTCCCCGGCGATGTATCCACCAAGGTGTCGATATCAAAGTCACCGCTTTCTAGCGCTGCGACCAACGTCAATGGCTTGACCGTGGAACCGGGCTCAAAGACATCGGTTGCGACACGGTTGCGCATCGTCGCGAGATCGAGCTGCCCCCTCCGATTTGGATTAAACGAAGGAAGATTGGTCATGGCCAGAATTTCGCCCGTCTTTGCATCAATCGTCACTGCCGACGCCGCCGCTGCGCCCGTCTCTTCCAATGCCGTTAGCAGCTCTCGGTGTTGCACATGCTGTAATCGAAGATCGATACTAAGCTGAAGGGACTGACCATCTGCAGCCTCCTCAACCACCCCAATATCACGAATAGATTCCCCGTGAAGGGCCTTAATAAATTGCTTTTTGCCCGTGCGCCCTTGCAAGCTTGCATCAAACAACAGCTCGACACCGGTCGCTCCTGCGCCATCGATATTAGTCGTCCCTACAAGCTGCGAGACAACCTCGCCTGCGGGGTAAAAGCGGCGATATTCTCGCTTTCCATAAACGCCCGGTAAGCCAGCCTCCATGACGGCACTTGCGACTTGGGGCGTCTGATGCCGCGCAAGGTACATAAATTGTTTATTTTGGTACCGGTTGAGCCTTGCCTCAAAGCTTGCCGGCGCCATATTCATCAAGGTTGCAAGCTCCGACTCGCGCCCACTCCCGCGCAACTCCTGCGGGTTCGTCCACAGCGTCACCACAGGCGTGGAAATAGCCAATGGAGCACCCCTTCGGTCAGTGATCAGCCCTCGATAGGCAGGAATTTCAGCGGAACGAACGATTCTCAGGTCACCCTGGCGTTGTAAAAAATGCGCACCGTACTGGCTTGCTCCAACCTGCAGTTGCACCAGCCTAACAACCAGCATGCCAAACAGCCCTGCGAGCACCGCCGCTGTCAGCGCGATTCGCCAGCGATAAACAAGAACGGGAGGGCGACTGCGGCTCATTGCGCCACCACCCTAATCGACCCCGTATTGGGGGACTTCATAGCGAGTGATGTCTGTGAAAGCGCACTGATGCGGTGAGGCGCCGAGAGTGTCGAGTATTCCAATAAAAGACGACTGTAACGCTCTTGTAAGTGCCACCGCTCACTTTCCTGAGCCTGAAGCTTTGTAAAGAGCAAGCGCGTTTGATGGGTCTCACTGACAACCAACAACGCGCTGAACAAAACCAGTCCAGCACAGACGGCGATCCGCAAGGGCGAGGCACTGAATCGCCCCTGCATTACCGTCGCTCCGCGATTCGCATAATGGCCGATCGCGATCTTGGATTACGCTCGACCTCGCTGC
>CAYVQI010000014.1:0-31834 GCA_964454155.1 uncultured Alteromonadaceae bacterium | reverse complement strand
TCCGCGATTCGCATAATGGCCGATCGCGATCTTGGATTACGCTCGACCTCGCTGCCAGAGGGCTTCACAGCCTTACCCACCAAATTGAGCGTTTTACCCGTATCGCTATCAATCACTGGCACCCGTCGAGGGAGTTGCTCACCTTTGGCCTGATTGCGCATAAACCGCTTCACGATTCGATCTTCGAGAGAGTGAAAGCTGATAACAACTAAACGGCCTCGCGGCGCCAACTTGGCCACCATAGGATCGAGCGCGAGCTCTAGGTCCTCAAGCTCGCGATTGATATAAATACGAATGGCTTGGAACGCCCGAGTCGCTGGATGTTTATTAGGCTCCCATCGCGGATTTGCCTCGGCCACAATGCTGGCCAGCTGCTTAGTCCGGCAAATCGGGGTCTCAGCCCTCACCTTCACAATAGCGGATGCCATGCGACGCGCGAAGCGCTCTTCACCGTACGTTTTAATCACCTCTGCGATCTGGGCCTCTGAGGCCACGGCGATCCAGTCCGCAGCAGTGACACCCGAACGCGTGTCCATTCGCATATCGAGTGGACCATCGTCACGAAATCCGAAACCACGATCCGCGTTATCAAGCTGCGGCGACGAGACGCCCAGGTCGAGCAAAATACCGTCGAGCGCGCCGTCAGAAATCGATGTCGGCAGGTCTGCAAAACTACCCGCCATAAACGTAAATCTCGAATCGTGGGCAAACGCCTTGGCCGACGCCTCAGCAGCAGGATCCTTATCAACCGCGATGAGTCTACCCTTAGAGGACAATGCCCCTAAGATTGCTTTGCTGTGACCGCCTCGGCCAAATGTCCCATCGAGGTACGTGCCGTCGGGGTTAATGGCCAAGGCCGCGACCGACTCCTCGAGCAATACGGAAACATGTCCCGTGTCGTTCAAAGCTTCAACCCCAGGAGCTCGGCAGGCAACTCGTCACCATCGGCCGCAAATGCAGCCTTGCACTCAGCCTCCCAAAGAGGCTCAGACCAAAGCTCCAGCTTATTCCCTTGACCGACCAACACCACGCGCTTGTCGAGCTGAGCGTAGTCACGCAGTGCGCCAGGCAACAACACCCGACCATTTCCATCAAGATCAAGATCACTGGCATAACCCAGCACAAGCCGCTGGAAACGTCGAACCGCAGGGTTGAGCGTGGGCAGGTCTTGAACATCGCGCTCAATGCGCTCCCACTCGCGCAAGGGATACAACACCAAACACGAAGACTGTGTATCGATGGTCACGACCACGGAGCCCGCACTAATATCGAGAAGCAACTCGCGTTGACGCGCAGGGACAGACAATCGCCCTTTCGCATCAAGATTGATGTGCTGTACTCCCCTAAACACCACAAACCTCCACTTATTTCAAAAAAAAGCAGGTTAATTCCCCAATTACCCACTTTCTCCCACTAATCACCACCTTAACAACGTGATGGCGGAGGGTCAATGTCTTAAAATAAAAATCTCTAAGTATTTCAGCACCTTATATGCGCCTCTCGGCAACAAATCGGCATTATTTTTCGTGGCTTACAGGGGAAGTAATTAAGACAAAAGTCAGTCTATTAGGCGGGTGTTGGAGATACTTTCTACGCGAGCGGCAGAAAAGGTAATTGGAATTAGATTTTATATTCTAAAAAAGTATAAAGAGCACCCCCTTTGACGGGGGTGCACAGAAGAGTCAGTCGATAAGCCGGGTTCTGTCGAGAACGGCCATTCATCTGCGACGCCTGTCACCAGACGCCTGTAGCGACCTACCCGGATCCGCCGAGGGTCACGGCATAAGGATCCCTATTTGGTCTTGCTCCGAGCGGGGTTTACCATCGCCACGCCTGTTACCAGCCGCGCGGTGCGCTCTTACCGCACCTTTTCACCCTTACCCACAAAACACATGGGCGGTTTCCTTTCTGCTGCACTTTCCGTGAGCTCACGCCCCCCAGGCGTTACCTGGCGCTCTGACCCGTTGGAGCCCGGACTTTCCTCTGTAACCGGAGTTACAGCGGCCGTCTGACTGACTCACGCGTACGCTAGCACCCGTAACGAACAGACTCAACAAACTATTACTCTCGATTTAGCAGTAACTGATAAAGCGCGCGCGATTTCAGCTTGTAGTGATCGGCCACAAGCTGTGCAGCCTTCCGAGGCGGCAACTCGTCCGAGAGTCGATAAAGAAGCTTTAACGCCTCGTCACTGATCGTGCTTGCGTGCTCCTGTCTTGATGCCACCATCACGACAAGCTCGCCTCGCTGCTGATTTGAATCACTGCCCACCCAGGCATAAATTTCCGCAATCGATCCGCGACGAATAGTTTCAAACGTTTTTGTTATTTCTCGAGCAATGCACATTTCACGATCTGGCTCGAGGACCTCGAGCATGTCACCCAACAAATCCAAAATTCGGTGCGGGGCCTCATAGAAGATCAGTGTTGAATCAATTGACTTAAGCGCGTCCAGTCTGGAACGCCGCGGACCACGTTTGGCTGAGAGAAAACCCTCAAACCGGAAACTATGGGTTGGCAAGCCAGCAGCACTGAGCGCAGTCACAGCAGCACACGCACCGGGAAGGGGGATAATAGACAGGCCCCGGTCTTGCACGGACCTTACCAGGACGTACCCAGGATCAGACACGAGCGGTGTTCCGGCATCGCTGATGAGTGCAACGGCTTGTCCCTGCTCGATGCGTCGGGCGACATCAGTAACGACAGCCTCGCCGCTATGCTCGTGAAAACTTGTCATAGGCGTGTCGATATCGTAATGACTCAAGAGCATCCGCGAATGTCTCGTATCCTCAGCCGCAATGAGATCCACACCCTGCAACACGCTAATTGCGCGAAGCGTCATGTCCTCAAAGTTACCGATTGGTGTAGGCACAACATACAATGCGGCTTTCAATTCACGCTCCTCTACGTACAATCGGATGGAAAATGAGTGGTTTCTCTACAATGACGTTAAAAGACCCCGCGGGAGCGGGACATAATGGCACTTTATCTGCGCGACTGCATCGATTGGCGGTCCTGATCGCTGTTGTCCTCACGACGTCGTCCTGTACCACGACCTCTCCCATCGAGCCCAAAAGCACGAGTAATCAGCAAACCGCTTATCCCATTCCCAGTCGACAGGAGACGTCGTCCGGCATCACCCGCGACGATATTTTGGACACGCGCATCATTGCATGGAGTCAAGACGTGTCGCGCGCGCGGGGCTGGCTGTTTGCGCAGACGGAGCTCGACGCCCTAACCGAGGCAGATATTTCTCCAAAGACAGACCGGTTTATTCGTTCACAGCTTTTGTGGCTAAGCGGTGACCTCAGGCGGTCCAATCAGTTCTTAGACGAGATCTCATTTAGCAGCATTCAAGAACATGACCTGCTGCTCTCGGAGCGTCAGAGACGACTCCAAGAGTCTCAGCAGCCCATTGAGGCGGCGAAAGTGGCGCTCGATCGACTTCGCCTGGCGCCAGACACAGACAGTCAGATCAACCATTCAACCGTCTTCGATCTAATTTCAGAGGCTTCAGTACAGCGCCTCGCCTCAGAACTACGTCGTACCGAGCCCAGCAGCGACTGGCACGCCTGGCTATCGCTTAATCGCGCCTTCCGCCAAGGCCGTCCAACCCTATTACGCTGGATTGCTGAGCACCCAGTGCTTCCCAGCAACATGGTCCAATTACCGTCAGGACTTTCTGAGTGGCTCAACGCTGAGATACCAACCCGAATTGCAGTACTACTGCCACTGAGTGGAAGACTCAAGAACGCGGGGCAAAGTGCACTCAATGGCATTATCGAGGGCTTGTACACGCAATTTCGAGATCCCACATTACGACCCAACGTCATCACCATCGACACTGAAGCGGCGGTCACCGGGAAAGCCGCTTATGTCCAAGCACTCGAGGCGGGCGCAGATTTTGTTATCGGCCCCCTGACCAAGGAGCGCGTTGCTGAACTCAATGGCATCAGCCAGCTGCCCATTCCTGTTTTGGCGCTTAACAGGGGTCCGCAAGAGGTCACACCTGCCGCTAATGAGGACGATTTCAATCTACTGAGCATGAGCTTGGCGCCCGATGATGAAGCCGAGCAAATCGCCCTCCTGGCATGGTCCGAGGGTTTGCGAGCACCGCTAGTCATCGCTCCAGACTCCGCATGGGGCGCCCGAATGCGGGTGGCATTTTCGAGGGTCTGGACGACACTGGGCGGAACGATCCGCGAAACAGCGCTTACGAGCCCGGACGAGCGCGACAATACGACGATTGCGCGCAGCCTAAATACACTGAGCAGTGAAGCGCGAATTACTGATATTGAACGCGCCTTTGAGGCACCGGTTGATACCCAGGCCCGGCGACGTAGAGACATAGACAGCGTCATACTGCTCGCTCCAACACCCCAAATGGCACGCGAAATCAGACCTCTTCTTCGATTCCACTACGCCGGTAAGCTTCCCGTTTTTGCGCCCTCCACCGTCTTCCAAGCTGACCGGAGCATCACCAACCGAGACCTCAACGGGATTAAATTTGTCTTACCGCCGAGCGCGTTGGGCACGGCGGTAACCGACAGGCTTCCGCTGCATGCCTTGGGTCTCGACGCTGCTATTTTCGTGGATCACTTTGAGCAGGCACAAGGGGCGCCTGGGACCGTCGTATTTGGCAATACGGGTGATCTGCGGGTCGATTCACATGGGAATGTTCGGCGAAGATTAAAACCCGTTGTTTTCACCAGAGGTAAAGCGCGCATTTTGTAGCGACACTTTCCCGTCAATCATTTTGACGAGGGGGACGCCATCAAATCAAAGGGGGTTTGGTGAGAACGCTAAGTGTGTACGTTTCTCGCCACACGAAACGTTCGAATTACTGACACCAACTTCCACAGCCGATTTGGCGAAATCGACGTGGTGGCACTCGACAAAGAGGTCCTCGTCTTTGTTGAAGTGAGGTTTCGCCGGGTGAGTCGGTTTGGAAGCGCGGTGTCGTCTGTCACCGCTAAGAAACAACACAAAATCATACAAACAGCACATACTTTTCGGTCTGATCACCCCGCCTATTGCCATCGCACCTGCCGATTTGACATCATCGGCATCGATACCCACGGCCAGCACACTCAAGTCCGCTGGCTTAAAGCGGCGTTTACCGCAACCGAGTAGCGATTTTATGAGTAACTTCGACCTGATCTCTAAGCTCTTTCATGAGCACATCGAATACCTCAGCCTCTCTGCGGACACCATCGTTGATGCTTCGGAAAACATCGCCTCGCAAATCGCAAACGCCATAGTGTCTGAACGGAAGGTCTTTTCGGTGGGAATGGGCCTAGATGCCGCGCCAGCGTCGGCTTTTTACCACTTAATCCGTGACGGACTTGGCCCAGAACGCCCGACATTGCCAATCATTAGGATGACAGCGGAGCACGCAGACCCCATCGACTCCGCCAGTCAGTGGCTTGCTAAAGAAATTAAAGCTCTTGGCCAACCGGGCGATGTGGCCGTTGTCTGGGGCTCTCAAATGAGCGGCACCGCGACGCAAACAATCCTGACTGCCACAGAGCAACGGGGCGTGCAGAGCTGCTGGGTGGGCGCTCAGGGACCGGGGGCAAGCCTCAACTTTACGCAGACAAATACCGAACTGCGCTTTAGTCTCTCAAACATTTCCGCGCTCGCCATTGCGCGCCTAGTTGAAGTGCATTTGTTTGGGGCCTAGCTACGACCTAGGTTACTAGTTTAAGTGACGGTTTCCGAGCGGATCGTGGCGAAATAGGGTCAGGCTCAGGAGGCGGGTTAGATCCATCGAGGTCATCGTCATCCTCGAACATCATGCCTTGACCGTTCTCACGCGCGTAGATCCCCAAGACACTGTCTAGTGGAAGAAATACTTCCATTGGAACGCCACCGAAGCGACCACTGAATGCGATCGCATCGTTGCCAAGGTTTAAGCTCACCACAGCCGTGGGCGAAATATTAAGAACAATTTGGCCCTCTGTGACGTAGTCGAGCGGAACCATGACCCCCTCACTATGAGCATCAATGAGTACGTGCGGAGTGCAATTGTTATCGACGATCCAATCGTAGATAGCTCGAACAACGTAGGGTTTACTGGGCGTCACTCAAGCTCCCCTGTCCTACAGGCGCATTTCTCGTTCTGTAACCGACAGGCTTTCTTGGAAGGCCTCGCGACTGAACAAGCGCTCCATGTACTCGTACAACGGTTTTGTCTGTTTGCTTGCTCGAATTTCAATGCCCAGCGCGGGGAGCCGCCATAAGATGGGGGCAATACAACAATCTACGAGCGTAAAGTCTTCGCTCATGAAAAATGCCTTCTCGGCAAAAAGAGGCGAAAGAGCCGTCAAACTGTCGCCGAGGTCACGACGCGCGACGGCCACAGCCGATTTATCAGAGCTGTTAAGTATCGTGTCCACAAGCAAGCACCAGTCGCGCTCTACCCGATACATAAACAGCCGGCTCTCAGCTCGCGCCACCGGGTACACGGGCAACAGTGGCGGATGAGGGAATCGCTCGTCCAAATACTCCATCATCACTTTAGACTCATAGAGAATCAGGTCTCGGTCTATCAGTGTTGGCATCGTATTATAGGGGTTAAGGTCACCAAGCTCGGCAGCGGGGACACCATCTACACTCTCAACAAGGTCGACCGAAACTCCCTTCTCCGCTAAAACAATGCGCACACGGTGGCTGTAGTGGCTAGAGCTATCAGAGAAAAGTGTCATTGCAGAGCGTTTTGATACCGCGCCTGACGCGTCATCGGCTAACTTCATTAGGAGGGACTCCGAGCGGAATGATAAAAGTTCAGCGGCGGGACCACCCTCCCGCCGCTTGAATTATGCCCGTAGGAACGCCTCAGTGCACGTCTTTCCAGTATTCTCGATTCAACGCCCACGCAGCGATAAAGAACAACACGAGAAATAACATGACGCGCTTCCCCATTTCGATCCGGGTCTGCTTATACGGCTCGGCCGTGTACGCGAGGAAGTTGACGAGGTTGTATATGGCACCGTCAAACTCATCAGTCGCCATAATCCCTGCCGCGGCAACCTCTAGAGAGTCGCAGTGACCCTTATCATGCTGGTCATCATCCGTGTGATCGCTTGACACGCACTGCGGAAGACCTTGCAACTCCATAAGAACATGCGGCATACCCACGTCTTTAAACACAAGGTTATTAACACCGTAAGGGCGAGAGTCATCTTGGTAGAAAGAGCGAAGGTACGTGTACAGCCACTGAGGCTTGCGCGCCCTGGAAATCAAGGTTAGATCGGGCGGCGTCGCACCAAACCAGACCTTCGCGACAGCCTTGTCCATGCTGTTGTCCATTAATCCACCAATCTTCTGATTGGGGTCAAACATCAAGTTTTCACGGTACAAATCTTCGGGAATTCCTAGATCTCTCGCCACCCGGTTGTGACGTGAGTACTGGAGAGAGTGGCACCCGGCGCAATAGTTCGTGTAAAGCGCGGCTCCTTGCTGCAACGAGGCTTGGTCTGTCGCATCTGCGACAAACTCGTCGCACGGAATAGTGCCGCAATCATAAGCTGATTCAGCACCGACCGCCTTTAGTGGCAACCAGGTCAACAACGCAATTATCGCGATTGTCGCCAAGTTCTTACCCATACCCATGCCGCCATCCATCGTGATGCGTTCAGGCACTTCTTTGGTCTTATCCCAGGTGGACCACCAATACATACCTAAGAAAAACGCGAAGTAGTAAATGGTGCAGATCTGTGCCAACAGCGTTCGACTTTCGGTTGGGGCTTTAACACCTAGCACACCCAGAATAATAAAGTTGATCACAAAGCCGATCAGCAACACCCGGTTGAGCATTCCACGGTAGCGCCACGAGCGGACAGGGTTACGATCAATCCAGGGCATGGCAAAGGGAATGGCAACCGACGCTGCGAAGGCCACAAACCCCCAGAACTTATCTGGAACAGCCCGCAATACCGAGTAATACGGCGTGTAATACCACACAGGCGCAATGTGCGCCGGCGTTTTCAGTGCGTTCGCTTCTTCAAAGTTTGCAAGTTCTAAAAAGTAACCGCCCATCTCTGGGGCAAAGAAAATGATACCGCAGAAGAAAAACATAAAGACAGCAATGCCCTGTACGTCGTGCACCGAGTAGTACGGATGGAACCTAATACCATCAAGTGGAATACCATTTTCATCCTTGTGCTTTTTGATCTCGACGCCATCTGGGTTATTTGAACCCACCTCATGCAACGCCAAAATGTGCAACACCACAAGTGCGAGCAACACGATGGGTAACGCGACAACGTGCAACGCAAAGAATCTGTTAAGGGTAATACCAGACAGTAAATAATCCCCGCGAATCCATGTCGTCACGTCTTCACCCACGACTGGAATAGCGCCGAACAGGGAAATAATGACCTGAGCCCCCCAGTACGACATTTGCCCCCACGGGAGTACGTAGCCCACAAAAGCCTCAGCCATCAGCACAACAAATATGAGCATCCCGAAAATCCAGATCAGCTCACGCGGCTTCTGATAAGAGCCGTACATCATCGCGCGGAACATATGCATGTAAATGACAATAAAAAATGCTGACGCGCCAGTAGAGTGCATGTAGCGGAGTAACCAACCGTATTCCACGTCTCGCATAATGTACTCAACGGACGCAAACGCCTCTTCAGCGCTCGGTGTATAACTCATCGTCAACCAAATACCGGTCAGTAACTGATTGACTAAGACCAGTAGCGAGAATACGCCAAAGAAATACCACAAGTTAAAGTTTTTAGGCGCGTAATAGCTGCCCATGTGCGTGTCCCAGGCGCGCGTAATCGGAAGACGCGCATCAACCCAAGCGATCAAACCAGTCAGTGCCTTTTCCATTACGCTACCTCCGTGTCAACGCCAATAACCAAAATGTTATCGCCTTCGAATGAATAGGGGGGGACGACTAAGTTAGCCGCCGCGGGAACGCCTTTATAGACCCGCCCCGCCAAGTCAAACTTTGATCCGTGACAGGGGCAAAAGAAACCGCCAACCCAGCTGTCACCGCCAAGGTCTGCCGCACCGACTTCCGGCCTAAATTTTGGAGCGCACCCAAGGTGTGTACACAAACCGACAACCACCAGAAGCTCTTCATTCAAAGAGCGCGAGGTCCCTTCGATGTAGGTGGGCTGGTCCGCACCTTCAGAATTAGGGTCTTTCAGGTCGCCATCCAGAGCCGTCAGGTCCGAGAGCTGCTCGGCCGTGCGACGCAACACGTAGACAGGCTTGCCACGCCACTCGACAACGACCATTTGACCAGGCGCGACCTTGCTGATGTCGGCTTTGACGGGAGCGCCCGCGGCCTTAGCCTTCTCTGAGGGATTCCACGACGCCATAAACGGAACCGCCACGCCAACAACCCCCACAGCACTCACTGCTGTTGTCGCCGCTGTTAGAAATCGTCGCCGTGTTTGATCTGACCCGCGACCATCGTCGGCTGCTTGACTCACCTCAACTTCACTCATTCGGTTGTCTCCGAGTATCGTTTTTGTTGCCGGCAACCCATGTGCCACCGCGCAAAAGAATTTTAAAGCCGCAGAAGTTTAATCATCGGTCGCGCCCACAGCAAGACGAAGCGAAGCATAAATGCCCCGCTGATAGCGATAATTTGTTCAGTAACGTGACAGCGCCGGCCGTCACGAGGGAGATTAGCGCTTCGAGAACTGTGGACGACGACGCGCCTTGCGCAAACCCACTTTCTTACGCTCAACTTCACGGGCGTCACGCGTAACGAAACCGGCTGCCCGCAGCGTTCCTCGCAGTGACTCATCATACTCAAGAAGAGCACGGGTCAATCCGTGGCGAATCGCACCGGCCTGACCAAAACTGCCACCACCGGCAACCGTAATGTTCGCGTCGAACTTATCAGACGTCTCGGTAAGCTCCAGCGGCTGACGAACAACCATTCGCGCGACTTCGCGACCAAAGTACTGGTCGATTCCAAGTCCATTGATCGTGATAGCACCGCTACCGCCCTTCAAAAAAACTCGAGCTGTTGACGTCTTGCGTCGTCCGGTGCCGTAATACTGTGCGACTGCCATGATGAATTCCTTAAATTGTCAGCGTTTGAGGCTGCTGTGCCTCATGAGGATGTGACGCCCCAGAGTATACTTTGAGCTTCTTGAACATTGCCCGTCCCAGAGGGTTTCGTGGCAACATACCTTTAACGGCGCGTTGCAAAACACGTTCCGGCGCACGATCGATCAGCTTTTCAAACGTAAATGACTTCAAGCCACCCGGATAACCCGTGTGGTGGTGATACATCTTGTCCGTGGCCTTAGCGCCCGTAACACGAATTTTCTCACAATTGACAACGACAATGTAATCGCCCATGTCCATGTGTGGCGTGAACTCCGGCTTGTGCTTACCGCGCAGGCGGTGAGCGATTTCGGCAGCCAATCGTCCGAGAGTCTTGTTTTCTGCGTCAACCACGAACCAATCGTGGTGAACGTCACCTGCCTTTGCGCTATACGTTTTCATGAACTCGCCTATCAGGCCTTAATTAAAGGAGCGCGGAGATTACAGCAGGCAGTTATAGCTTTCAATAGAAAACCGTCGCTACGGGCGATGTTCCCGACCCAAATATTCCACAGACTGCATTTCGATTAAACGCGAGAGCGTCCTTTGAAACTCAAACGCTAACTTGCGCCCTGCGTACAGGCTATTCATCGCCACCTCAGCGGCGACAGCCACTTTAATATTTCTGTCGTAAAATTCATCGATAAGCGTAACGAATCGACGCGCGCCATCTTCGCTGTCTGGCGTCAACTGCGGCACATCAGAAATAAGAATCGAATGAAACTCTCGAGCAAGCTGCGTGTAGTCCATGGCGCTGCGTGCGCACAAACACAATTGAGCGAAGGACACCATGAGCACGCCCTCAGACATGCCGCAGTAGGTCAAAGGCCGTTTATTGACAACAAGCGTCCCTGCCTCAAGCAATTTTCCGCCCGACAATTCACTAAACAACGCGGGTAAAGGACTCGCGTCTTGAGGGGAATTCGCGACGAAATAAAGCTCAGATCGGGACAGCACACGGAGTCGATAATCAACGCCACTGTCAACATTCAAGACCTTTGTGTAGTTCTCTACCGCGTGGATTGCCGGGAGGAATCGTGCTCGCTGAAGACCGTCCTTGTAGAGCCCATTTGGGGGAATGTTCGAGGTGGCGACCAAGGTGATTCCGCGATCAAATAAACACTGCATGAGTCCGCCCAGCAACATCGCATCTCCAATATCGCTGACGTAGAATTCGTCGAAGCAGAGAACCTGAGTCTGGGATGCGATGCGATCAGCGACGGTATCCAGCGGGTTTTTGGTGCCGGTCAGCGTGCTCAGATCCTCGTGAACGCGTTGCATAAATCGGTTGAAGTGCATGCGCTCTTTTTGCTTGAAGGTCAGAGCCTCGAAGAACGAATCCATGAGGTACGTCTTGCCACGGCCCACCCCGCCCCAGAGATAAAGACCGATTTCGGGCTTTTGATCGCCCGCCCCAAACAACCGACCGAGCAGACCCTTTTTTCGCCCTGCTCGCGCTTCCACACGCTCATACAACTGTTGCAGCTCGATGACGGCAACCCGCTGCGCAGCGTCTGGAATAATAAAACCAGCGTTAAGATCAGATTCATAGCGTTCAGCAGGCGTTGGGATCATTTAGTGACTTTCTGGGTGTGAAAAAGGCGGTTTTACGACGTGTGACTCTAGCGTCAACTCATGTATACGACAATAATCAGAATGGGATGACTGCATCGAAAAAGCGACCGTCTGTTGGTCAAAGTTATCGGACAAAGTTAACATGTAAGAAACTCGGGGGAGTCTTATGGAACCAACAATTACGAGTATTGCTTATTTCGCGTTTGCCGGGTTTTCGGTCGGCCTTGGCGTGGGGTGGTGGCTGGCCACACAACGCAAGGATAACGCCAGCGATGTCATCGACGGGTTAAAGCGCGAGGTTGAGGCTGCGCAGGCGTCTCGACGGGCCTACGAGCAGTCGGTTACCAGTCATTTCGCCAATACCGCTCAACTCCTTCACCGCATGCAGGATGACTACCGCTCTATCTACAGCCATATTGCCTCAGGTGCCCAAGAACTTTGCGACGCTGAGGTCGCCAGTCAAATGGATGACGCAAAACACATTGGCGGCGTGTTTGAAGTACCCGATCGCCTGTTAGACCCTGCGCAACCGCTCGACTACGCACCAAAGAAATCCCCGAGCGAGGCTGGGCAACTGTCCGAAGATTTTGGTTTAGATAAAAATTACGCAAGCCAGTCCAACTGAAGACTTAAGCCGGACTGTCGATGTCCACGAAGTGATGCTCGATACCAAAATGTTCAGCGATCCACTGTCCGAGCGCGCGAGCGCCAAATCGCTCCGTCGCGTGATGGCCCGCAGCGATAAACGAAATACCTCGCTCGCGAGCAACATGGACGGTTTGCTCTGAGATCTCACCGGTGACATACAAGTCAACACCCGCATCGGCTGCGGCGTCTATGTAACGCTGCCCTCCTCCGGTACACCACGCCACTGACTGAACGCTCGCCTCAGGGCTTCCCACAACGGTAACGCCTCGCCCCAACTCGCGCTCAAGGCCCTGTGCAACCGACTGCAGTGAGTTTGGCGATTCCAGCGCGCCGCAAAAAACAGGAAAACTAAGATCCACTGCATCCAATGGCTCCCAATCACTAAGCCCCAGAGCCCTCCCTAACCCCGCGTTGTTACCCAACGACCGGTGACAGTCCAAAGGCAGGTGATAGGCAAATAAATTCATCCTCGAATCCAACAGTGTTTTGAGTCTGCGCGCCTTCATCCCGACGACTCGCGCGTCTTCGCCTTGCCAAAAATAACCATGGTGCACGAGTACCGCGTCGGCATTTAGCGACACCGCCTTATCGAGCAGCGCTTGGCACGCGGTCACCCCTGATACAACCACTGAAATAGTCGGCGAGCCCTCAACTTGCAAACCATTAGGGCAATAATCATTAAAGCCCTCAATATTCAGTTCGCGATCCAGCGCGACCCTCAGTGTTTCTCGGCTGATACCCATGAAGAACACACCCCGCTTATCTGAAATAGATTTGTAATGCGTATTATACGCAGACTTTGATTTACACTACTGATCCTAAACATGGGATCTGAATAATGCGCGAATGGGTTTCTCAATTGGCGTGGCCGGCGCTTGTAGGCGTGCTGGCGGCGGCACTGTTGCTGACGACAGACTGGCTCGTGCCGCGAAATGCGCAGGGGCCCGATAGCTACAGTAATGCCGTTATGGTTGCCACGCCATCTGTCGTCAATATTTATACCGCAAAATTAGTGGCCGACCCGTCCCCCGTTCTCAACGCCCCTCTTCTGCGTCGCTTCATGAATCCCGGCGAACGTCAGCCTCGCATTGAACGCTCTCTGGGCTCTGGCGTCATTATGAGTGAAGACGGCCACATCATGACGAATCGTCATGTCATCGAAGGTGCGCAAACCATCCAAATACTGCTGTCCGATGGTCGGCGCGCCAGCGCGACTGTCCTTGGCGCTGACTCAGAAACTGATCTTGCCCTCCTTAAAACCGAGCTGTCGGGCTTATCCGCAATAGAAACTGCAAACTCCGACAACATTAACGTCGGTGACGTGGTCTTGGCGATCGGCAACCCCTATGGCTTTAGTCATTCGGTCTCCTTAGGAATCGTGTCAGGCCTGGAGCGATACGGTCTGCAGCTCTCAGCCTACGAGAACTATATTCAGACCGATGCAACGATTCATCTGGGTAACTCAGGCGGCGCTCTCATAGACTCTGAAGGCCAATTAGTCGGCATCAACACACTGATCTACACCGGGGTAAATGACCAGAATACGGAGGTCAGCGGCATTGGTATCAATCTCGCGACGCCGAGCAATCTGGTGTCAGTCGTCATGAGTGACCTCATTGAATACGGTAGTGTCATTCGCGGCTGGTTAGGAGTCAGCGTGGACTTACTCATGGGCTTTGATGAACAGGGGCGATCGACACAGTCACTTCTCGTGACTGAAACCGCTCCTGATGGACCCGCTCAGCGCGCCGGCATTCAAGTCGGCGACCTTATCGTTGCCTTGGAAGGCACGCGTGTGACCGATGCACGCCAAGCCATGCAAACAATCGCTCGGTTGCGCCCGGGTGACCGAGTAACGGTTGGACTGCGTCGCAACGACGATGAATTTGCTGTCGACGCCATCGTATCGACGCGACCTATAGCACCGTAAGCCCTAGCGTCTTATTTTTGTGTTCGTGTTCGCGCGCGCGCCGCTAATGCGTGAGCGGTGAGCGATTCCCCATCGGCAATGGTGCCCGCAACACTCGCCAGAGCATGGGCCCCCTCTTGACTGATCTCGATGACGGATGAGCGCGTCTGAAAATCGTACACCCCCAAGGGCGACGAAAACCGAGCCGCTCCGGACGTCGGAAGCACGTGGTTGCTGCCCGCACAATAGTCGCCCAAAGACTCAGAACTGTACGCCCCAAGAAAAACCGCTCCCGCGCTGGTGATGTGTTCAAGCAATGACCGCGGTGACGCCACGGCGAGCTCCAAATGCTCCGGCGCAAAACGATTGGAGAGTGCCGCAGCTTCCTGTAAATCACCGACTGAAATCAGTGCGCCGCGATTACGAAAGGACGCTTCGATGATATCGCGACGCGGCATATCGGGCAGTAGCGCGTTCAACGAACGAAGTACCGCATCAAGACACTCATCGGACGTGGCAATACAAACCGCTTGCGCGATTTCGTCATGCTCCGCTTGCGACATAAGATCCAGCGCAATCCAATCTGGATCCACACTGCCATCGGCAATGATAAAAATCTCCGAGGGCCCGGCGATCATATCGATGCCCACCTTCCCAAAGACCTGCCGCTTTGCCTCCGCAACATAACGATTACCGGGGCCTACAATTTTATCGACTG
This sequence comes from uncultured Alteromonadaceae bacterium, assembly GCA_964454155.1. GTDB lineage: Bacteria > Pseudomonadota > Gammaproteobacteria > Pseudomonadales > Halieaceae > Luminiphilus. The sequence continues at coordinate 16,902 of CAYVQI010000014.1, read as the reverse complement.
CCGAAATTGTCTCAGTACCGTGCGCCAATGCAGCGATAGCCTGTGCACCGCCGACCGTCACAACTGAGTCCACACCTGCCAATGAGGCTGCCGCCAAAACCAATGGGTTTATCTCACCTTTTTGTGAAGGCGCGACCATGACAAGGTCGGACACACCAGCGACCTTAGCCGGGATAGCATTCATAAGCACCGAGGACGGATAGCTTGCTTTTCCGCCGGGCACATAAAGGCCCACTCGCCGCATGGGTCGAATACGTTGACCAAGACAGTTACCGTAATCGTCAGTCATCGACCAATCACTGGCTGACTGCTGTTCGTGGTAGCGCTGAATCCGTATTGCCGCTGTTTTGAGTGCCGTGAGCTCTTCTTGGGTAATACGGGACTCGAAAGCCTTCAGCTGATCACGGCCAAACGCTAAAGCTGACATCGTTTCTGCAGGGTGCAAATCGTATTTTTGTGTAAGCGCCAAAAGCGCAAGATCACCATCGCGCCTCACTTGATCGATAATAGTTCGGACGGTGCCTACAAGCGCGGGATCAAGGGCCTCAATAGGTGCCTGCAATTCTAAAATCTTTGCCTCAAACTCCGGGTCTACACTCGAAAAGCGACGAATATCAATCGACATCAATCCCCCTGACGAGACGCGACAGCGGTGGAAATTTGCTCAATCAACGAGGCAATAATCGGATTTCGCGTGCGCATTGACGCCTTGTTCACGATCAAGCGTGACGATACGTCTGCAATGTGTTCCAGAGGTCTCATCCCATTCGCTTTGAGCGTATTGCCGGTATCGACAATATCGACAATTTCATCGGCAAGATTCATGATCGGTGCAAGCTCCATCGCCCCGTACAGCTTGATGATGTTTGCTTGAATACCCCTTGCCGAATAATGTGCACGCGCGACATTGACGAACTTAGTCGCCACTCTCATTTTCGCAGACGCAGGTCGTCGATCATGACCTGATCCGGCCGTCATTAATCGGCAGCGCGCGATGCCCAGATCAAGAACTTCATAAACGCCCTCATCGCCAAACTCCATGAGGAGATCTTTCCCAACGACGCCCACGTCTGCAGCACCGTGTCGCACATAGGTCGGTACGTCGGATCCTCGCAGCAACACGAATGAAACACCGGGGACGGTCGTTTCAAAAATGAGCTTCCGACTGTTATCAATCGATTCGAGCGGCTCAATACCTGCCTCCGCGAACAGCGGCAAGGTCTCTTTTAAAATACGACCCTTGGTCAGCGCAATAGTGAGCTGTTCCGCTTGAACGGGATTCATGACTTACCTCGATTTCCTAACAATGTCGCCACCGATAGACTGCAACTTCTCTTCAATGCGTTCATAGCCTCGGTCAATGTGATAGATACGCTCCACTCGCGTCTCGCCCATGGCAGCCAATCCCGCAATCACAAGACTTGCAGACGCGCGCAAATCCGACGCCATCACCGGCGCGCCATTAATGGTCTCTTTGCCTCGAATGATAGCGGAGTGTCCGTCCACTGTAATATTTGCACCCATCCGACTCATCTCGTGAGCCTGCATTAACCTATTTTCAAAAATCGTCTCAGTAATTCGACCTACGCCATCGGCGATCACATTAAGTGCAGTAAATTGCGCCTGCATGTCTGTCGGAAAACCAGGATAGGGTGCAGTGACAAGATCGATCGCTTTGGGACGCCTTTCACGCATATCGGCAGTAATCGACATCCCATCCACGCTAATGCTCACGCCGGCTTCGCGCAATTTATCAAGCACAATACCCAAGTGCTCAGGGTCAGCATTATCCACGGTGATGCAGCCGCCGGTCGCCGCGGCAGCAACCAAAAACGTTCCTGCTTCAATTCGATCGGGCATCACGCTGTAGTGACTCGACCTGAGCGACGACACTCCGTCAATAATGAGCGTGGAGCTCTCATCACCTTCAATACACGCCCCCATGCCACGCAAGAACTGCACAAGATCAGTGATCTCTGGTTCGCGCGCTGCATTACGCAGCACCGTGCGACCTTGCGCCAGTACGGCAGCCATCAAGAGATTCTCAGTGCCGCCCACCGTTACAGTGTCAAATGTGAAATCGCATCCGTGCAGACCATTGTCAGTGCTTGCCACAATATAACCATCACGAACCTCAATGCTCGCCCCCATGGCTTCAAAACCCTTGAGGTGCAAGTCCACTGGTCGACTACCGATCGCACACCCGCCAGGAAACGAGACCTGAGCATGACCAAACCGTGCCAGCAACGGACCCATCACTAGAATCGAGGCCCGCATAGTTTTGACCAGCTCATAGGGGGCTTGCTGATTGTTCAGCGCAGCCGCCGAGACCGTGAGTTGCATCGCTTCGTCAACTGACACATCAGCACCGAGCGCACCCAACAAGGCCACCATGGTCGTGATGTCGTTAAGATGAGGCACGTTCGCTAACGTCGACTGCTCAGCCGTCAACAATGTCGCAGCCAAGATGGGCAACGCGGCATTCTTGGCACCTGATATTTGAACACGACCCTTAAGCGGCTGACCGCCTCGAATAATAAAATGATCCACCTTGAGAAGACTCGACTACGGGGTCTTAGCGATGATATTTACCGCATGTAATGCGCCACTTTTGATAAATTCCCCAAGTGGTGCATACACTCGTTGCTGACACGCTACAGGGCGCAGGCCAGCAAAAACCGCACTGATCACCATGACTTGGCAATGCGATCCATCAAGATCAACCTGAATAACAGCGTCAGGAAACTCCGCCTCTAACGCGCTGACAATCATCGCTTCATTCACTGTCCAGATCCTCCGGTAAATTCGCTGCAACATCCCACTCAGCGATGACCTTAGCGGCATCACCGTCAGCGGACTTGGCCGCCGCAGAAAATTGGTTCTGATAAATTTGGCCTAGGTTAATGTTCTCGACGATGATATTTCTCAAACGCCACTCACCACTCCGACCTCGACCCATTTGGTAACGCACCGTAAACGTCCGGTCGCCGGTCCCATAGACCTGCTGTGTGATCGAGACAGACCGAGCATCAGGCTCACTACTCTCATCCGCCACAATCTCAAACTTAGAGCCACTGAAGGCAAGCAATCCCTTTGCGTAGGTCCTTATAAGTCCCGACTTGATGATCTCGGTAAACAACTCCAACTGCGCGCGGAGAGCCTCTCGACCGCCTTCATCTAAACTTCGGTATCGGGCGTTCGAGGCATATTCGCCCATTACACCCTTCGCAAAGCCGCGCCAGTCAATTGTCTCATCGAGCACAGCGCCGATGCTGTCATAAAACCGGCCGGGATCAGTGTCAAAGTAATCAGGTGCGTCGTCGACAATCGCCATAATTTGCGATGTCGTGGACTCAATAATAGCGGTAGCGTCTGAATCGGTATTGGCCGCTGAGGACCAACTGATCATCAGAGCCATCGCCGCGACAAACAGATGGGTTATTCGTGATTTAACTGATTTCATGCAATTTTTAGCTCAAAACGTAATTTGTTGGGACGAGCAGCCCTGATTTGCGCAAAGATGGAGTCTGCTCAAAGCCCTCATTGCCGTATGATAACCGATCGTTGCCAGACAGCGACCCGTTTTCTAACATCAAGGTGTCAACTGACAGCAAATGCTTGATCTCTTTTTCATCGTCGTGGGACTCACAGGTCTCGTTTGGAGCTCGGACAAGTTCGTGGAGGGCGCTGCGGCCATTGCTAATCATGCGGGCATGTCTCCACTGTTGATTGGCATGACCATCGTCTCACTCGGTACGTCCGCACCTGAAATTGTCGTCTCGTTAATGGCCTCCCTGTCCGGGTCGGGTGAGCTGGCAGTGGGAAACGCGCTCGGCTCCAACATTACTAATGTGGGCTTGGTACTGGGCGTAACACTCATCATCAGGGCGATCGCTATCGATGTGAGCGCCACAAAGCGTGAACTGCCACAAATGCTCATTGCCACGCTTTTAGCTGGTGCGCTCATGGCCGATGGCAGCCTATCCGCCACTGATGGCGCACTGTTGCTCGCGGGGCTCGTGCTGTTCCTCGTCCTTTTGGCGCGCCGGAGTGAGACCAAAACAAGCCAAACGACTGAGCCGCCTGCCCTACCCGTCTCTAAAGCGTGGGGGGTGTTTACCGTGGGTTTAGTGCTCTTAATACTGTCCTCGCGGGCGCTCGTCTTTGGGGCAGTTAACATCGCAACGGCGTTGGGCGTCTCCGAGCTGGTCATCGGATTAACCATTGTTGCCATCGGCACCAGTCTTCCAGAACTTGCAGCGTCTGTGATGAGTGCGCTTAAAGGACACGCGGATATTGCAGTCGGCGCTATCGTCGGCAGCAATGTCTTTAATTTACTAGTGGTACTGGCAATACCTGGCATTTTTGGCCCGCTGTCGCTTAATCCCAGCGTCATGAGCAGGGACTGGCCGGTGACCCTGTTGACGGCCGGCATTCTGATGCTACTCGCCGCCTTAGCCTCCAAGCGTTCAGAGCCCAGCAGTAGCGGCTCAAATGAACTTGGTCGTGTCTCCGGTGTCTTACTGGTTACGATTTACACAACCTACATGGGTATCCTCATTTTCTACCCGGACTTTGCACTGTGACTACAACATCAAAACAACCCCGAAACGCGATTGAGTCGGCTCGACGCACGATCGAACTCGAACTACGCGCAGTTGAGCAGCTCCAACATCGCATCGATGAATCGTTTACGCACGCCGTCGAACTGCTCTCGGCGGTCAAGGGCAGAGTGATCGTCAGTGGCATGGGTAAAAGCGGGCATATTGGTAACAAAATAGCGGCAACACTCGCAAGCACCGGCACACCTGCACAGTTTGTCCACCCTGCCGAAGCCTGCCACGGCGACATGGGAATGATCACGCGATCCGACGCAGCACTGCTCATGTCGAACAGTGGCACGACCGCTGAAATAACAGCACTGCTGCCCCTTCTTAAGCGATTGGGATTACCCATCGTAGCCATGACAGGCAATCCTGACTCGACCCTCGCAAGAGCCGCCGATGCGCACCTGAATATTAGTGTTGATGAGGAAGCATGCCCTCTCGATCTTGCTCCTACTGCCAGCACGACCGCCAACCTGGTCATGGGCGACGCCCTGGCCATTGCCATGCTGGAACAGAGTGGTTTTACCGCAGAAGACTTTGCATTTACCCACCCGGGCGGTGCGCTGGGCCGTCGACTACTGACACGGGTGTCAGACGTTTTAGTCACCGGTTCCGATATCCCCAAAGTGTCGCTGACAATGTCACTTGCAGACGCGCTCATGGAAATCTCTGCCAAGGGCTTGGGCATGTCGACTGTCGTTGATGATAACGATCGATTACTCGGAATTTTTACCGACGGGGACCTGCGGCGTGCGCTTGAGCAGGACTATGACCTGCGAAAAACACAGGTCGAAACCGTTATGTCAAAAGGCGCCAGAACAATCAGCGCAGATGCGCTCGCCGCTGAAGCCGTCGCCCGCATGGAAGCAGACAGTATCAGCGCCTTAGTCGTGACCGACGAGAATGAGCGTGTCGCCGGGGTCGTTCAGCTGCTGGCGCTCTTAAGGGCGGGCATCGTATGACTCAGCATCGAGACATTCAGCACCGAGACATTAAGCTCCTCGTCATGGATGTCGATGGCGTGATGACTAATGGCCAGGTGACTTACAGCAGCGAGGGTCATGAGCTCAAGTCCTTCAACATAAAAGATGGTGTGGGCATTAAACGGGTGCAAGCTGCGGGCATCGACACCGCCATTATCACCGGCAGAGTCTCTACCATGGTTGAGCGACGTGCCTCCGAGCTGCAGATTGGGCACTTGATACAGGGACGCGAAGACAAACTGACTGCACTGATAAGGCTTTTAGACACCCTAGAGATCGACATGAGTCGAGTCGCCTATATCGGTGATGACCTCCCCGATCTCGATGCCATAAAAGCCGCAGGGCTTGGGGCTTGTCCAGCCGATGCAGCGCGAGAAGTATTGGCGGCCTCTGACTGGGTATCGGCGCTTTCGGGAGGCACGGGATGTGTTCGTGACCTCTGTGACTATTTACTGGACTGCACCGCGTCATGAAGTGGAGTCTAAGCTTTGCAGGTCTAGGCGTGATCGTACTGCTCATCGTGTTTTCCCGTGTTGAGAGTCAAGCACCGGTGCGCGCCGCTGCAGACCAGCTTGTGGAAATAGAAATTCAGCAGCTGGAGCTGACTCGCTTTGGTGCGGCCGGTGAAAAGCTTGAGCAGAGCAAGGCGGCATATGCCGTGAAGTATGAGGGTGCGCCTGAAACTCGATTAAGAGACGTTTGGGTCGAACACGAAGACAAGCAAGGCGGGCACTGGACACTTTTCGCTCCTACAGGCTCGTCAGAGGCGTCAAACGATGCAATGACGCTGTCAGGAGGCGTCACGATCCTCCGTGGAGAAGCCCTTCAATTAGAGACACAAGAGATTAAACTGGACGCATTAACCAATCTCGCCGTATCTGATACTCAGACGCGTCTGGTGAGCGATAGAAGCGAAACAACAGCCGCTGGTTTGATCATCGACCTAAATGCAGGTACCGCACGGCTTGCAGGTAACGTGGCCTCTCAATATCGGCAGGATAAGACCCAATGATGTGCTCCCGCTTTCAGATTCGAGCTCTAATTTTGATCAGCGCCAGCATCGGCTTGATTCAGTCGAGCTTCAGTATCGACACTGACAAACCCATTGAGATTGCGGCCGACAGCGCTATTCGCGAGGAGCCATCAGGCGAAACCACGTATCGAGGTGACGTTGTATTAACCCAAGGCACGTTAAAGATTAAAGCGGACAGCCTCGTTTTTACCTTTGACGAGAACAGGGCAACACTCATAACGGCACGTGGGAACCCCGCGACGATGACACAACAACCCGACGGCAGTGCTGGACCCATTGACGCTCAAGCAGAAACCATCGAATACCAGGAGGCGACCGACCGTATCCGCCTCATTGGCGGCGCTAAAATCTTACAGGACGGCGCGGTCATCGAGGGAAGCACCATCGAGTATCTCGTCACGACCCAGAGGGTCATGGCTGCAGGCTCACCGAATAAAGCTTTGCCTCAGCGTGTCAAGGTCACGATCCCACCCAACGCACTGCGCGAGGGTAGTTAGTATGAGTAATGTCTTGTCTGCTACGGGATTGGTTAAAGCGTACAAAGGCCGCCGGGTGGTAGACGGCATGTCGATGAGCGTTGACGCCGGCGAAATCGTTGGGCTGTTGGGCCCGAACGGCGCAGGGAAGACCACGTGTTTCTACCTTATGGTCGGCTTGGTAACTAGCGATGAGGGCGCCATTAGCCTTGCCGGTAACGACGTGACTCACCTTCCCATTCATCTACGAGCCCGCCAGGGATTAGGATACCTCCCTCAAGAGGCCTCTATTTTTCGGAGGATGTCAGTCCAGGATAATATTTTAGCCATCCTCGAAACACGTACCGACTTATCACCTCACGAGCAGCAGGTTCAATGCGATGAGCTCATGCGCGAATTCCACATTACGCAACTGAAAGATTCACTGGGCCAAAGTCTGTCGGGCGGCGAGCGCAGACGCGTGGAAATAGCGAGGGCCTTGGCGACAGAGCCAAAAGTCATATTACTTGATGAACCCTTTGCAGGCGTTGACCCTATTTCCATTTCGGACATTAAAGCCATCATCAACCACCTTAAAGAACGCGGCCTGGGCGTGCTTATTACTGACCATAACGTGAGGGAGACGCTTGATATTTGCGAGCGCGCCTACATCGTAAGCGAAGGTCAGGTCATCGCGGATGGGGATGCGCAAAGTATTTTAGATAATACGAAAGTACGGAAAGTTTATCTGGGCAAAGACTTCCGTCTGTAAACCCTCACCGGCAAAGCAAAATCTTTGCCAACCTGTTTGCCTTCGCGGAATCTAAAGCGCTAAACTGATTCTCCATTAGGTCCTTTACGAGAGTTATGAAGCAAGCGCTGCAGTTAAAGCTTGGACAGCAACTAACGCTGACACCTCAGCTGCAGCAGGCTATCAAGCTTCTTCAACTCAGCACCCTAGACCTCCAGCAAACCATCACCGAGACCCTCGAGAGCAACCCGCTTTTAGATGAAGAGGAGACGCTGGTCGATCAGGTCGACAACGCGTTAAAAGAAAGCGTGGATTTCTCCGAAACCGTCAGTGAAGATATTCCGGGCACCGAACTGCAAGTGGATGCGGCCTGGGAGGATGTCATGCCCTCTGCGGCCCCCTCGACGTCGAGTCAATCCATGGGCGACAGTGACATGAATTTCGCCGAGCGCGATTCATTGCCTGAAACACTGCAATCGCACCTTTTGTGGCAACTCAACCTTACCCGCTTTTCCGCCGCGGATCATACCATCGCGCTCGCTTTCATCGACGCCGTCGACGTTGACGGTCGACTAACACAAACACCGGAGCAAATTCATCTCGGCCTTGCGAGCGACGAGCTTGAGCTCGACGAAATCATGGCTGTTTTGCACAGACTTCAGCACTTTGAACCCACAGGCGTTTTTGCCGCCGATTTGCGCGAGTGCCTTCTCATCCAGCTCAGGCAAATGACCGTGGACACGCCTCATCGCGAAACAGCAGGCTTACTGGTGAGCCGACACATAGAACAAATTCCCGTTGCAGACCCCAAAAATTTGGCACGGCGCATGCGAACGACACCCGATGATATTGCGGGTGCACTGTCGCTGATTCGTTCGCTCAACCCAACGCCTGGAGCATCGGTGGAAAGTGAGGTGACCGAGTACATCGTTCCGGACGTGTTTGTTAGGCGTGTCGAGGGTCGATGGCGAGTCGAGCTCAATCCTGATGTCGCCCCCAAGCTTCGAATAAACGACCACTATGCTGACCTGTTAAGTGCAGGCTCAAACACAGACAGAGACTATGGTCGAGCGAGCATGCAGGAGGCTAAGTGGTTTATTAAAAGCCTACTCAGTCGCAATGAGACACTATTGAAAGTGGCTTCCTCTATTGTTCAACACCAGCGCGCTTTTCTGGATCATGGTGATGAAGCAATGCGTCCACTGATACTTGCCGATATTGCGGGCGAGGTCGATCTGCACGAGTCAACCGTGTCACGAGCAACAACTCGCAAATACATGCACACGCCACGTGGGATCTTCGAGTTGAAATATTTCTTCTCAAGCCATGTCGCAACCACTGAAGGCGGTGAGTGTTCATCGACCGCCATTAAAGCGTTGATCAAGCGCATCGTTAACCAAGAAAATCCACAAAAGCCACTGAGCGACGCCAAACTGTGCACGTTATTGGCCGACGAAGGGGTCCTTGTTGCTCGTCGCACAATTGCAAAGTATCGAGAGCAAATGAACATCGGCCCCTCTAACGAGAGAAAGCGGTATATCTAGACATTTAAAAAGAACAGGAGAGAGACCATGCGATTAACCATTAGTGGACATCACGTAGACGTAACCGACGGACTGAGGGAGCGTATCTCCAAGAAATTACGGCGATTAGAACGTCACTGCGACAGCATCGATCACATTGAATTTGTCTTAGTCGTCGAGCGAGCCATGCACAAAGCGGAGGCGAATCTTCATCTGGCCGGTGCTGATTTTTTCGCATCAGAGACGCACTCCGGAATGTACCCCGCCATTGACTCCGTCATCGACAAACTGGATCGACAAGTCACTGAACACAAGCGCAAGCAACGCAGTCATAAAAAGCCCGAGCCTGAGCTCGAGCAATCACTACTCTCTGAATCGTGATGCTCCCTGCACAGACACTGAGCTATCGCGAACCATTTAGAGTGGTGCGATAACTCATGCGCGTCGTCATCGTCAGTGGAAGTTCTGGCTCAGGGAAGAGTTCGGCACTCAATCACCTCGAGGATCTGGGTTATTACTGTGTCGATAACCTTCCCATTGCTCTGGTGAGCTTTCTGATCGAGCACTTCTCCAGGCAGTCCCATCAAACGCATCAAGGTCTGGCGATCTGCATTGACATACGTACCGAGGATGCTGGAGTCACTGATTTTAGGGATTATCTGCGAGCGCTACGCGAGGGGCTAGAGCTCCAGCTCATATTTTTTGATGCGACGGCGCAAGCACTCGGCAAACGTTTCAACGAAACGCGACGCCGACATCCATTGAGCGTCAGCGGGAGATCATTAGCGGATGCCATTGCACTCGAACGTATTGTTCTCGAGCCACTTGTCGCTGCTGCTGATCTCATAATCGACACCAGTGAAATGTCCCCGTATCAGCAACGGGAAGTCGTGACCGCACGCATTGGAGCAGCTGCCGCGAATACGATGGCGATTCAGGTGCAGTCTTTTGGGTTCAAAAAAGGTGCGCCGGTAGACGCTGACCTTGTGCTCGACATGCGCATGCTTCCCAATCCGCACTGGGAGCCAGAGCTGCGTCCCTTTACCGGGCAAGCGTCCGAAGTAAAAGCCTTTCTCGAAGCCCATACCGAGACTCACGACGTGGCGGACGATCTCATTGCCATGCTGGGTCGATGGATCCCTCTGTACAAGGGAAGTCAACGAGCGTACCTCACGATTGCAATCGGCTGTACAGGCGGCAAGCATCGCTCGGTCTACATGACTGAGCGCATCGGCAACGCTTTAGCGGACCAATTCCCAGCTGTGACCGTAAGTCATAGAGACATGCCCCTGACTTAGAACAGTATCTGATGGTATTTGTTCGCATGGGTGAGTCCGGCATAGTGGCGCGTGCAGTGATAACCTTCGCGCGCGGGTGGAGGGACGAACCATGGTTGATATGAGTGCACAAGCGAGCCTTGCGGTGACTCGAGTCACAGACGCACTGCGCTCTGGCACCGCCTCTGATGTTGCTGCCGTCCTCGCCGATATATCCCCAGGCGACATTGCCCACCTCATCAGCTCCTCGCCACCCTCGACTCGGGACGAGCTCTGGACCCTTCTGGATCACGAGCAAGAGGCTGACGTCCTCAACGAGTTACCCGACGATATTCGGAATACCTTCTTAGCAGAGCTTCAACCAGAAGCCGTAGCAGAAATCATTTCGCAACTCGACGACGACGACGTTGCTGACATACTCCATGAACTGCCCCAAGCCGATACCGACAAGATTCTGGGGTCGTTAACTGACGACGATCGAGATCGATTTGAAACCGCGCTTAGCTATCCGGACGACGTGGCCGGCGGTCTGATGAGTACCGACACTCTGACCATCAGAGCGGATCTTTCGATGGACGTGGTGCTCCGCTACCTAAGGCGCCACACGCGACTGCCCGAAAACACAGATAGCCTAATCGTGGTGAATCGCGATCATAAGTATGTGGGACTGTTGCCAGTAAGGACGCTGCTCGTGTCCGATCCGCATGTGTCGGTGCGAGAAATGATGAAAACCGAGCGCGAACCTTTAGACGCAATGACTTCGGCCGACGAGGTCGCGCGGCGATTTGAGCGAAATGATTGGATCTCGGCCCCCGTCGTTGATCCCCAAGGCAAGCTGCTCGGACGTATCACAATTGATGATGTCGTCGATGTTATCCGGGAACAGGCCGATCACAGCCTCGCGGTCATGGCAGGCCTCGGAGACGGAGACGTCTTTACCACCGTGCTTGCGACAGCACCTCAGCGCGCCATCTGGTTGGCGATCAATCTCGCCACTGCTATTTTGGCGGCCTCAGTGATTGCCTTTTACCAGGATACAATCGAAAAAGTGGTCGCGCTCGCCGTATTGATGCCGATAGTAGCCTCCATGGGGGGAATTGCTGGCACACAGAGTCTGACCGTGCTCATTCGCGCAATGGCGATGGGCCAGATCAATGATCGAACAGAAATTTGGCTTGTCCGTCGCGAGATTTTCGTCTCGATCATCAACGGCCTTATTTGGGCGTTCGTGATCGCAATCATCGCAGCTTATTGGTTCGACGATACGACGCTTGGACTTATCATCGCATTTGCAATCATCATTAATCTGATTACCGCAGGTATTGCAGGCGCATCACTGCCGCTTATTTTAGATCGACTTCGTATCGATCCAGCGTTAGCCGGCGGTGTGGTATTGACAACCATCACCGATGTCGTGGGGTTTTTTGCCTTTCTCGGCGTGGCTGCCTACTTCTATAACTGAACCCTAGCTAAAAGCGAAGACCTCATGGATGACGACGAGTTTGTACCCGAAAGTAAGAGCGCTCGAAAACGACAAATGCACGCGCTTCAGGTTCTCGGCGAGCAATTAGTCTCATTGTCGGCAGCACAGCTGGCGAAGCTCAATATCGACCATCCACGGCTAATTGAGGCTGTTGAGCTCGCACAACGTATTTCTCACCACAGTGGAAAGCGTCGGCAAATGCAGTTCATTGGGAAACTCATGCGCGAGACAGAGGCAGGCGCCATCCAGCAAGCCCTAGACGAGCTCCATGAGACATCACGAAACGCAAAAGCACGCGAACACGTTATTGAGGGTGCTCGCGATGCGCTGTTGCTCAGAGGCGATGAAGCCCTAACCGATGTGCTGTTGATCTGGCCTAATGCCGACAGACAACTGATTCGCCAGCTGACGCGAAGTGCTATCGTAGAGCGCGACAAGCAGTTGCCTCCCGTATCAGCACGCAGCCTATTTCGTTATCTGCGCTCGCTCTCGGATGAGCCCTCCACCGACTGATCGTCTGAGGTTTTCTTCGACTTACTCGTTGAGAGGCTGGCATCAAACACACGCATGAACTTTACCGCCGGTGAGGCAATCGGACCACTCACGGAATAAACCCCACTCGACAGCCGAGTCATCTGATCTTCAAACACTTTGCTGGCAAGGTAGGCTCCCGCGGCAATCGGAAGTCCTCCCGCCAAGGCTGCGACCCACGGAATGTTGTCAACAAGGGGGAGAGTCACCACCAGTTCGGCGTCAATTTCCTCTGTCTGCATCGAAAAATCTCCCCCCAAGGTGAGACTGCCACCTCCGTTGCGAATAGAGAATTCGTTGACCCCAACCTTGCCTTTGTTGAGAGAAAAGTCGCCGCGTGCACGATCAAAGGTCAGACCTGGGTCAAACAGTTGATTGACATTCGCTCGCTGAACCAACCCTGCCAAATTAAACACACCGATAAATCGCAAGGGGTCGGTTGCCTGTGAAGGTATCGGTAAAAATGAACCCGATGACAGCTGAAGCTCAACGTTTCCGGAGAGCTTGCTCGGCGCCCAGTTAATGGGTGCACCATCCCAGCCCAGCTCTCCTTTAATGGTGCCCGCAGAAAAATCCACAACAGACTTCGCATCCAGCAGTGTTAATGCATTGGTCGCATCAGCCAGTGTTAGATCGATCGATGTTCGCGTGCTGGCTGTGCTCCGATCCCAAATGATCTCGGTACCCGGCTCAAAGTTGACGCCGTCCACCATGCCTTCAAACCCAAACAGACGCACTTCTTGCTCGCTACTTTGGGCACCAAATGACAAGCTCCCTAGGTCTTTTTCGCTAAGAATAAGCGAGGCGACACTGACCGTTGTCATTGGCCACGCACCGGCTGCCACCTCCGATTCGCCACTCATAATACGGCCCGCATCAATCTGAGGGAGTGCGCTGAGGTTCAATCGATCGAATTGCACATTGAGTAGTGGCTCACGCGCGTCAAAGTCTATGTTCGCGGAAAGATAGTCGCTGGCAACCTGAAACGAGGTATTTTTAGCCTGGTAGCGCCCTGAAGATCGAAACGCACCAAGGGCAGTATCGCCAAAACGCAATGCGTCGGTAGACACATCTCGCCAAATAACACTTGGACCCACAAAGTCGGCAGATCCTGACAACGTGCCGGCGAGCTGGGACCACGCCAACGCATCAATCTCAGCCAACTGACCGGATACGTTGACAGTACCCTCAGCACTATTTGGAGTAAGCCGAGGTTCATTCTCCGACCCTATGCTCACCGCAGCACGCCAGGCTTGCGCGGCGTCACGGGAAACTTTCGCCGCCATAACGTCTGCATAGTTGATCGTGGCGCTCAATGACTCCGATATAGCAAGATCAATATTCATCGAGGATGGGTCTTGGGCCGCTTTGGCGAACGGTTCGGGCAATCCGACCGCGAGTCCGCCGAGATCAGACGTAATCTGTACCGCGACACCGTCACCCGCTTGAAAAGCAATATCGACCTCGGTCTCCCCAACCAGCAGCTCGGCGGGAATACTTCGCCCCAGTAAATGAGTGATCTCAGGCCGCCCGAGCAACACCTGAGTTTTCACAGATAAATTGCTTTGATTAAGACCTAAACTACTATTCGCCAAATCAAGGTCAAGGGTGAGTGGGCGGCCTAGAAAAAAACCGTCAATAGCGCCTTCAGTAATTCCTGTCGGGTACTCATAGACAAAGCCCCCTGCAAGTTTATTAAGTTCAATCGGCAGACCTGCGAAATCTAGCGAGCCATCACGAATCAATACCCTGGTCGACACATCGGGAATACGACGTGCCCCCTTGATCGGCACAGAGAGCGCTAAGTGGCCCATCACCCCACCTGACGTGGTTAAGTCTGATAACACCTGACTCACTCGGACCGGAAGGTACGGGAGCGCTGCCACGTGATTCACCGCCTTAGGCAAATCACCCTCGATAGTGGCATGGGCCGTTAACAGACGCGTCTCTAAAACCTTGCCAACCTGCACAAGACCGCTCGAAACAGCCAGCGAACCGACCGTTGCCGAATCGATATCGAACGTCACCAATGCGTTATCAATGCTCACATGGCCCAGCACGCGCTCCGCCAGCGGCAACTCGGGGCGCATGATGACCGCATCCAAATCGGCCTCAGCCGAGATCTGAATTGATCGAAGCGGCGCGTCGCGCTTCCTGATTCCGCCGCGCAGTACAAAGCCAAACCGCCTAGCCTCGCCAGTGCCCAAGGACGATTGCATCCACTGATAAGCGTCCGAATCGATCGTCTTGGGAGTAAACTCAAGAACACGTTGTGTTGACGCCGCATCCGAGCCGAGTACGACATTGAGTCGGGCTCCCTCGCCCGTCGTTGACGCGATTGGCACGTGTCCCGTGATCAACGCCGACGCCTTAAAATCATCGGCATCTGCCACCACGCGCCCTGAAGTAATACGTAACGCATTGCTTGTAAACACAAAGCCGGCCAAACCTGTGACGCGTCCCAGTTGGAGCGGTGACGTGAACTGCGTGGGAATCGCAAGACTGAAATCGTCGCTATCAATCTCCACGCGGCCGATACCACCATTGAGTGCGAGGGTGCCCGTTAGCCCTTGGACACCCGGTACCGCTCCATGTGCTCGCGCTTGAATATTCTCAAAATTCGCTGACACACGAAAGTCAGACGCCTTATCGAATGATCCGATAACACTAAGCGCACCCACACGCCCCGTCAGCTCTGCGTTTTCTAGCGGCGAAACAAACTTTTCGGGCACCAGTCCTGAGTCGATTACTAGCGCCGCAGTGGTCGCCAAATCCACATCGTTAACGACCACTTCCCATTCGTTGTTTCTGAGTCCTAAATGGAGGCCTGAAAATTCAAGTTGAGTCGCATTGAGCTCAATCGCGCTTTCGACAACATTAAGCCAATGTGTCTGACGGCTAGAGGTGACAAGGCCCTCTAGCGAAAATGCTGCAGGATTTGATCCTGGCTTGGCTGTCGATGGCAGCACCTCACCCGATGCTTGAAATGTCGTTTGAGCCTCGCCTCCTTTAGCCTCGGTCCAAAAAAAGAGGTCGCTGCTCCCTTCAACACCTAGGCCCAAAAACGCGCTGACTGCCCCCACATCCTCTGCCACGAGCCGTCCGTTGAGTTCACCGGAAAATTGACTCAAATCAAGCGGATTGCCGATCCCGATACCGGTCATACTCAGCGAGAGCCCACCGTCACCGCGAGCGCGCAGTTGAATTTCTCGGGTACTTCCCGAGCGCCGTAAGTCCACCTCAACGACAAGATCGAGTGCAGCTTCCGCCTCAGAATACTCGCGTAGCAGTGACACTCTCATGTTGTTAAGCGCTAATCGCTCGATTTCGGTGGCAAAAACACTCGGGTCAATGGGAACAAGAATACCGCTGGCCGTATTGTCTAATCGAGCCGGAATAAAAACGTCGCTCGCACGCACCTCTGAAAAAATCAACTGCCGCTGCAATAAAGAGCGCCATGGATTTAGGGTGACTTGCAAACGTTCCGCTTGAAATACGACCTCTTGCTCGTCTTCGCCATCAGTAATACTGACACCGACCAGTGTCAATCGAGGGCGAAATCCTTCCATCTCGCCGGCGATCTCTAGGATCTCAGCCTCAAAACCGGTTCTTGATTGGATCTCAGCAGTGAGTGACGTGTTAACCGAAGGAAGAAGTGGAAGAACCGCCGTCAGTAAACTAACCGCAATCGCTGTAAGAATAAGCGTCCAAAGAACAGCCCGCCAAAGGATGCCCCCGATGAATCCATAAATCCGCTCAAGCATGGGATCCATGAGTGCCGCGCCCTAGGCCAACCGCCCTTAATAAAGCGTCTGTCTCGTGCAAAGGAAGCCCCACTACACCGCTGTAACTGCCCTCTAGTCGCGTCACAAAACAGCCCGCAAAACCTTGAATCCCATACGCACCGGCTTTGTCCCAAGGCTCGTCCGTGGACAAGTAATAATCGATGATAGTCGGCTCAAGCTCACCAAACTGAACGCTCGTATTGACCATCTGAGTTTCCACTATAGCGTCACACATCAGTACCACCGACGTCATGACCTCGTGTGTTTGACCACTTAATGCCTCTAACATTCCCCGAGCGTCGTCATAAGAAGTGGGTTTGTGCAAAATTTGTTTTTTCAAAACGACGGCGGTGTCAGCGCTCAGAACCATTTGACCTTGCTGCCAAACACGCCTCGCCTTTTCCAGAGCCACGCGCCTCACGTAGTCTTCAGGGGGCTCATCGGCTTGACTGGACTCGTCAATATCCGCCGGAC
>CAYVQI010000013.1:0-35909 GCA_964454155.1 uncultured Alteromonadaceae bacterium | reverse complement strand
CGGCACCGTGATGCGTTGGCTCATTTACTCTACGGCGTCAGTGGCGGCGGGGGTTTTATTTTACTGACCGGTGAGGTGGGGACAGGTAAAACTACAATTAATCGTTGCTTACTTGAGCAATTGCCCGACACGACAGACCTTGCGATTATTTTAAATCCCGCATTGAGCGCCGTTGAACTGTTGGCGAGCGCCTGTGATGAGCTATCCATTGCTTACCCTGCAGGTACGCAGAGCCTTAAAGCATTGACCGATGCGTTGCACCGCTACCTACTTAAAAATCATGAGCGTGGTCGGCGAACGGTGTTGATGATCGATGAGGCGCAGCACCTCGATTTCAACGTTCTCGAACAGATTCGGTTATTGACAAATCTTGAGACTAACGACGAGAAACTGCTGCAGATTATCTTAATCGGTCAGCCCGAGTTGACTGAAAAACTATCGCGACCCGAACTGAGACAACTCAATCAGCGCATTACCGCGCGGTACAATCTTCAGCCGCTCAGTTTCGATGAAACGGCTGCTTACATAAAACATCGATTAGAGGTCGCGGGTCTCAAAGGCGGCGTGAGCTTATTTGAAACATCTGCTGTACGGCGCATACACAATCTGACTCGCGGCATCCCGCGGCTCATCAACGTGCTGTGTGACCGGTCACTCCTTGGGGCGTACGGACAAAAAAGGAGCCGCGTGACACGGCTGTTGGTTCGTGACGCCGCGACCGAAGTCTTTGGAGAGGTTACAGATAAGCCGCGCTGGCGGCGGGCCTTTCTGCCGGTTGTGTTCGGTGCTGTACTTGTCCTTGTGCTGGTCTTTGTCTGGCAGCTCTTGGCGGGCGTTGAGTCGGGGCTAGTGAACGCGAGGTCGCCCGAGCAGTCTGCTGTCGCGCCAACGGTGACGGGTACGGCGATTGTTGAAGCGTCTGAACCGGTCATCGATCAGTCTGCGGTCACCTGGACCTTTACGCCTGATGCCGGTCGTGAACGACTTTGGCTCCTTGCCAGTGATGTGCCGTCGCCCGGCTCGGTCTGTCCGCCGCCACCCATGACCGGTATTCGATGCAGTCAGGGTGTTGCCTCCGTGTGGAATGACATTGCGTCCCTAAATCGACCCGTACTGTTGGAAATGGTGACACCACAACGATTTGCTGAGAGTGTTCTCGTGCTTCGTTTTGAGGGGACGGAGGCTATTTTATGGAGCGACCAAGGGCTGGTGTCCGCGCCTTTGTCTGATCTTGCTCCGACCTGGACAGGACGATACCAGTATCTCTGGCAGCCTCCCCGGGGCTGGTCCGGACCAATAGGGTTAGGTGAGGCGGGGCCTGTGGTCTCTGAGGTCGCCCAGATGTTTGCAACACTTGATGGTGTTTCACTGACGACCATTTCTCAGTTTGGTGACGCCTTAGCGACGCGAGTCCGTTTGTTTCAAGGCGCTGAGGGTTTAGTGGCCGATGGGGTAGTGGGAGAGCAAACGCTCTTGCGGCTCAACGATCGGTTAAACGTGGGTCTGACAACAACCCGGGCATTACAACGTGCTCAACGTTGGCAGGAGGCGCCCTGATGTCGATGATTCTCGATGCCATGAAACGCTCAAAGGAGGCGGATGTTCAGGGCGAAGTGCCCTCAGTAGACACCGAGCACTTCGTGGCGTCAGGTCAAACGAGCGGCTGGACAATGCCGGTTACGGGCATTGCGACCGTATGCATGGCGCTGATATTGATCGGAGGGGGCTTTTATGCGGCGTCGTTATTCAAGAATGGCAGTATCTCTACAAGCGCTCCTCTCGTCGCGCCAGGTCCTGTATCCGCTTCGAGTCCATTGCCCGCAGACAGTGGCACTAAAACGCCTGAGAACGCGTTCGGTGAGGTGATTCAGCAGCCATCTAAGGCCAAAGGGCAGGTTGCATTGCGCCCGGTAGTGATTAATATTCCGGAGCAACCAACTGAGCCATCGAAGCAGAACGAGGCGCAGCTGGCCAAGTTGTATGCGACGATGAATCAGCCGTCGGGTGCTGCCACTGAGGGGCGTTCGATCAGCGGGGATACTATTGGCATCAGTGCAGGTGAGGACGTCGCGGCGAGTTCAGTGTCGATACCCGCCATCGAGTCGAATCAGTCGAACACAGTCGAAGAACGTTCAGTGGATTTTGCTGAGATTTTGGCGAAGGCGCAAAGTGAGTTGGGCGTTAGCCCGCTTGTAGACAGCACCGATCCACTGTTGGAAACCCTTTCGCAACAAATCAAAGATGATATTCCCTCTCTCATCTATAGCGCTCACGACTTTCGGCCTTCAGGGCGTTCAAGCGTCGTGCTGAACGGAGAATCAGCTGGCGAGCGTCAGAGGGTTGGTGCGTTCACGGTCGTTGAGATTCTGCCTGATAGTGTGATTTTACGCTGGCGCGAGACCCAGTTTAGGGTCCGCGCTCGCAACAGCTGGATTAATATGTAGTTCACGGTGACGGGTTTGGCAGCGCCTGCTGTATGGCCTCGATACCCTTGAGAACCTCTTTGTCCAGAACCACATCTAAACTGTCTAAATTCATTTTGAGTTGCTCCATCGATGTGGCACCAATGATATTGGAAAGAACAAACGGTCGAGTATTCACGAAGGCGAGCGCCATGTGCGTCGGGTTGAGACCGTGCTCGTCTGCGAGCTGCAGGTACCGCTCTGCCGCATCCCATGTCTCGACACTTTCGTAGCGTGTGAATCGTTCAAAAACGACCAGGCGGGAACCGTCGGGCCGTGCGCCGTTACGATATTTGCCCGTCAGTAGGCCCATCGCAAGTGGTGAATAAGCGAGTAGTCCCACATCTTCGCGCTGTGAGACTTCAGCCATCGCGATTTCATAGGTCCGATTGAGCAAGCTGTAGGGATTTTGAATACTCTCAATACGCGGTAAGCCCTCGCGCTCAGCCAACTCCAGAAACTTCATCGTACCCCAAGGCGTCTCATTGGAGAGTCCTATTGTTCGGACTTTTCCTGACTTCACGACCTCTTCCAAGGCCCGCAATGTTTCATCGATTGGGGTCTCGGGCTGCTCGCGGTGATGGTAGCCGCGCTGACCGAAAAAATTGGTGTACCGATCTGGCCAATGCAGTTGATACAGGTCGATATACTCCGTTTGGAGTCGCTTTAAAGACCCGTTTACCGCTTCGATTAATTGATCCTTGGTGAAACGTGGTCCGCCTCGTAAATAATGGAACTCAGGGTTGGGTCCTGCGGCTTTTGTGGCCAGGACATACTGGTTGCGACGTCCTGTTTTTTTAAACCAAGTGCCAATGTACTCCTCCGTTCTTCCCTGCGTTTCAGCGCGCGGCGGAACTGGATACATTTCAGCGGCATCGAGCATATTGATACCACGATCAAGCGCATAAGATATTTGCTCGTGGGCTTGAGCCTCTGTGTTTTGTTGCCCCCACGTCATCGTGCCCAAGCAGATTTTAGTGACTTCACGTCCGTCGATCGTTTTCAATGTCATGGTTAAAGCTCCAAATACCGCATCATCGCGTGATAAATTTCACGCTGGCGCATGAAAGGTTTGAGTGTCTCGGTTGCTTCAGAGTTTGCAAATAAGGGCACATTCGCCCCCGTATGCTCCTCTGAGCTAATGTTGTTGGTGGCGTAATTGATGCGCATGACACCACCCTCTGGAGTCACCACTCGCGCCACTTTGCCCGGACTGAACACGGGGATGGGCAACGATTTATACAGGGTGGGGTCAGGGACAATCTGTGCGGCCTGAGCGTGGTCCGCCGTCACAATGATCAGGGTCTCCGGATGAGCCTCGGCATATTCCATGACAACGCCGAGTGCGTCCTCGAGCTGCGCGACTTCACCAATTGACCCACACGGGTCGCGGTCATGCGCTCTCTTATCGATTGACGCGGACTCGATGGTCAAGAAAAACCCCTTGTCGTTGTCGCGACTGAGGTGATCGACCGCGTAGCGGGTCATCGCTTCGAGCGACGGCATGACCGCAAAGTCAGGATTAGCAACGCATTTCACCACCTCAGGTTGTGTGACCGAGCCGATCATTTGGTGGACAAGATTCAGCCAGCTGCGTTCTATCGTCTCGGCAGTTCTGCCATCGGTACCCTGCCATTTAACGGGCATAGTGTCCTCGGAGAATAACCCGATCACACGTCCAAAGTGGTGGCTCGAAAGCTGCTCCGCTTGCGTCAGAAAGGTGACGCCGGCGCCTTCAGCCAGTGCTTGGGCGGTCGGTTGAGTTTCATGCTGTGCGACAAAGTGTTCCATGCCGCCGCCGAGAATGACGTCGACAGGACTGATCGCAAGCTGCTCAGCGATGGAGCCTGCGCCCCCGTTCTCAACTAAATCCTCGGGACAACCCGCAAAAGTGACACCGTATTTAACGCCACCGCGGATGGTTACCGGATTTTCGCAGGCCCTAATCGTTACGTGCGCGGCAAAGGCGGCAGGTGAGGCGTCTGTTACTGATGCCGTACTCACGATACCCGTTTTGTAACCGGCTTCCGACGCGGCTTCGAGTATTGTGCGGACTGATTCGTCGTTCCCATTCTTGCCGATTCTACTGATCTGCGTGATCGCGCCTGTGGCCAGCGAGGTGGCCGTATTAGCAGAGTCCGCGACGTAAATAGGTCGCCCGTCTGCATCGACGGTTTCGACCTGTACAGCACCACGAACGGGCAATTCGTCCAGCAGCAGCATTCCCGACTGACCGGCCAAATAATTTCGTCCCATGGTCACGTGTTGATCATCGAAACCATCGCCAATAATGAGAACGACCGAGCGGGGCTGGGCCTGCGCTCCTGCATGGGTCATTAGTGCGAGCGCGAGTGCAGCAAACGTGGCATGTCTCATTAAAGGTCCTCTTGGTTTTAAGAAGTAAAGTGGTGTGACAGGCCTGAGAATAAACCTTACGACTCCGGATAAAAACCCTGACAACGCGGGCGCTTTTTGAGACGAGCGGGTCGCGAGGTTTGCGACATTATGACAAACTCTCGACCTTAGTTTTCGTCAGAGGTTTTACTTGTGTTGAATTACATGACAAGCGCCCGCGGTCTACTGCTGGTCGCACTTGCAAGCTTTAGCGCACCCAGCTTCGCGGCTGACACCGGTCATACGGCATGGATGTTAACGGCCACGGCCTTAGTGTTGTTCATGACTATCCCCGGTTTATCGCTTTTTTACGCCGGGCTTGTGAGGGCTAAAAACGTATTGTCAGTGCTGATGCAGTGCTTTGCGATTACGGGCCTTATGTCCTTGCTGTGGTTTATTGCAGGCTACTCCATTGCATTTGGCACCGATGGCGTAACGGCAGGGCCTTATTTGGGTGACATGGGTAATATGTTTTTGGCGAATGTGTCGATGGACAGTATGCGTAACGGCATACCTGAGACCTTGTTTGTGATGTTCCAGATGACATTTGCCGTAATCACGCCGGCTCTCATTGTCGGTGGATTCGCAGAGCGGATGAAGTTTTCTGCGATGCTTTTGTTTAGCTCTGCGTGGATGCTCTTGGTTTACGCACCGGTCTGTCACTGGGTCTGGGGCGGCGGATGGCTGGGAAATATGGGCCTGCAAGATTTTGCGGGTGGTACGGTCGTTCACATTACTGCTGGTGTAGCGGCACTCGTTGCCGCGATGATGATGGGCCCGCGCAGGGGGTTTGGTGCAACCGCAATGCCACCCCATAACCTAACAATGACCGTGACCGGAGCGGGCATGCTTTGGGTGGGTTGGTTTGGCTTTAATGCAGGGTCTGCGCTCGCCGCTGATAACAGCGCTGCAATGGCGATGTTAGTAACCCACTTGAGTGCCGCCTGCGGATCGCTCGCCTGGATGACCATGGAGTGGATTCGCCACGGGAAACCGTCCGTGTTGGGTATTGTGACGGGTATGGTCGCAGGCTTAGGAACCATTACACCTGCGTCCGGCTCGGTGGGACCTGCTGCGGCCGTTGTCATTGGTCTCTCAGCAGGCGTCGTCTGTTACTTTGCGACGATCACACTGAAAAACACGCTCAAAATCGATGACAGCCTCGACGTGTTTCCTGTTCACGGCGTGGGCGGAATACTAGGAACTGTGCTGGCGGGTGTTTTCTGCGCTCCCGGTATCGGTATTTTAAGCGGTAATGGATTCTCGGACGGTATTAGCAGTATCGGTGGGCAGCTTTACGTTCAAGTCTTTGGCGTGGTGGTGACGTTTGCCTTCGCACTCATTGGCAGCTGGGTTTTGCTCAAGGTCGTCGACAGCCTGATTGGACTCCGTGTTGACGAGGAGCAGGAAACCGAAGGTCTCGACTTGGTCTTGCACGACGAGCGGGGCTACGATCTGTAACAGCGGCGGTGACCTCAAAAGAGTGACTGTTAGGTGTGTTCGTTCGTTATCTGGACTTTCACACCGAGCTTCTCAAATGCAGTTTTTGATTCTGAGACCTCCCAAAGAGTAAGCGGGTGGGTGCGTCGCCAGGCATCTGGGAAGCGGACTTTTAGCTTTTCACCCTTGGCTCTTGCGGTAAAGTCGGGCTCAATGGTCGTTGGACCCGCGTGCTTAAGGATGACGGCCAATCGCAGTAAGACCAACATTCGTGCAAATTTTTCGCGTTTTTTGCTGGGAATATCATCAAACAGGTAAGGCGGTAGCTTACCCCTGTGTCCTCTGAGTAGCCGACTCATCACGATCTGATCGCCTTGGGAGAATCCAGGCATATCGGAATTTTCAATCACATAAGCAGAGTGCCGGTTGTAGTGCTTTTGTGATATCCCAATGCCGATTTCATGCAACCTTGCTGCCCACGTCAAAAGCGCTATGTCTTCGTCGGCGAGTCGCCAGGAACTGGCCGTGAGCGAGGCGAGGTGTCGCGCGTAATTACCCACGGTTTCCGAGGTTGGGACGTCGACCGAATACCGCTGAAGCATGGCCTGAATGCTTCGCTCCCGGACGTCCTCATGACCCAGGCGTCCCATGAGATCATAGATAACACCTTCGCGAAGTGCTCCGGATGAGGTGCGCATCACCTCGACACCTAACACGTCAAAAATTGCCGTTGTGATCGCGACGCCTGCGGTAATGACCCCGCGTCGCCGCTCGCTGAGTCCTGCGAGATTGATCTCAGTCACAAGGTCAAACTTGAGAAGTGTTTTGCGCAGTTTATTCAGTGATTTTCTGTCGATTCCCTCGGACCGCCAGCCTGCCGCGGTAATCATGAGTTCGATCGCTTGAAGCGTTCCGGAAGAGCCCACCGCTTCGGCCCACTGACTGTGCTTAAAATTTCGGCGAATATGCGACACTTCTAAACTTGCTTGTTCGTAGGCTCGGTTGAAGTTGTGTTTTGTAATGACCCCGTCGACGAAAAAGGCATCCGAGTAGCTCACGCACCCAAGTTGCAAGCTCTCGAGCTTTTTAGGTTCGAAGCGCTGCCCAAGAATAAATTCGGTGCTCCCACCGCCAATATCCACAACGAGTCGACTTTTTTCGTCATCAGCGAGCGTGTGTGCCACCCCTAGATAGACGAGGCGAGCCTCTTCTCGTCCGTAAATCACGTCAATGGGGGCACCAAGGAGTGCTTCGGCAGGCTCTGTAAACGCGTTACGGTTTCTTGCTTGGCGCAAAGCATTCGTGCCTACGGCTTTAATTTTTAAGGGTTTTACTGAGCTTAGAAGTTGCTGGAACCGCTCAAGGCACGCCAAGCCTCGTTGAATGGCTTCGTCAGTGAGCAAGTGGTTATTAAGATTCTTTCCAAGCTGGACTTTTTCTGCAAGGACGTGCAAAGGCCTTATTTCGCCATGCTCAAGACGGGCCACAATGAGGTGGAAGGAGTTACTTCCAATGTCGACCGCCGCGTAAATGGGTTCTGCGCTGTTGTCGGACGGCAGCGGCATTACTGAAAGGTCTAAGTTCACGTTAAATTCCAACCACAACGATGGGGTAAAGCATAACTAATCAGTCACGCAAGGGTAAGCGCGACAGCGCTCATGTGCGATAAAACAGCTTGGGAACACGTCGTGTGATGCGTGTCAGTAGCTCATAACCAATGGTGTCACAGTGGCTTGCAACTTGATCGACGGAGGGTGTTGCGCCCCACAAGGTTACAGAGCTACCCACGTTGAGTTGCGGCTGGCCGGTAATGTCCGCGGTGATCATATCCATGGAGACTTTGCCTGCCAACGGGATGAGACCAAACGACGAGCCAATGGGCGTTCCGTCTCTGGCCGAGCGAGGGTATCCATCGCCATAGCCGACAGGAATGGTGGCGATTCGTGATGCGCGGGTTGCAACCCAGCGCCCTGAGTAACCGACCGTCTCCCCGGGTTCGATGCACCGGATACTGGCTATTTTCGAGCTGAAGGCCATGACCGGCTTGAGTGATTTCTCACGCACTGAGCCTCCATAAAGCGCGTATCCGAGCCTTACCCATGTGTCGTTATCGACAGCCCGGCCAAGCAGGCCAGCAGAGTTAGCAAGACTCGTTTCTGTCGCGTCCTCTGCGACCGTTGCCCAGGCTCTTTTTTGCCGCTGGGTAACGGTCGACTCTGAGTGCTCCGCGTCGGCAAGGTGACTCATTAGGACGGTTTTACAGGTTCCTATGGACGCCAGCGTCTGACGCACTGTCGCCACCGAGTCGGGTGAAAACCCCAGCCGATGCATTCCCGTGTCGCATTTAATCCAGACCTTGTCAAAACGAGCGTCGCTCTGCTTAAGCCAGTCGAGTTGATCGTCATTTGAAATGGCGGGCCAAAGCGACGCGGACGCCATGGCCTTGAGGTCATCGGCCGAATGTGGACCCTGTAATACAAGGATGGGTTGTTCAATTCCGGCGCTTCGCAGTGCAAGCGCCTCTTCAGTGATAGCGACTGCAAAAGCATCAACGTGCTCAGACAGTGCTTGGGCACATTCAGTTGCGCCGTGGCCGTACGCGTCTGCTTTCACAACGGCCATGAACTTCCGACTACCCGCCTGTTTGCGGAGTGCTTGCGCGTTGTCCGTCAGCGCCTTTAAGTCAATGGTGACCCGAG
Source organism: uncultured Alteromonadaceae bacterium (assembly GCA_964454155.1). Lineage (GTDB taxonomy): Bacteria > Pseudomonadota > Gammaproteobacteria > Pseudomonadales > Halieaceae > Luminiphilus. The sequence continues at coordinate 26,914 of CAYVQI010000013.1, read as the reverse complement.
TTGGTCGACTCATTCGAACGTATCAAATCGATGTTGTGCAAGGAGCGTCTGGGCGGCAGCCCACACAGGCCCAGCTCCACCATCACCCACGACACGGCCATCAATGGCGATAACGGGCGCGATTTCTTTCGTTGAGCTGCTCAGCCAGACCTCGTCGGCCTTTAAAACATCGGCACGTGACACCGGCTCGACTCGAACCTCAAAATCGCTGTACTGGCGCAGTGTGGCGATCGTCATGTCACGGGTGATCCCGGCGAGTTTATGCTGATCCAATGCGGGGGTTCGGATCACAGATCCCTCGACGATAAAGACGTTACAGGCGGCGGCCTCGGTTAAGAAATCGTCCTGGTCAAACAGCAGGATTTCACTGGCACCGGCGTTGATTCCTTCCATCATGTGAAGCACATTTCCCAGCAGCGATGTGCTTTTAATATGGCATCGTTGCCAACGCAAATCTTCGCCTGTACTTACCGTCCACAGCGTTGCGGAATCAACATTACCGTCCGGCGGTGCAGGAATATCGAACGCGTAAGCAAAAAACGTCGGTTTCGATACGTCAGGAAACGCATGACCACGCTTTGGTGTGACGCCACGGGTAATTTGCAAATAAATGCCCAGATTGCCGTTGCCATTGCGGGTCAGTAGTTCTTCAAAAATATCGAGTAAGTCGCCTCGAGTCCAAGGGATGTCCATCTGGACTTCGCGTAAACCTCGTTCAAGCCGCTTTAAATGCAGATGAGCGCCCACTAAGCGGCCTCCGTACGAGGGAATAACCTCGTAGATGCCGTCCCCAAACAAAAAACCACGGTCCATTGGCGAGACGCGTGCGTCCTCGAGCGGTACAAACTCATTATTGAGATAAGCAATTGTCATAGAGCGGCTCACATTACCCAAAATTACGCGCTTGCTAGATTAATCCATCGCTCTATAGTACGTGAGCATTGGACTGTATAAAAAGGATAAAGAAGCATGCCTACGATTACTGATCATGCGATCGCCACCCCAAATAAACCAGCCTTTATTATGGGGGCGACCGGAGAATGTGTGACCTTTGGTGAGCTCGATGCTAGAGCAAACCAGGTCGCCCAGTTGCTGCGTGCCGAGGGTATTCAGCAGGGACAACACATTGCGATGATGATGAAAAATTGTCGAGAATTCATGGAAGTGATGTTTGGGTGTATGCGTGCAGGTGTTGTCTTTACGCCGATCAGTACACACCTCAAAAAAGACGAAACAGCCTATATTCTGAACAATTGTCGTGCCCAGCTGTTTATCGCATCAGGGTCGTTAGTGGAGGTTGCCGCAGAAGCCGCTGAGCAGGCACCGCAATTACGACGCAGCTTCGTGATCAAGGGGGAGAAGATCGGTTTTTCAGACTGGCATACTGCGCTGGTTCAACAATCCGCCGACCCGATCCCAGATCAAAGCCTTGGGGTGCCGATGTTGTACTCATCAGGGACAACGGGAAAGCCCAAGGGGGTATTTAGAGCACCTGAGAATATCGATCTCGATGCGCCGCACCCCTTAAAATTAGCGGGAGCCTATTACGGCTTCAATGCCGACACAGTCTATCTCTCTCCGGCGCCGCTCTACCACGCAGCACCGCTTCACTACAACACACTGAACCTCATACAAGGCGGTACGTCGATCATTATGGAGCGCTTTGATCCAGAAGAGGCTTTAGCGTTGATCGAGAAGTATAAGACCACGCACAGTCAGTGGGTGCCGGTTATGTTCGTTCGCATGCTTAAACTACCTGAGTCCGTCCGCGGCCAATATGATGTCTCCAGTATGCAACGGGCGATTCACGCCGCGGCGCCTTGTCCTATTGATATAAAACGGCAAATGATCGACTGGTGGGGGCCTGTTATTTGCGAATATTACTCTTCCAGTGAAGGCGTTGGATTTACCATCATCGACGCTGAGGACTGGCTGGCCCATCCGGGGTCGGTCGGCCGGCCTTTAACGGGGATCCCTAAAATTCTTGATGAACAACTGCAGGAGTTACCGATTGGTGAAGTCGGGCAGATCTATTTTGCCGAGGTGGCACGCTTTGAATACTTTGATGAGCCTGGCAAGACCGAAGAGGCTTTTGATACTCGGGGTTGGGGCACAGTGGGTGACATGGGATACCTCGACGGGGAGGGGTACCTTTACCTAACTGACCGCAAAAACTTCATGATTATCACCGGGGGCGTCAACGTGTATCCGGCAGAAATCGAAGGGCTGCTTGTGACTCATCCCCAAGTCGCGGACGTCGCTGTTTTTGGAATACCCAACGAAGAGTTTGGCGAGGAAGTCAAAGCAGTGGTCCAGCTGATGAATCACGCTCAGGCTACCCAAGAGACCGCTGAGGATTTGATGCAGTGGATGAAGGAGCGACTTTCCTCAGTGAAAGTGCCCAAGAGCATTGACTTCATGGAGCAGCTGCCGCGAATGGACAACGGCAAGCTCTACAAGCGCCACCTAATGGACGCATACCACTAAACCAATGACGTCCCACTGAAAGCCATACGCGGATAAGAACGTCATCGAATTCCGAGACTTGCTGCAGCCATAATGGTGAGCGCAGCAATGACCGGAATCACGACGGTAATTACACCCGTGTCGCGATACGCCTCTTTGTGGGTTAGCTGAGTGATGGTGAGCATGGTAATGACTGCGCCGCAGTGTGGCAGTGAGTCGAAACCACCCGCCGCAACCGTTGCCACACGGTGAACCACTTCTGGGTCAAGCCCCATTGCGATGTAGTCCTGCGCCATGGTTTGCATAAAAATTTGTAATCCGCCGGACGCGGACCCTGTCACCGCAGAAATAACGCTGATTGAGCCAAACAAGGACAGCAGCGGCGGCAGGCTAGAGTTTAATACGACATCCCCTAACTGTTGGAACCCCGGTGTTTGTACCACAACGCCACCGTACCCAATGATGGCGGCGCTGTTGAGCATCGGCATCAATGAGTCATTGGTGCCATTGCCGAGTGTGGTAAAGGCGGTTTGTCGAATACTACGAAATAGCGCCAAGCAGAGGATGGTGCCAATACCGAGTGAAATGCTGGGCCACATAATGGGCTCCGAGCCGGCAAACTGCATGAGCTCGCCAAGCGTACCCGACGTAGCGCTGATGAGTCGGGGCGACACAATAAGCCCGATCACGATCACCAGTGGAAACACGGCCCAGTGCCAGGGTGGAAGGTTTGCGCTGTTATTCTCTTGAATGACATCTCTTGGGCCGGGGACGAAGCCTTCACCTGCCGCCTTTGCCCGTAATCGCTGATGCTCCAGATACCAAATACCCAGAACGACCATCACTACCGCGGCGATCATACCCAGCATCGGCGCCGCAGTGAGACTTGTATTTAACGCGGACGCTGAAATGGCATTCTGAATCGAGGGGGTGCCCGGTAATGCAGTGAGCGTAAACGTACCCGCACCCAAAGCAAGCGCGGCGCAAAAAAGCCGCTTTGGGATATTGGCTTCCTTGAGTAACTGCAGGCCCAGTGGGTAGACCGCAAAAATAACCACAAAGACCACCACGCCCCCGTAAGTGAGGGCGGCACAGGCAATCGTGGTAATGATAAGCGCACGGTCAGCCCCCAGTTTTTTTACTAAAGCCAAGGCGATACTTGCAGCAGCACCGCTGTCGCCCATGGCACGACCAAAAATAGCGCCTGCAGCAAACAGGAAGAAAAATTTTCCGGCAAATGTAAACGCGCCCAGTGGGCCAGTAGCAAAGCCATTCATCAGCGAATCGGCTAACGGCAGTGCGTTTGTAATAATGATAAAGAGCGAGCTCAGAATTGCCGCGAACATGATGTCGACACCGCGCAATGCCATCCAAATGAGCAGTGCAACACTGCCAGCGAGCCCCAGATACCCAATCGTTTCCATGTGTGTTGCTCCTCCTCGTGGTGAGCCACTTCAGTGCGACTTTATCGGTTCGTTGCAGTCTGTCACCGTCCGACCTTACACTATCGTTTCGATTCTATCAGTGGGTGCTCGCTTGACAGGAGAACAGTCGGAGCAAACTCAAGCGAGCGTCATTGCACGGCACCGCTACTTAGAGGTGTTGCACCAGTTCACAATGAATCAAGCGTCTATGACTTCCGTGGATGATATTTGCTGGAACATTGCAAAGACTGCGATTGGTGATTTGGGCTTTGTTGACTGCGTGGTCTACCTCATCAGTGCAGACGGTGAACAGCTGATTCAACGCGCAACCCATGGTGATAAGAACCCTGAGGAACGGGAAATTTTAGACCCGATATCCATTCCCATCGGAGTGGGTATCGTTGGAACGGTTGCGAAGACCGGAATGCTTGAACTCATTAACGATACTCGAGCTGACGATCGCTATATTTTAGATGACAGTTTTCGTTGCTCAGAGCTGGCGGTTCCAATCCTTCATGAGGGACGCGTGGTTGGCATTTTGGACTCAGAGCATCCTGAACCTCATTTCTTCTCGGACGAGGATGTAAAACTCTTCACAACGATCGCAGCCCTTGCATCAACACGTCTTGACACAGCGCTGGCGCTCGAGCGACTAGAGCGTCAGGCGGTTGAGTTGGACACAGCGCGCCGCGCTGCAGAATCAGCGTCGAACGCAAAGAGCCGATTTATTGCCAGCGTTTCTCATGACATGAGAACACCGCTCACGGCCATTATGGGCTACGCACAGCTGCTCATGGATGACGTGGGTAGCCAGCGCCAGCGATATGAGTGGCAACAGGCCATTGTTTCGAATTCTGAGTACATGAGCGGCATGGTTGGAAATGTCCTGGACATGGCTGCGATTGAAAGCGGTCGCTTATCCCTCAGCCTTGAGCACATTGACGTTGCGGCGTGGCTGGCTAACATAATATCACTGGTGGGGGATCGCGCGTCGCGTAAGGGATTGGAACTTGATGTTATCACCGACAGTAATGCGCCCAAAACTTGGGTTTCAGATCGCTCGAAGTTAAATGAAATCGTGATGAACCTGCTGACCAACGCCATCAAATACACCTTAAAAGGACGCGTAACACTGAGCGTTGCACACGCAGCCGATAAGACAGCGCCAACGCTTGTTTTAAGGGTCACCGACACAGGAATAGGTATTGCGGAGGACCGGTTGGATCAAGTGTATGATCCTTTCACCCGTGTTCACGACGAGCAACAGTTTGCCTCTATAGACGGTGCAGGCTTAGGTCTGAGCGTTGTTAAGACGTTTGTCGATGCACTGCAGGGCCAGATTATACTGACCTCGACACTGGGCGTTGGAACCGCCGTGCAAGTGCAAATTCCGATGATCGCGGAAGACCTTGGTACCGCGCAACTTGCGCTTTTGCGGGCACCTCACATCGATACGGGGCTGGGGACAACCCGCTCAACACCTGTGGCGGTCCTGTCGGGCGCTACGATCGTGGTGTGCGAGGACAGCGATACGGTGGCAAGCCTCATAAAAATCGTATTGGAGCGGGAGGGTGCGACCGTGTATACGGCCTCCAATGGGCAGGAGGGAGTGGCCCTCATAGAATCTGCACCGACCGCGGTGGATCTGGTGGTGACCGATATTCAAATGCCGGTTATGAATGGCCATGAAGTCAGCCGTCACCTCCGCAGAACAGGATGGCGTGGGCCCATCATCGCACTAACGGCATTCGCGGCCGCAGAGGACGAACAACGATGCCGAGAGGCAGGCTGTACGGACTATTTAACAAAGCCCATAGACGTCAAAGTATTTCCCACCGCGATCGCGCAACACCTGACGGGAAAAAGGGATCACTCGGTGTAGGCGGCACCCATTGCTGAGAGTGGTTCAACCATTGCTGCCTTCGCCTCTGCCTCAGGGCTCGAAGCCGTGCCAATCAGTGCGCGCTTTCTAATGCCCTGCGTAATCGAGGCGAGCCGGAAAAAACAAAACGCCATGTAAAAGTTCCAGTCGTCAATTCCGGCCGTTCCCGTTCGTTCGCAGTATCGCTGAATATAAGTGTCATCGTCAGGTATGTTCAAGCCAGCACGGTCGAGTCCTGCTAGTCCATTGATGCCAGACTCGCGAGGGAACTGCCACGCCATTAATTGGTAGGCGAGGTCGGCGAGGGGGTGCCCCAATGTTGAAAGCTCCCAGTCCAAGACCCCGATGATTTTAGGTTCGGTGGGGTGAAAAATCATATTGTCGAGGCGGTAGTCCCCATGCACGAGTGCGATGCGCCCATCGTCTTCGGGCATGTGGTTTGGTAACCATTCGATCAGTTTTTCCATCGCAGGAATGGGACTGGTTTCGGCGGCTCTGTATTGCTTGGTCCACCGACCAATTTGTCGTTCAAAGTAATTGCCGGGTTTCCCGTAATCACTCAAGCCAACGGCGTGAATGTCGACGTTGTGCATGTCGGCGAGAACTTTATTCATCTGATCATAAATCTCCCCACGGTCTGCGTCGTTAACCTCGGGCAGGGCTGGATCCCAAAATATACGACCTTCCAAATACTCCATAACGTAAAACATCGAGCCAATAATCGTCTCGTCCTCGCACAAAGCCACGGGCACTGGCACTGGGACATTAGTCGCTGACAACGCTGTCAAAGCCTTGAACTCGCGATCAACAGCATGCGCAGATGCGAGGAGCGTGCCGAGAGGTTTCCGGCGTAAGACGTATTGTCGATTGCCCGCGGTGAGTTTGAAGGTGGGATTTGATTGCCCTCCTGAGAATTTTTCGGCGGTTAAGGGACCTTGAAATTCTGGGACATGAGGCCTAATCCAAGTGTCTAAGTGCGTTAAGTCGAGTCCCTGCGCCATTTTTTACTCCCCAATCTAGCTAACTGTTCGATGTTTCAGTATTGTGCTTTAGCGCGTTATACACGCCGCCCCATCGGGCCGCAAACTGCTTGAGAAAAAACGCGCCACAAGCTTGATAGGCAAACAATAACGATAAACACACACGCGGTAGGGAGATAAACAAAGAATGTCTGTTGTAAAGCAGTTTAAAGAAGCGCTCGAGATGACAATTGCACCGGGCGGATTGTTGGAGTTGACGACCATTGAGCGCGACGGGGTGCCGGTGAAAGCATTTGCTCAAGCCCCCGGCTCGATGAGGGACTTGTGGGCGCTTGCTACAGCACACGGGGACTCAGAGTACCTTGTCTATCAAGATGAGCGATGGACTTACGCACAGGCGGCAAAAATCGTGGCGGAATTTGCCGCTTGGCTGACTGCGCAAGGCATCGAGCCCGGTGATCATGTGGCCATTGCGATGCGCAACTACCCAGAGTGGATGATGGCGCACTGGGCAGTAAATAGTATCGGTGCGGCAGTCGTGGGCATGAACGCCTGGTGGGTTGCTGACGAACTGGACTACGCCCTGAACGATTCAAAGCCCAAGGTGCTGATCGCTGACGACCGGCGCTTGGAGGCGTTTGCACAACTGCAAGAAAAGTATCCCGACATTACTGTCGTCTCGGTTCGTGAGGCAAACTCGCCGGTCGACGCAATTGATTTTCATGCCGCAAAGATCGACGGCGCTCAATTGTCAGAGCGGGACATCGACCCGGACAGTGTAGCGTGTATTTTCTATACGTCGGGAACGACCGGAAGACCCAAAGGCGCGCAACTGACGAACCGCGGATGCGTAACAAATGTCTTGAACGTCGTTGCGATGGGGCGGACTTACGCGACCGCTGCAGCACTTTCTAAGGCAGACAGCGCCTCCGACGTGGACGTTCAGTCTCCGCCCGCGGCGACGTCACTGATCGCCACGCCGCTGTTCCACGTGACCGCTAACAATTGTGCCGTACAAGCCGGCACGCTCGCGGGCAGTCGTTTTGTCCTGATGTACAAGTGGGACACACTCGACGCGTTAAAACTCATCGAGGCTGAGCGCGTTAATACCATCAGCGCGGTGCCAATGATGACACGCGAGCTTCTGAATCACCCTGAGTTTAGTGACTACGACACGTCGAGTCTCGCCAGCATGGGAGGTGGCGGCGCTGCAATGCAACCTGACTTGGCACGTAAGGTCGATGAGCAAACAAAAAAAGCCCGTCCTGCGCAAGGTTACGGTATGACAGAAGTCTGTGGGATTATCACTTATATCGCCGGCGATGTGTTCCTCGATCGTCCTGAGAGCTGCGGTTACCTTGCGCCAACATTCGAGGGACGCGTGATCGACGCAGAAGGCGCAGTGCTTGCCTCAGGCGAGGTGGGCGAGGTGTGTGTCAAGGGTGCTGCGGTTATTAAAGGCTACCTTAATCGACCCGAAGCCACGGCAGAAACCATTGTCGATGGTTGGCTTCACACGGGCGATATTGGCTACTTTGATGAGGATGGATTTCTGTTTTTGGTCGATCGCGCCAAGGACATGATTCTGCGTGGTGGCGAGAACATCTACGGTGCTGAGGTTGAGTTTGCCGTGTTCGATCATCCCGCGGTGCTCGAGTGTGTGGCGTTTGCCGTCCCCGACGATCGCTTTGGGGAGGAGGTTGGTGCGGCCATTCACCTCAAGGACGGCGCAATGCTCGATGCTGCAGGACTTCGAGAACACCTCTCGACGCGCCTCGCTGCGTTTAAAGTACCGCGCTATATTTGGTTTCTCGCTGAGCCGCTACCGCGGAACGCAAATGGAAAGTTTCTCAAGCGCGAACTTCGCGATGTCCTCGATGCTTCGTCCGCAGACTAAGCGTTCAGTGCATCAGATAAGGTAATGACACTGCGCCTAGTCTTCGAAAATAAGAGGTAGAACTGATGAGTCAGTACGAAACGCTCGACGTCACTCAAGAGGGCGGCATCATGACGATCGCGCTCAATCGGCCCGAAAAAATGAACACGTTTAACACGACTTTGCGTCGAGAAATTGCGCAAGCAGCGATTGCTGCGAATCTCGAAGACTCGGTCCGTGCTGTCATTTTAACGGGTAATGGCCGCGCATTTAGTGCCGGCGCCGATCTCTCTGAAGACACTGGAATGTCTAACGGGCACTCGGTAGAGAGCGATCTGAACTTTGAGTACAAGCCAGGCGTGCTCGCAATACACAACAGTTCCAAACCCTGGATTGCGGTTATCAATGGACCCTGTGCAGGAATTGCCTACTCGTACGCAATGGCCTGTGATTTGGCGTGTATGGGTGAGAAGGCGTTTTTATATCAACCGTTTTCTGCGATTGGTTTGGTTCCTGATGGGGGCGCGACGTGGCTCATTCCACGTTTGGTAGGGACAAAGCGCGCCTACGAGTTGATGGCTTTGGGGGAAAAACTCACAGCCGCGAAGGCGTTAGCGATGGGGATGGTCAATCGAGTATTTCCAGACGAGACCCTGCGTCAGGACGGGCTGGCTTTTGCGCAGGAGGTCGCAGAGCGGTCACCACTGGCGTTGCGTTACACAAAAGCGGCGGTCAACTTTGGCCAGACTCATTCGCTCGATGAAACCATTTCCAGAGAAGCCGCATTGCAGGCCATCTGTATCGACAGTGAAGATGCGAAGAATGCGGTAATCTCTTTTTTCAACAAGCAAAAGCCGCAGTGGAAAGGTCAGTGAAACGCAAAGTAATTTTTCAGCGACTCCACACGGTGGGTACAACCATGGTTAAGAAAAAGGTTGTTTTTGGGCTGCTTGCGATGCTGATCGCCTCGCCTGCACTAGCGAGTGAAAAGCAGGTGTATTGGGGTGACACGCACCTGCATACCAATCGGTCCTTTGATGCGTTTACTAACCGAAACTTTTCTGTGGGTCCCGACGAAGCCTATCGCTTTGCACGAGGGCTGCCGGTTGAACACCCAGGTCATAAAGCCCGGGTGCAACTGGAGACTCCGCTCGACTTTTTAGTGGTCTCAGATCACGCAGAATTCTTGGGAGCGATTCGCCATTTATACAATGTGGGTATCTCCACAGATGACATGGGTTTTGTTCAGAAGCTTCGGACTTGGTATGTCCAATATTTGATTCGCGACGCGATAAAGAAGGGCGAGGGGCGTCGTTTTTTTGTGCGTCAGTTGCCCGAGCCTTTCGACACGCCCCAGGAGGCTATTTCAGAGTGGGATCTCGCAGGCTCAGTTTTTCCGACAGTGCCTGTGGTTGAGGACCAGGCATGGCGTGATATTGCTGATGCTGCTGAGGCCAATAATATCCCGGGTGAATTTTCCGCGATTTTAGGGTGGGAATACAGTTTAATCCCTGGCGGCGCAAACCTGCATCGTGTCGTCATGACAGATTTGGACGGTGAGTCGGCGAAGGCGTTTCAGCCGTTTGGCTCGGACGACAGCTTGTATCCCGAAGATCTGTGGGCCTGGCTGGACAAGACCAGTCAGGATACGGGCGGGAACTTTATTGCCATTCCGCACAACTCAAACATTTCAAAGGGCGCGATGTTTGACACCATAACCATGCGCAATGAGCCGATCGGCGCTGAATACGCCGAGATTCGCCGGCGTTGGGAGCCTGTTGTTGAAATAACTCAATACAAGGGCGACTCGGAGACACATCAAACGTTATCGCCTGATGATCCGTTTGCCGATTTTGAAAACTATCCGTATTACATTCAGCGAGACTGGACTGAGTACAAACCTCAAGTGGGCGATTTTGTTCGCTCGGCATTGATCCGAGGGTTGCAGTTGGAGCAGAAAATTGGCGTCAACCCTTACCAATTTGGTGTGATTGGCTCCACTGATGCCCACACAGGGCTGGCGGCTGCCGAGGAAAGTAATTTTCATGGGAAGTTTGCTACCGACTCAATGCCTTCAGCAAAGCTTGAGGGATGGTCCGATAACGCGAACAGTTCGTTTGGTTGGGCCATGGGTGCGCAGGGCTTGGCTGCTGTATGGGCTGAGGAAAATACACGTGAAGCGATTCTTGCGGCCATGAAGCGGCGAGAAACGTACGCCACCACAGGTCCTCGGATCGGTCTCAGGTTCTACGCAGGTTATGATTTTGATGGTGCTTTGCTCCCATCATCGTCGCTCCCCACAGACCTCAGTGACGCGGTTCCCATGGGCGGTGAAATCACCGCCAAGGGTGCAGCTGCGCCTACATTTTTAGTGCAGGCGATGGCCGATCCAAAGTCCGGTGCGCTTGACCGCATTCAGATCGTAAAAGGCTGGATCAGCGAAGACGGCGATGCGCGCGAGCAGGTCTTTGATGTGGCTTGGTCGTCTGACGATCGCGTGCAACCTGACGGGTCACTGGCGGCCATAACCAACACTGTGAATCTTCAGACCGGCAGCTGGAGTAACGCTCACGGTGTCGCAACGTTGATGGCTCAGTGGCAAGACCCTCGCTTTGACCCAACACAATCAGCGTTTTATTACGTCCGCGTTCTGGAGGTGCCAACGCCTCGTCACTCGTTGCTTGATAAGCTTGCCCTGAGTAAGGATGTTGAGACGCGACGGCCCGATATCATCCAAGAGCGCGCGTATTCCTCACCCATCTGGTATCGACCCGACTAGGCTCGTCTCATGTCGCGACAATAAGGCGTATGCCTTGTAGGCGAGGCTCTGCTCGATTGAGCGCCTCTAGCGTATCGTGCTCCAGCGATCGTACCGTCGTGATTTCGTCGCTTCTAACGGAACCGTTTCGTTGTCCTAAGGCTTCGAGGCGTTGTGCTTCGTGCGTCAGCTCTTGAGATACCCGAGTGCGCGCATCGGCTTTGAGTGAGGTGACATGCTCCAAGGCTTTCTTTTCTAGGTGTTTAAGCGCCGTTACGACTTTCGGTCTGAGTTCTCTAATGACCCCCGCGCTTTGCGTGATGCTGACGGGCTTGAGCAATCGCGTTAAGGTTTCGCAACTCACAGCCTCGCTAAGATCACGTCCCTCTAAGGAGATAAGAAATCGGAGCGGGGATTGATCAAGGTAACGACCGATTTGTAAGCGTTTTGGGGCTTGGCAGTCTGCCGTATGCAGCGTCTCAATCAGCACCGTGCCAGGCTTGATGCTCTTTTGTTTGATCAGTGCAACTGACGCATTTCCGAGCTCAGAGTGATAAACAACATCGATCGTCTCTCTGACCAATGGGTGCTCCCAGGTTAGGAAATGAAGGTCATCGCGCGCGAGAGCGAGCTCGCGTGTGAACGTGCAGGTAATGCCGCCCTCATCAAGGAGTGGTAATTCACCGGTCACGAGGTTTTCGGTGGGCTTTAAAATCAAGCACCCCTCGGATCCGGCCTCTGTGTGAATGCCCAGCCTGTCGAATAAATTGTCTGTATAAGCAACCAACTCATCTGTGCGTTCATTGCTCTCGAGCTGCTCTATGAGGGCACCTGCTCTCGATCGATCATGCGACGTGATCTCTAGCAGTCTGTCCCGTCCTCGGTCCATCTGACTGATGAGCTGAACGCGAAGTTGCTGCGTTTCCTTGAGTAAAGCGTCGCTGAGTTCACCTGATGACTCGCAGTCGCGAAGCGCGTCACCGAGCGCGCTGAAGACCAGATGACCGATCGAGCAGCTTGACTCAAATGCATTAAGCCCTTCGTGAAGCCAGCGGAATCTGACGACCTCCGCTGATTGCTCAAGCAGGGGAACGTGTACATTTACTGTGCCGGATTGCCCGATACGGTCGAGCCGTCCAATGCGTTGTTCGAGTAAATCGGGATGCTCTGGTAAGTCGTAACATACTAAGTGCTGGGCAAACTGAAAGTTACGTCCTTCACTGCCAATTTCAGAGCAGATGAGTGCTCTTGCGCCACCGTCTTCATCGGCGAAATAAGCAGCGGCTCGGTCACGCTCAAGCAGCGAGAGGTCCTCATGAAAGGACGCGCACCGGATGCCTACTTGCAGGTGGAGGTAGTGCTCAAGTGCCATCGCGGTCTCTTTTTCGCGACAGATCACCAATACCTTTTGCTGTTTGAGCGTCTTGAGCAAGGAGGCCAACCACAGCGCGCGTGCGGAGGTTGCAATATTGGCTGTCTCAGCCTCAGGGGGCAGTGGGTGCTGGTGAAGGACGCGTTGAGGAAAACCGGAGACAGACTTCCTTGAGTTTCGAAACAGCACGCGACCTGTACCGTATTGGTCGACCAGTGCACGAATCATCTCGTCGGGTGATTGTGAGGCATTGATGCCAGGCGGCAGTGCTGCTACGGGCTCTCCTCGGCGCAGCGCCTCAATCAGTTCGTGGGTCTCTTCAAAACTCCGTTGCTCAGCGACGAATCGGTCAAGATCACTAAAGCGGTCGGGATCGAGTAGTTGAAGTCGCGCAAAGTGGCTGTCAACGCCCGATTGGCCGGGAGTGGCTGTGAGCAGCAGCAGTCCGCGTGTTACGGTGGCCAAATGGGTGAGTGCTATGTCGGTCTGTGACAGCGCGGCCGCGCCGAGATCGAGGTGATGGGCTTCATCGACAATTAAAAAGTCCCATTCGGACTCAAGAAGACGCTCTCGCGCCTCGGTGTTATTTTCAATAAATGACCAGGGCGTTAACACCAGTTGATCATTTGCAAAATCAAACGTGTCTTCCTCGGCGTCAAGACGGGCTTCATCGTAAATAGAAAACTGAAAGTTGAAACGCCTGAGCATTTCCACCAACCATTGATGGAGCAGCGAGTCAGGCACTGCGATCAGCACTCGCTGAACACGTCCGCGCAGTATCTGCTGAGATAAAATTAATCCCGCTTCAATCGTCTTCCCAAGACCCACTTCGTCAGCAAGGAGCACGCGAGGGGAGAAGCGCCGCCCAACCTCACTCGCGACATAAAGTTGATGCGAAAGGAGAGACGTTCTTGCACCGACTAGGCCACTGCTGTCACTGGATAACTGGCGTGCTCGCTCGTTGAGGGTCTGGTACCTCAGATAGAAATCACCCACCTTATCGAGCTGGTTGTTGAGCAGACGATCCTGTGGTGTGTTGACCGAGACCTCGGGCGCGATAAATTGTTCATGAACCGTGAACGTTTCGCCCGATAAGGGCTCGACAGTCTCGTAGCTCAATGTGCCGGCAATTGTATCAACGGCGGTAACCTCTAAAAGTCGCCCGTTTATATGTGTCAGGGGGTCGCCGATTTTGAGTTCGTAGCGTGTCAGCGGCGCGCGATCAATGGCGTAGGTGCGCTCTTCTTCAGCCGACGGATACAACAAGGTAATTCGCCTCGGATCGACCTCGACGCATATGCCCAGACCCAGTTCAAGATCTGCATGGCTGATCCAGCGTTGCCCAATTGAAAAGCTCATACTGGCTCGCTAAAAAAGCAATCGATACTGTTCTTGTGTGCGGTTTTCAGAAGCGTTTGAATACTCACACCCTTTAACTCAGCAACCGTTTGTGCGATGAACGGTAAATAATAAGGCGCATTAGGTACGCCGCGATAAGGCACCGGCGTGAGGTATGGCGCATCGGTTTCAAGGAGTATTTTGTCGATTGGCGTTTGTCGAATAACGTCGCGAACATTTTCCGCGTTTTTGAATGTGGCGATGCCGTTAAACCCTAAGTAAAAGCCCTCGGCCAAGCAAAACTCCGCCAAATCGAGACTACTAGTGAAACTGTGGATGACACCCTTACGGGCGAGATGTTGTGACGCATTGGTCAGGATGGCTTTTGTGTCGGCCTCCGCTTCGCGGGTGTGGATGACCACTGGCTTTTGGTGTCTCTCGGCAATCTCAAGCTGCCCTTCAAACGCCTGAATCTGTGCTGTTGGGTCCGAATGCTCGTAATAATAGTCGAGCCCACATTCACCAATGGCAACGACTCGGTCGTGTTTTGCGTGGTGGTCAAGTTCGTCACTAAAGGACGCATCCCAACTCGACGCTTCGTGCGGATGAAGACCCTGGGTACACCAGACATCGTCAGCCGACTCAGCGATTTCCCGGACGACTTGTTGGTTTGTACGAGACACCGCAATGGTGATCACCCGCTCAACACCCACGGCGCGCGCTTTGGCGAGGGTGTCCTTGAGCTGCTCGTCATCTAGATAGTCGAGGTGGCAGTGCGTCTCAATAATTTTCCCATCCAGTAAAGGAATGGGCGGACGAGCTTTCTTGCTCATAAGTGACTCCACTGAAAACGGCGCGGATTATGGCACAGCTCACGTGAAAATGGGGTGGTTTTATCCACGATGCACGGTTCGTACACGCAATGCACGGACGGCATCGATGACCTCATTCCAAAACCATTGGTGCATTGGTGATCGAGACGTCCTGTCATGTGCCACGAGCGAATAATCGATGGTTCGTCCGTACTGCGCGGGAAGTGGAAGTGTCACTAAGTCCCGCGTTGCACCGTCGTTGCGCGACATGTAAGCGGGGCAGACTAGGGTGTAATTAGTACTCCTCAATATTTCAAACGCCGTAAGCAAGTGAGAGGTTTCAACGCTGCCTTTCTTGCTTCCGAGCATTTCCGATGAGGAGCGATCCAGATCCGAAACCTCCGTTCGATCAGCAATGTACAGATTAATTTGTGGAAAGAGTCGTAAGTTTTCCTCGGTGACTGCCGATGCGGTTAGCGGGTGGTCACGACGAACGAACACCGCCAGTGGTGAGCTGGCCAATTCATGATGCCGAAACTCATTTGGGTAAGCGCCACGGCTGGGCTGTACTGCAAAATCGAGCGTGCCATCAGCGAGTAGGTCTAACTGCTGCTCGGCGCGGGTGATTGTCCGCAGCTTGACCTTTGGCGCTCGCGTCTCCAAGCGTGACGTCAGGGTTGGGAGCAACGTAAAGCCGACGTACTCCGATATTGCAATCACAATTTCGCCCTGGAAGGCGTGTGGACTGAACTCGCCAGCATTGAGCAAGCCCTCAACATCGGACAGGACGTGAATGAGGTCATTAGCTAAACTTTCCGCACGCGGCGTGGGCTGTATACCTCGTTTACTTCGCGCAAATAATGGATCATCAAAGGTGTCCCGCAAGCGATTGAGGGTCTTAGACATGGCCGGCTGTGTAACGTGGAGGCGCTGCGCTGCTCGCGAGACGCTCTTTTCCTCGATAAGTACGTGCAGTGCCACAAGGAGGTTGAGGTCTATTCTGGAAAGCTTGCTGATGTCCATAAGAAATAACTCAAAGTAATGGGTTTTATGATAATAATGAATTTGAATTAATTTTCACCAAATTTTAAACTCATTTCATCGTATATTATTGTACGTCCAGTCCAAGTTTTGCTTTGCCCGCTCTCATGCGGGCTTTTTTTTGCGCTATATTGATGCAATGCATAAGAACCTAAGCAAACAGCTGCTGCTCTGTCTTTTCATCGTGCTATCGCAGGCGGCGCAGGCGGTGTTGGTGCCTCAGCCCATTGGGGTGCACATTGCGCCCTTGACGCCAGTGGTGATCGTTGACGATACGGTCATTGATTCGTCGGAATTACTTGCTCACGAGCAGGCGCTACAGCGGGTGATTGAGCGCCAGCGCACTTTGGGGGCGTATCACCCAGAGCTTGCTAAAAACTGGCTTAACCTTGCTCACCAGGCGGTGCGTTTAGGTCAGTCAGAGTCGGCCGCGAATCTTTTTACACAGGGCCTACACAATCTCCGACTGAATGCGGGACTGACGACGGACAGCCAAATTACTGCGCTGTCGGACTGGATAGCCGTACTCCGGCGTCTGGGTGATGCCGGTACGCTGAGTCGTCAGTTGGAATATCGTTATCGAATTACCGGTTTTGGTGGGTCCTTTGCAACGGATCAAAGCATCGAGTACGCGCTTGAGTATTTTGATCATGAGCTGTCTATTTGGGCGGTGAAGCCGTGGGATTCTGTGCAGCGCGAGGTTCTAAAGTTTGCAGAGCACCTAGAGGATGTTGTGGACAGAGCCTGCGAGGCTGGTTCGGCTGACCCAGGGGTTTGCGGCGCACTGGTTAAACGACGGCTGCAGATGCTTTATCTCATTGTTTATAAGGTAGAGCCTTATATTGAGGAGCGCCAAAGTCTGCCAATACAAACTCAGCGGCGAGTCAGCCAGCCATCGATCACCGACGATCGGCTCGAGATGATTGAACGAGGGGCATTTCTTGCCGGTGTTCGAATGTTGGAGGGGGCGATTAAACGGGTCGAAGATCCGGAAGAGCTCGAGTTGGCACTGACTGATTGGCGTTGGTTTTTCGGTCGAACAGCCGGTGCGGACGAGGTCTATGCACGCCTTTCCGACCGAGGAGATGATGGTATTTCGAGGCCTGTCGAACTGCCTCATGGACTCATTAATAGCAGTACGGTCGGTTACACAAGCGAGTCTGATGAGAGTGCAGCATTTGGGTTTAGGGTGACAAAGCGAGGCAGAGTTAGGGACATCAAGGCGACCTCAGCATCACAAAATTCACGAGCCAAGCGACTAGTACGGAGCGCCTTGAGAGAAGTACGGTTTCGTCCCGCCATTGGACCGGACGGCTTGGCGGTGGACTTTGATATCGAGAAGACTTACCAGCTAACGCGGTAGCGTCAATGGTTTTCAATGACCAGTAGCGCGCCAGCGGTGCGGGTGTTATCCGACCGCCACTCAACGAGCTCGCCACCATACTCTTGCAGAATCGTTTCAGCGACGCGCAGAAAAGGAGCGCGTTGTGGATCGGCAATAATGACACGTCTTGTACCGCTCTCGATCGCGCGTGCGATCATATTCGTAACAGGCTCAATGAGCTCATCCCAAAAACAGATGTCAGCGGCGATTAGCCAGTCGGTAGACGCAAGAAGATCTTCTTGTAAATCCTCAAAACGCGCAACGACGGATGTTACGGTCGTGTCGTTTAAATCTGCCACCAACTGTAAAAACGGCATCACATTGGGATCTGCGTCGACAGCCGCAACCTCTGCGCCATATGCTTTTGCGCACCAGATACCGGCCAGACCCCAGCCACACCCCACGTCAATGATCGAGCGGGGAGGTTTTGCGAGATCCTTGGATAGAAAATCGATGAGTATATGACTGGCACCCCACAGTTTTGTACCGTGAATGCTGGGCAAGTGCCCTTGGCGCTTAAGCTTGCGAACCGCTGGGTGTCTCGCGTAGGGCACATGCAAGCCGGCAAGCGTTCTTAAGGTCAAATTTTGGGACACGCGCTACTCCTAAGTGCTGGGGGACACACGAGACAGAGCGCGAGGCGTTTAACTGTGCTTCTTCACCGCCTCTGCTTGAAGACCCTTCGGTCCCTCAATCAGCTCAAACTCGACCTCTTCGCCCTCGGCTAGGCTTTTAAAGCCTTCTCCCTCAATGGCACGAAAGTGAACAAATATATCTTCGGAACGATCGGGCATGGTTATAAACCCGAACCCCTTAGCATTGTTGAACCACTTTACGGTGCCGATGCAACGTTCTGACATCTTTCGCTCCGCTTATCATTATTATCGTTTGCGTAGCTATAACAGTGCTCAGTCGCTAACGCAACTCCTGGATCTTTGTTTTTTGCGCTTCAACAGACGAGGCTGCGGTCTCCAGATCAGCAAGCTTCGCTCTCTCTTTGGCGACAACGTCAGCCGGTGCACGCGCCACAAAATTCTCATTGGAGAGTTTTCCCGCCAGCCTGACCTTCTCTGTTGCTAGTCGCTCGAGCTCCTTGTCCAAACGGCCCAGTTCTTTGTCAATGTCGACCACACCTTCGAGCGGCACCATTATTTCCAAGGTGCCCGCGAGTGCGCTGAGTGCCGGAGGTTGCTCATCACTTGCGCTTAATACGGTAATGGTTTTTATCTTTGCCAGCTTTTCGAGGGACTGTTTATGCCTCGATAGGCGATCAATATCGACCGGTGTTGCGTTGCCTACCAACATATCGAGCGCCTCACCGGGTGGGATATTGGACTCACTTCGAATCGTGCGCATCGCCACAATGACGGACTTAAGCCACTCAATATCGCTCTCGGCGTCTCGGTCAACCAGAGTCGTATTGACGATTGGCCAGGGCGCAAGCATAACCGTATCCCCTTGACGGTCCAGCCGTGGCGCAACGTTTTGCCAGATTTCCTCGGTGATAAACGGGGTGAGCGGGTGCATTAACCGTAAAATGGTCTCTAGGACCTCAAGGAGTGTTCTAAGCGTTCCCTGCTGCGTCTCGTATGCGCCGTTTTCATCCCAAAGGACGGGTTTTGAGAGCTCTAAATACCAGTCGCAATATTCATTCCACACGAAATCGTAGACGGTTTGCGCCGCGTGATCGAAGCGGTAGAGCTCGATGCTTCTTGATGTCTCACCAACGGTGTCTTGAAGTCGGCTCAGAATCCAGCGATCGGCCAGGCTTCGAGTAAAATCAGCGTCATGGCTGAACGATTCCGTATTCATCAGAACGTAGCGTGCAGCGTTCCAAAGCTTATTACAGAAGTTCCTAAACCCTTCCATTCGACCCAGATCGAATTTGATATCACGTCCCGTCGATGCCAGCGAGTAAAAGGTATAGCGCAACGCATCAGTACCGTACCCAGGAATTCCGTCAGGGAATTGCTTTCGCGTAGCTTTTTCTACCTTATTGGCTTGATGAGGCAGCATCATGCTTGACGTGCGTTTACGCACGAGTGTCTCAAGATCAATACCATCGATGAGGTCGATCGGGTCGAGAACATTACCCTTAGACTTCGACATTTTTTGCCCTTCGCCATCACGGACTAGCCCGTGAACATAGACCTGTTTGAACGGCACTTCACCACGCAAGTGAAGGGTCATCATGATCATGCGCGCAACCCAAAAGAAAATGATATCAAAGCCAGTTACCAGCACGGACGCGGGATGAAATTTATTCAGCTCAGGTGTGTCCTCAGGCCAGCCAAGTGTCGAAAATGTCCACAGTGCAGATGAAAACCAAGTGTCCAAGACATCGTCGTCTTGTCGTAACGGTGTCTCTTCGGAAAGGCCATGCGCCGCTCGAACGGAGGCTTCGTCCTTGCCGACGTAAACGTTGTCCGAGTCGTCATACCAAGCGGGTATTCGGTGCCCCCACCACAGCTGCCGACTGATGCACCAGTCCTGAATGTCTCGCATCCACGCGAAGTAGGTGTTCTCCCATTGCTTGGGTACGAATTCGATGGCGCCTGTTTCAACGGCCTCGATAGCGGGCCCTGCAAGCTTTTTGGCATCAACGTACCACTGCAGGGTGAGCCAAGGTTCGATGACGACGCCTGAGCGATCGCCGCGTGGCACTTTCAATGTGTGGTCTTCGACTTTTTCAAGTAACCCAAGCGCGTCCATCGCGGCAACGACGGCCTCCCGAGCATCAAACCGGTCAAGTCCTCTGAAGGGCTCGGGGACGGCGTCATTGAGGCAGGCATTAGCAGTCAAAATATTGATCAGTGGCAAGTTGTGTCGTTCGCCCATCGCATAATCATTAAAGTCGTGAGCAGGCGTAATTTTGACGCAGCCGGTGCCAAATTCTGGATCCACGTAGTCGTCGCCAATGATCGGAATTTCCCGATCACACAGCGGTAGCTTTATGAACTGGCCTATTAAGTGAGCGTAACGATCATCGCTTGGGTTCACGGCAACAGCCGTATCGCCCAGCATTGTCTCCGGACGAGTGGTTGCTACGATCAGCACCGCTGCGGAGTCTGCGATAGGATATTTAAGGTGCCAAAGATGTCCCGCTTCCTCTTCTTGAACCACTTCCAAGTCGGAAATCGCGGTGTGGAGTTTTGGGTCCCAATTGACAAGTCGTCGACCGCGGTAGATTAACCCTTCGCTGTAGAGGCGGACAAAGACCTCTTTGACGGCCTCGGAAAGCTCAGGATCCATTGTGAAGCGCTCGCGCGACCAGTCGGCAGACGCACCCAACCGCCGCAGTTGCTGCGTAATCGTGCCACCAGACTCCGCCTTCCAGTCCCAGACTTTATCAATGAATGCGTCGCGACCGAGATCTTGGCGTGTAATGCCTTTCGACTCCAGCTGCCGCTCCACGAGCATTTGTGTCGCAATGCCCGCGTGATCAGTCCCTACTTGCCACAGGGTGCTGCGACCTTTCATACGGTTAAAGCGAATCAAGGCATCCATGATGGCCTGCTGAAAGCCATGGCCCATGTGCAGCGTACCGGTCACGTTGGGCGGCGGAATGGGTATGCAAAACGCCTCGTCTGCGTCACTGGGTGCGAAGTAATTATTCGCCTCCCACTGTTCGTACCATCGCGACTCGATGTCTGAAGGGGAGAATGTCTTGTCCATAAGCTCGATAAGCCTCTTGCCCCTCGGGGCTCATGTGTGGCGCTGATTATGGCAGCTCGTGCTTACTCAGCGGATAACCTTTATCTCTGTAGTGTCGCCATGCGTCTCGCAACGCGCCCAAGGAGTTAGGATCTTGAGTGACCACTTCGGCGACGCGCTCAAAACGTGCAAAATAACGTGGTGGCGCCAGTGCTAAATTGATCAGCACGTCGTTGTGTGTGTTGGGCACCTGATTGAATCCAAGCACGACGTGCTCGTTTTCATCTTCAGCGGCCAGAGCATGTGGAATGAAGCTCGAGGGCTTGAAATCCCAAAGAAGCGTGTTGAGGGCCAAAAGCTGCGTCTCAGACTCGCAGTTGATGAAGATCTTGTGGCCTCGTCCTAGCGCTTTCTCAGTAAGTCGTGCGGCGACACTCAAACGGGCGTCACTGCCTGCGGATTTGACCACATAAAAATCGACACGCGTCATTGACGAATCAGTGACTCGATTTTTGGCGCAGGTATTCGACTAACAATGGAACGGGCCGTCCTGTTGCCCCTTTTTGCATACTTTGGAACGCCGTTCCAGCGACATCAAGGTGTGCCCACTTGTACTTTTCAGTAAACCGCGCAAGGAAACACGCCGCTGTAATACTGCCCGCGGAGCCGGTACCAATGTTCTGCATATCAGCGTACTTGCTGTTGAGCTGTTTATCGTACTGTTTATTGATGGGCAGTCGCCAGGCCTCATCGCCGGAGGCCAGTCCTGCCTCGGTTAGCGACTGTGCGAGACCATCATCGTTTGCAAAAAGCCCTGATGCCTCGTAACCCAATGCGACGATAATCGCGCCCGTCAGAGTCGCGATATCGACGACCTCAGCGGGCTTGAATCGCTCAACGTAAGTCAGCGCATCGCAGAGGACGAGTCTGCCTTCCGCATCAGTGTTTAAAATCTCGATGGTTTTGCCAGACATCGACGTGACCACGTCTCCGGGTTTGGTGGCGCAGCCACTGGGCATATTCTCTGCCGCCGCGACAACACCGATGACGTTAATGTCTAGGTCCAACGAAGCGACAGTTTGCATGACACCAAATACTGCGCCGGCACCGCCCATGTCGAATTTCATGGACTCCATGCCTTTTGAGGGTTTCAGCGAAATTCCGCCCGTATCGAAGGTGATGCCCTTACCGACAAGGCAGTAGGGTGCGTCCTTCGCACCGCCGCCTGAGTACTTCATGACGATGAGTTTGGATGGTTCGTCGCTGCCATGACCTACGGAAAGCAGCGAGCCCATGCCGAGGTCGGCCATCTTTTTTTCGTCCAAAATGCTGACTGATAATTTTTCAAACCGCCGCCCGAGCGAGCGACCCTCTTTGGCAAGGTAGGACGGCGTGCAAACGTTTGCGGGCAAATTAACCAGTTCTCGCGTTAAGTTTGCACCGTCGCCAATGGCAAGACCGGCGGTGGTGGCTTGTT
This sequence comes from uncultured Alteromonadaceae bacterium, assembly GCA_964454155.1. Classification (GTDB taxonomy): domain Bacteria; phylum Pseudomonadota; class Gammaproteobacteria; order Pseudomonadales; family Halieaceae; genus Luminiphilus. The sequence goes on along the minus strand of CAYVQI010000013.1, from coordinate 4,450 downwards.
TGACTTTTGCGCTGCTCAGTAGAGTATCCGTTGCCACTGACAGTTTGCGTAATGCTGGGCCGGGCTTTGGCGATCCAAGCGTCGCCGTGTAGTGATAACAACTCAGTGCAACATCACGGCTTAAAAACTCTAAAAATGTTGACAGCTGCGCCTTATTGTCGACGATCGTATCGGCCACAAATACGGCCGACTTAGCCTTAGATCCTGAGAGTGCGCGCGCTACAGCACTCGTCACCGTAGTCATCGCGTTCTGATTGAAGCTTGATCGGGAGCCACATCCAATGGTCATGACCCGAGAAATACTCTCGCTCCCAACCATTACAGTGGTTTTGCCCAGCTTAGCCTCTGCGTCACCAATGGCAATGGCGCGCTCAATGACGCCGCTTAAGGCGTCGTTGACTTGTGCCCCAGTCGCTGTCAGCGGCTCTTCGGCAAATAGGGGGATGACGACAAGTTCGTTTTTAGATTTGGCGACATTCGATGCTTTGGTAGCGTTAACCGTGAGGTTGCTCATGGTATTTCCTTACGTAAATCGGGCTGGTCAAACTGGCGCGTAGTGTATGATGATGGCGAGCAGAACTAAACCATGACGCTTAAGAAAGCCTGCTAAATGCGGTAAAAATGCGCACACAACGATACCTAACCACCGATGTTATGACGCACACGCTCGCGGTATCGCTGGTTTTGTTCCTTGTCGTCTTCAGTGGACGTTTTATCAAGTACCTCGCAGAGGCCGCCATTGGTGATCTCGCGGCGGATATTTTACTGCCTGTGATGCTTTATAAGTTACCGGCTTTTTTTGAACTAATATTACCGCTGGGCTTCTACATCGGTGTCTTGCTGTCGTTCGGACGTTTGTATGCTGACAGTGAAATGGTGATCTTGCGAGCCAGTGGGACGAGTCAGAGTCAGCTGTTCCAACGAATAATACCGGCGATCATCATTGTAACGGCCACAGTGGCACTCATTTCACTGTATCTCGGTCCTTATGGGGCACTCAAAGCAAACGCGCTTTTAGCTCAGCCGCGTGCCGCCGAAGGTATGCATGTTTTGACGGAGGGGCGCTTTAAAAAGCAACAAGGCGGTGACTACGTCACGTATGTGGAGCGCATTGCTGATGATGGACGCATGTCCACCGTCTTTATTGCAGAACGTCTCCGGTCAGACGAGGGCATAACGCTTTTTGCGACACTTGCTGAGTCCGGCGCTATGGAGATCGATCAGCAGTCAGGGCGTCGATATCTGACCTTGACTAACGGAAAGCGCTACGAGATGGCGCCAGGTCGAGCGGCGCTGTCCCAGGCGCAATTTCAAGGTTATCGCTCACTGATTCCTGAAGTAGAGGGGGGGCTTCGATCCCAGGCACGCGTCGAAACACTGCCTTCCGGAGTACTGCTGATGAGTGATGACCCCGAGCACCGCGCGATATTGGCTTGGCGAGTTTCACTGCCGCTCATTGTTCCGGTGATGGCGCTATTTGCAATACCGTTGAGTCGTACGGATTCGCGACGGGGTCGTTATGCGCGTCTAGGTCCGGCACTACTCGTTTTTTTGGCGTATTTCGTTGTCCTATCTCAGGCCCGATCAGCGGCAGAGGAGGCGGGTTCAATGACCCTGTTTGTCTGCACGCATCTGGCGTTTTGGATTGTGGGTAGCTTTTTGCTGCTTAAAGAAGAGCTGCCCATATTCCTGAGGAGGGCGCGTGAAGCGACTTGACCGCTACCTTCTGCACAGTCTGCTTTGGGCCATTCTGGGTGTCTTAGTTATTTTGGTTGGACTCGATGCTCTGAGCGATCTTATCGATGGATTAGGTGATCTGAGCGAAACCTATGGTTTTCCAGATTTACTCATTTACATAGCGTTAACACTGCCACGCCGTGTCGAGGAATTCGTTCCTTATGCGACGTTGATTGGTGCGTTATTTGGTCTGGGCAAGCTGGCTTCGAGTAGCGAGTTGACGATTGTCCGCACCGCTGGCGTGTCGATGCCCCGGCTTGCGTTAATGGCCATCAAGCCCGCACTCATCGTCGCCTTGCTGGGCTTTTGCGTCGGGGAATACGTTGCGCCAGTTTCCGAGCAGGTGGCGGTGAGTCAGCGAGCGCTGGCCTATCGCAACGACCCAAATCTTGCCGGTCGGTACGGTGCTTGGAATCGTGATGGAGGCACCTTTATCCATGTTGATGCGGTTCAGCGAGGCGGGTTGATTTTTGGAGTCACTTTGATTTCATTTGATGAAAACGGGTTCTTGGTGCGCACGGTTGCAGCCAATCGCGGGACTTATCAGGGTGGGGGATGGTTACTAGAGGATGTGGCTGTGACCTCAGTAACGGACAACGGTACGCGCGTGTCGAGTGTGACAACAATGAATTGGGCCTCTGAGATTACGCCGAGTTTATTGACGTTGGATTCGGTTAAGCCCGAAAGTTTACCGGCGACCCAGTTGTGGGGTTACGCACAATATCTGAGAAACCAAGGTTTAGTGGCTAACGATATTGAGCTCGCGTTTTGGAATAAGATTTTGCAGCCATTGTCGTGCGCCGGGCTCGTCGTGCTGGCAATGTCCTTCATTTTCGGGCCGTTGCGCGAAGGTAACATGAGCGCGCGAATTTTTGCGGGGGTGCTGGCGGGTGTCATTTTTCGGATCAGCCAAGATTTCTTCGGTCCGGTAACGTTATTGATGGGCCTCAGTGGTGGTGTCGCCGCACTGCTCACCGTTCTCCTGTGTTGGAGCGCAGGGCTTGTGCTGTTGTTGCGGCGCCAGTAGTTAAATCGACGCGTTTACTTTTTCGTCCGAGGGGGCGCAAGCCTGAGCTCAGTGCTTGATAGCTGGTCGTGCAAGTACAGCCGCTCAGTGTTGCCCCAGCGCCAAAAGAAACCCATGCCGGCAATAATCGCTGCGATCACATAGACCAGAACCGATGCGTTGTTGATGTTGAAGTATAAGAAGGGCAGCAGCGACAGAATGACTGGCGCGGCGGCAGTGCCAATACGAATGAACACGTGCGTCCAGGGAACACGGGCATTGTCGAGACGCGAAACAAGCGTTACCCGCCAAGCTTGCATACCCAGTGTCTGGCCCTTCTGGCGCCAAAATAAACCGAAAAAACCGACTAAGGCGAGGTAGGTTACGATCCACTGCTGCCACGCGGGGACTGATCTGACCACCGCATTATCGGTGGGTCCATGAATGGCGATGAGTAATGCGGACGTCAGCATTAAGAGCGGGATAATCAAAAATAAGTCGTAAAACATTGCGCAAAGGTGCCGCCAAATAGGGACTCGCGGCAGCGCAGCGGCTAGGGATGATTCTTGGTGTTCAGTCGTTGTACTCACAGATCTGCGCTCGGTCTATTGGTCGAGTAATTGTAAGTGATCTGTCGACACTTTCACGGGCTCAGTCGTTGTCGCCTGAGTTGGAATGCGCTCGCCAGCGCGAGCCAAGGTGAAAGGCGTGGTCTGCGAGCCGTTGAGGGACGGCTCGAGCGCTGTTTGCTGGTTGGTCAGGACGTCCCTCTGCTCAACGCGCAGCGGAATACCCCAAGTTTCAAACTGCTTGACCAACTGCGAGGCCTCTTTTTCGTTACAGCTGCGTTTGATGCGATGTGACCGCCCATTGACTAACAGGCGTGCTTGAGTCTCAGATAGTTTAAACGACTGTTGGAGATTTACTTTTAGTGTGCCGAGCTGAGTTTCGCTCAGCGCTTTGCCATCAAGCCAAACATCTATTTCATACATCATGTTGCCCCTCGCCTGACGTAATACCTATCTGCTACCCTCGCGCTTATTGTTCAGAGTGTACCTTATGACCACAATTCAAAACCTAATTGAGCACCGTATTGCTGCGCACTTCGACCCTGTTTTTGTCGAAATTGTGAACGAGAGCCACATGCACAACGTCCCGCCGGGGTCCGAAAGTCATTTTAAAGTGACTTTGGTGTCTCAGACTTTCGATGGCATGCGGTCTGTGAAACGCCATCAGGCCGTTTATGGGGTTTTAGCCGAATACATGGGGTCTCCCATTCACGCACTTGCGCTTCACACCTACACGGCAGATGAATGGCGTCAGAGAGAAGGGTCTCCGGACTCGCCTAATTGCCTCGGTGGCGGTAAGGCATGACAGACGAAGAGCGGAGCCAGACGACAGCTGTCGCCGCACTTTACCGGTTTGTTCGGTTAGATGACTACGAATCAATGCGGGAGCCATTGCTGAATTTTTGCACGGAGCGCGGGGTTAAAGGGACGCTTCTGTTAGCGCATGAGGGTGTGAATGGCACAATTTCCGGCAGTGAAACGGCCATCGCTGACGTTCTCAGTTATTTGAGGTCCGATGACCGACTGAGCGATCTCGACTGTAAATTCTCGTATCACGAAGAGCGGCCCTTCTTACGAATGAAAGTGAAGCTCAAGCGAGAAATTGTGACGATGGGCCTTGAAGACATCGATCCTAACC
>CAYVQI010000012.1:20317-37638 GCA_964454155.1 uncultured Alteromonadaceae bacterium | reverse complement strand
CGGGATCTGCTTTGTACTGCTCAACGGTACCCTGAATCGAATTATGGTCGTGGAGTTGGGGCGCGCCGCGTGGCTTGTTTCAGCAATGCTCGCTTTGCCCTTGCTGTTGGCGCCTGCACGTGTGCTGATCGGCTATCGGTCAGACAATCACCGATCGTTTCTTGGCTATCGTCGTCTCCCCTATTTATGGATGGGTACGATGGGTCAGTTTGGCGGCCTCGCGCTCATGCCGTTCGTGCTCATTCTTATGACCTCCGGTGAGGGCAATGCGACTTGGCTGGGGTTTGTGATGTCGCTGGGCGCGCTGCTGATGGTGGGTGCAGGCATGCACGTTACGCAGACCGCTGGGCTCGCTTTAGCGACGGATCTTGCGACGGAAAAGACCCGTCATCAGGTCGTGACGATGCTCTATCTCATGCTTTTAGTGGGTATGATTATTGGCGCACTTGGTTTTTCTGCTTTGCTGGAACCCTTTAGTTATTTTAGATTGATTCAAGTGATTCAAGGCGCTGCTCTTGTCGTAGCAGGCCTTAATATTGTCGCAATGTGGCAAATGGAGCCCAGAAGGCCGGATCTTACGCGTTTCGATCTTGAGCGCCCTACGCTTCGAGCCTCGTGGCTCGCCCTGTCGTCAAACCCGGGAGCGCGCCGCTTGCTGGTCGCCGTTGCACTGGGCACCCTCGGTTTTAGCATGCAAGAAATTTTACTGGAGCCCTACGGCGCTGAAGTATTGGCAATGTCGGTGAGTCAGACGACCCGGCTTACCGCGGTGTTTGCGATCGGAATGCTGACCGCAATGGCGCTGGCTGCACGCTATTTGGGACGTTCGGGTGAACCCATCCGCCTTGCTGCCTACGGCTCAGTCATCGGGGTCTTTGCATTCTCAGCCGTGATCATTGCGGGCGCTATTGAGTCGCTGGCGCTCTTTGCGCTCGGTACGCTTTTGATCGGTGTTGGCAATGGTTTATTTGCCGTTGGAACACTGACCGCCGCAATGTTGCTCGCGGGGAGCGCCACCACGGGCCTGGTCATTGGTATTTGGGGTGCCGTACAGGCAACCGCCGCAGGCTGCGCCGTATTTTTGGGCGGTGCGCTTCGTGACGCGACCCAAGCATTAATCGAAGGCGGAATGATGAGCGCAGAGATTGCGAGCGCAGCGACGCCTTACGGTGCTGTTTACCACCTCGAGATCATTATTTTATTCGCCTCGCTGATTGCACTCGGTCCATTGGTGCGACGGTTAGGCATTAACAAAAACCAGCCAATCACAATGCAACTTGCTGATTTCCCAAACTAGAAACCACTGCCAGGAGGACACACCATGGGTACTGGAGAATTTTACTTAGACTTTGCAGCGATAACGTTTACCGTATTTTGCGGCGCGTTCGTCGTCCTCGTGCTCTACCTTCATAAAGAAGGTAAACGCGAGGGCTTCCCCATTCGTCATGACGGACGAATTGATGAGTTAGATAACGGTATTGGCGGTCTTCCAAGCCCCAAAACCTACAAGCTGGCGCACGGACAAGGCGAGCGCACCGTGCCGGGACCAATGCCTGAGCAATATGAGCTCAAAGCTACGCCTACCCATGCTCATCCAGGTGCGCCTTTGGAGCCAACCGGTGACCCAATGGTCGACGGTGTGGGCCCTGCGGCATACGCAATTCGACCGGAGCATCCTGATTTGACGGTTGACGGCGCCCCACGAATTGTCCCGCTGAGAGTCGATGGTGAGCACAAGGTTCACAAAAACGATCCTGACCCCCGTGGACAAGCCGTGTTTGGCTGTGATGGTGCTCAAGGAGCCACGGTAGTTGACTTGTGGGTTGACCGTGCAGAGCCACACTTTCGCTACGCAGAGCTCGAGGTGGGTGACCGCAGGGTGCTTCTGCCTATGACGATGGCACGAGTTAAGCGAGACGGTAGCGTCCACGTGAAGTCTATTCGTAGCGATCAGTTTAAACAGGTGCCCGGTCTGGCGAATCCAGATCAAGTGACGCTGCAGGAAGAGGATAAGATCGTCGCCTTCTACGGTGGTGGCACGATGTATGCAATGCCTGGTCGCCAAGGTCCAATCTTGTGAATGAGTACGAGTATGAGCCGATCATAGGGCTCCCATCGGAGTTGCCTGAGGGTGAACAAGTGCTCTGGCAGTCGTCGCCCACTTGGGACTCGATGGCTAGGCGTGTGTTTCAGTTACATGCGGCGTCTCTGTACTTTTTGGTGCTGATTTCTGCGCACGCTATCTATCGAATTATGGATGGAGCGTCGCTGTCAGTGCTAACAGGCACGTTGGCATGGCAAAGCGGATTAGCACTTTCTGTGCTTGTCATCTTGGCGTTCATGGCGAAACTGTATTCGAACAGTACGCTTTACACGATCACGAATCGGCGACTGATTATTCGGTCAGGTGTGGCGCTTCCGATGATCATCAACCTACCTTTGGCGAAGGTTGAGTCAGCGGGACTTAGGCGTTTGCGAGATGGAACTGGGGACATCACTTTTCTGCCTGTTGAAGGTACGAAGGTTTACTGGTTGATGCTCTGGCCACATGTCCGGCCGTTCAGCTTTCGACGAGTGCAGCCGCTACTGAGAGGGATAGAAGATCCCGATGTTGTCGCTCGGTTACTCGTCAATGTCATTGATGAGATGGGCGTTACATCGAACGACGCAGAGGCAACACAGATTGCCGCAGTATAGAAAACGCTAGTTCTTCACTAGCTTTGGGGGATTATTGTGGGTTGGCCTGGATTGTTGTTCGGGGTGCTGCGGCACCCCGTCGTTCTCTTGTTCGCTGCCGTAGGGCTGGCGTGGGCGTTGATCTCGGTCAATAGTCAGGGGCATCAGGGGCCACCGCAAAAGCCGGATGTTCCCATAGTGGCGCGAGCCAGTCTCACCGTCATTGATGGAGAAGGCGGTGCCGTGGTTATCCAGCACCTTGAGAGCATGGAGCCGCTCGCCACGTATGCAGCCGGTGAAGGCAGTTTTGTTCGCGGTGTTATGCGCACGCTCGTTCGAGAGCGAGTGTCACGATCGATTGAGAGCGAGCCTATTTTTGTCCTTGAGCTGACCGCCGCGGGTGGGCTTATTTTACTTGATGAGCTTACGGGTTACTGGATCGCCATCGAAGCCTTTGGCCCCGACAATTATCGCGAGTTTCGCGCACTGTTTGATCTCGCGCAAGCCCTCGACGTGCCTGCACTGGAGCAGTCTTAATCCATGTTGTTTCCGGCCTTAGTCATTGCAGTTTCTTCATGGTGGCTGTTGACCGGGCTTGCGCTATTGCTCGTCCATCAATCACACGACCGGGTGCGATTGGGCTTTTTAGCGCTGTCGATACTGGCGCTTGTGGCCTGGGCCTTAGTCCCTTTTACTGTGAGCTCGAGCGAGCCTTTGGCCGCGGCATTGGGGTTTATATTGGGGCTCCTGATATGGGGCTGGCTCGAGGTGAGTTACCTATTGGGCTACGTTAACGGACCGAATCATGAGGTCTGTGACAAAAACGCCACGATGTGGCAGCGGTTCAAAGGCGGTGTTGCCACCACGATTTATCACGAAGTGTGTGTGCTGCTCTCGGTAGGGCTTCTGGCGGCGATGAGTTTAGGTCAGGTAAACCCCACTGCGTTTTATACACTGACCGTTCTTTGGCTGATGCGCTGGAGTGCAAAGCTGAATTTGTTTCTTGGGGTTCGATCGTTTAATGACCGTTGGTTGCCGGATCACCTGCACTATCTGGCGTCGTACTTGAAGACGGACCGACTCAACCCGTTTTTGCCGCTGTCGACGCTCATCGGATTTTATGCGACGTATTGGCTCTTTGGCAGCGCGTCTGCAGCAACCGAAATTACACAACAGCTCTCCCTAAACTTAATCGCTACTTTGATGCTGTTAGCGTCAATTGAGCATCTTTTCCTGATGTTTCCATTAAACGATGCCGCGTTGTGGTCTTGGGCCAGAGAAAATGTACCCCCGTTACGTGCCGTGCGGGACGATAAAGATGATCTTTAGCGATCCGGTTCGTCGTATTTCCACCCAACTGTGCTTGACGGGCCGAGAAGCGAGGAATAATGTTATTCCGTGGGAGACCAATTTCTGCCCACAACTGACTGGTGCTTCTACAGCGCTTTTGTTTGCGGTCCTTGGCTTTCGAGCCACCGTCGAACCCAGCCAGCGATTGACGCGGTATTGAAGGGGGGGGGGGAGTAAACATGAAATGGTCAAATCAAAAGCCGCCAGGCTTAGACGATATTTTAGATCGGCACGATAGTCCGCACACCATTGTTGGCGCCGCTGTTTCGGTAGTGGACGATCGCGCAAATGTTCAGCTGTCAGACGCTTTAAAAAGAACGCAAGAAGACGCAACGGCGCTCTATGTGCACATCCCTTTCTGTCCGAGCCGGTGCTTGAGCTGTGATCATCTCACCATCATTGAGCACGATCACAGGGCGATTGATCGGTACTTAGATTCGCTGAGCACAGAGCTTTCGTTGATGGCTCAGTCATCAAGGGGCGCACTCTTGATTAACCGGATTCACATTGGCGGTGGTTCGCCCAATTATCTGAGCGATGGGCAAATGGCCAGGCTCATGGGTTCCATACACACTGCACTGACAGTATCGCCCGACGCTGAAATTTCCATGGAGATTAATCCCCGACGAACGTCTCGATCTCAGCTGGATTTACTTCACGGTCTCGGCGTTCGGAACTTACACCTTGAGGTTCGAGATGTAGACGCCAAGGTTCAAAATGAACTCGGTCGGACACAATCATTTAGCCTTCTCGAAGACGTTTACGGCATTGCCCGCGAAATGAAGTTTGACAGTATCAACATGGACCTCGTGTTCGGTCTGCCCGGTCAAACATCGCAAAGCATCAAAGGTAGCATTGCGTTGATCGCTGAATTGGGACCCGACATGCTCGTGTGTCAGCAGTATACGCGCAGACCACAGCAGTTCCCTCACCAAGCAGCGATCGATGAACGCGCGATGCCCAGTATCGCAGAGAAACTCGCTATTTTTAATGCGGTCGCCGTGGGGCTTGAGGATGAGGGTTATGATTGGGTTGGGTTGAACGCGTTTGTTCGGCCGGGTCATAAACTGGCAATAGCACAACGAGAAGGCAGCTTAAGTTACAGTGCCTTTGGTTACGCAGAAACGCGTGTATCGCAAACCTTGGGTGCGGGTCTCGGTGCGGTTAGCGAAGTCGGCGACATCGTCGCGCAAAACTACATTGACATGGACGCGTGGCACATGGCACTTGATCGCGGACACTTGGCGACCCAATACATCATTGATGCCACTGACTTTGAGGTTACACGACGATCGGTGATGCGACGGTTGATGTGCAATACCGAAGTGCCGGTTTCGATGGTGGCGCAGCCCGAGGTACTTGGACTGTTAGAGTCTCTCGAGAATCAGGGCTACACACAAAAACAGGGGAGTTCGGTTCGCCTTACTGCTCTGGGTCGGTCAGCCTTACCGCACTTTTGGTCAGATTCTTCCCCGCGATTTCGTTGGCTCTAAGCCGCGGGCGTCGGTTTAAGTTCGGCAGCAAAGTCTTCTCGTAATCGCTTCCATTCCAGTGCGAACCACGGTGTCGTGCTGATTCGATCGTTCGACAGCCATTCACTCACTTCAGTGGCGGGTAACCAGACCGTATTAGCAATCTCGGTGTTGTTAAAGAGGGGTTCCGGTCGGCCCGGAACAAGCCCGACGAATACGGAGCACAGTTCATGTTCGCTCCCAAAGGCTTCGTAGCGTGCATGGTACTGAAACTTATACAGATACTTCAGTGGCGCCTCAAGATTGAGTTCTTCTCGAAGCCTGCGCGTTGTGGACTGGGCTAAGGTCTCGCCCTTCCTTGGGTGGCTGCAGCAGGTGTTTGACCAGTACATAGGCCACAGTGGTTTGAGACTGCTGCGTTGTTGCAGAAGTACTTCGCCATGGTCATTCAAAAGGAAGATCGAGAACGCTCGGTGGAGCTGGCCTTCGCCTTGGTGTGCAGCTGCTTTTTCTTCGTAACCAATAACAACGTCATTGCTGTCGACAAGCATTAAAGGCTCATTATCAAACGACACGATGGTGGAGTCGGAGGTCATACGGTTAGATTAAGGCTAGCTAATGTCATGTGGTTAGAGTAAAAAGACCCACTCCTTGGGGAAGGACATATGAACTGAGCAAGTCGGGTGGAGATCGGCGATCGTAGCTCTGGGGGCAGGGTGATCGCGAAGTCCCGATTTAGTTCACATTGCAACGTCTGGGGGCAGGCGTTGCGTGGGTCGGAAAAAGTGGGCCTTTTAAGGGGCCCGATGTTATGACGGTACTTATTGCCGTGCCGGCGGTAACGCTTGCGCGTAGCTAGCAGGTGCAGCGTCAAATTCAACGAGCCAGTTGTACTTTTCAGAGCTCAACAGGACGAAGTGAATCAGAACTGCTACAGAGAAAAGGAAAACTCCCTGTGCCACTAATACCCGGCGGGGGTCAAAAATCATCCAGATTCTTGACATTCCTTGTGTTGTAATCATTTCATCTCTCCATTTAGAGTCACGACGATCCCACTGTGCTGGACAGTCGCAAGGTTTTTAGATGTGCCTGGTTCTTAAAGATTGAACCAAGGCTTGTACATCCAGACAGCAACGTGCGCTGCACTGGCAATGGCTACAAACACCCACATCCAGATTTCATAAGACTTCATAAACTCTTTCGCTTCCGCGTGAGTGAGTCCTGAAGGCCCTACTGTTTCGTCATTCATGGTTTTACCTCCCATGTAATAGTCACGATCTGTCGCAGCTCAGTAATAAATACCAAAATACGACGTTCTTCATCGGGCCTCTGATGCAGGTGCACCGGGGGTCTGATGATCTTCCCGGAGAAATGCCTGTGCGAGCACACAACCCCGAGTAGATAAGTCCACACTTAGGTGTGGTAGTGAGGGCAGAGCAGAGGCCCTCACCGCAGTGTTCATTCGCTTTCTGCCCAGCTTATTGATCGCCACCCGTCGTCATGTCTGCCGACACGTCGCCCTGTGACTCCGGCATATCCATGCCCTCGTTTAAATCCGCCTCAGGTTCAGCTGCGGCGAGTCGAGCAAGATTTGGGTAGTCTTTAATCATATTGGCGCCAAGAAGTGGCTTGTAGGCTCCTTGGTGACAGGTTTCACAGTTAACTTTTTGTGCGTCGCCGAGCGCGCCGAGACGGTGAGGCGGCAACCAATCAGTGGTCGGCTCGACGTACTCGTTGTTCATTTCTCGGACCATGCGAATGCCGTGCCACGCACGCACTCGAGTTGGCGCGCTCTCATCCCAAGAGAAGAAGGCGCGTGAGTTGTGACAGTAGGTGCAATTGACGCCGAGTGAATCGGAGAAGTGCATCATCAAACCGTAGCCCCACTCAGACTCTTTCATTGATACGCCGCCGCCGTCACGCAACGCGGTGGTGCCCGCATGCCTTCCGTTGCGATCATCAAGCAAATACGGTGTGAAGGGGTCTACGGGCAAAGAGCTCAAGCCTGCCGCGACTGACGACACGTTTTGCATTTGATTTTTCATGCCACTGGCAACTTTGTGTCCGGGGTTTATGTTCCAGACATACTCAGGAACATTTTTGCCGCGGTGGCAGGTATAACAAGTCACACCTGCACCACCGACGTGTTGATCCCAGTTCTCGTTCGCGTTTTGGGTCATTTGGATCATGACGCGAGCGACTTTCTTGGTGTACAGGGTGTCGGCTTCAAACCCCTCACCCGCGACGTGGCAGTAGTTGCAGCCTTCCTCTGGAGAGACCCATTGTGTAACCGCGACCATCAGACGCGTAAATTCGCCGACGGAGAGGTCGCCTAGAACCTGTACATTTTTATAGATATCACTGGCCTTCGGACCCACGGCAGGGACCGCAGGAATCGCGTCAGGCACCACGTTGTTGTCGGCCACGTCCTGGAGTCGATCGGGGTCATACAAACCTTCCATGCCCGTTCCACGATAGCCCCATTGGCTTGACTCGGGTGGGGGCATCTCGCAACCACCTAAGAGCAGTGCGGTACCCAGACCGACAGTGGTCAGTAGTTTGGTTGTTAGCGTTTTCATTGCGCACCCCCTGTCATGAGCGGATCGACGACAGCTTCGCCAACCATTGGATAGATGGGAACAAGCCCATGCTTCATACCCCATAGGTACCAGTTCTCAACGACGGTGCCTGTGAGGATGATGCCGATACCGCCGGTGACGCAGGTCAGCACGCCAAACCACCAGGCCCATTTGTGGATCGATTCCATGGAGGCGTTGAAGCCCATGGTCCATCTCCAGAACAACGCGCCTCGTTCTGCGCCAGTACCGCGGTCTGTAATTTGATCGATCTCGCGGTCAGCCCCATAGCGACTGGTCGCTAAAATGGTGGCGCCGTGCATTGCAAACAGTACTGCCGATCCGTAGAGGAAGAAGATGCTCCACATGTGGAAGGGGTTGTAGAAGAGGTTGCCGTAGCGCAACGAGAAGGCAGCGGTCCAGTCGAGGTGAGGGAAGATGCCGAATGGAACGGCCTCGGCCCAGCTACCCATCAGGATCGGGCGTATAAAGCCGAGGACTAAATAAAGCCAAATTGCCGCTGCAAATGCCCATGCCATGTGATTACCCATGCCAAGGTTCTGTGCAAGTGCGAAGGTTCGGTACCACCACAGCATGATCGACATGGTTAGGAATGCGCCGGCAATTAGCCACCATCCACCGTCATTAAGTGGTGGGAAAGAGAGTCCATACTGCGGACCGGGGGGCTCCAATGCCAGCCACGGCAGTTGACGAATGAACTCGATTGGATCCCAGTTGACTGAGGCAAACATGTTCATGCCGATAATGAGGAAGGCGAGCGTCCCCATGAAAAATGCGGCGACACCTACAGGACCGAGATAGATCGGTCCAATTTGAGCGTCCCCTAACTTGCCGGCCCAGTAGCTGTGCGTGAGGATGCCAGATCGGTCATCTTCGGCGTTCTCGAGGGGGACGCCCGCATAGTCCGGTGCTGAGACCTGAACTTGTGTAAAAATATTTTGATATTCAATCATCGTAATCGTCCCCTAATTAATACCAGATAGGCAGTGTGAGCCACCAGTTCCACCATTCGGGCCATCCGCGTGTCCAGAAAGGACCACTGATGACGATACAAACAGCGCTCCAGAATGCGGCGGATACGGCAACGAACATACCGAGTCGGTGGATCCCAAGCGCGCCGATGGAGTAGCCAATATCGTCGCGGAAGTAGGTGTTTTCATGTTCGCCAGTCTTCACAGGCTCGCCGTCTCGCGGGTTAGTCGCCATGAGGATCAAGGAGCCGTGCATGGAGAGGGCGAGAGCGGTGGTGAAGAAGAAGGTCACCGCAAGCATGTGTGCTGGGTTGTAGTGGAAGTGCAAAAACTGGTACCCAACGTTCGAAACCCAGTCGAGGTGGCTCATGATGCCGTAGGGAAAGCCATGTCCCCAAGCGCCCAGCAGCATGGGTCGAATAATCACGAGGGTGACATAGGCCAGAACTGCGAATGAGAAAGCGAAAGGCACATGAAGTCCCATACCGAGTTTCCGTGAAATCTCAACTTGGCGAAGGATCCAGGAGACGAAGGCGCCGGTGGCACAAATAGTAATGATTTGCCATAGCCCACCCTCTTGCAATGGCGCCAAGCCCAGACCGTACGACAGATCTGGTGGTGCGATACTGATCTGCCAGATATTCCAAGTGTCGCCCAGCGCCGCACCGTAGAAAATGAGTGCAGTTCCTGTAGCAGCAAAGAACAGAGTCGTTATTCCGAAGAATCCGACGTAGAACGGGCCCATCCAGAAATCGAAAAGATCTCCGCCGAGCAGGGTGCCCCCTCGGACTCGATACTTTTTCTCAAAGCTCATCATCGACATTGCATACTTCTCCCTTCCGAGCGGTATTCGCTCATCTCTTTCGGTCCGTATTGGCTTTCTGGACCGCGTTATTCATCAACAAGCCCGAGGGCTTGAAGCCATACGTTGTTAAATTCGCATAAAGGCGTAGGGCGCAACGCTACTTGCAGCACGTTTGGCCTCTTGCCAGCAGTTCAGTTCATGCTGACGCACCAGTTTCAGGCGATTTACCGCTGCCTGACCCAAAAACCACACAAACATCGTGAGAAAGAGCATTCGAAACTGCAGGTGCTCCCAGACAGTTTTCCGCTCTGTATTGCGCTTCGTCGTGGTCATCGTGCCTCCCGTCATCGGCTGTTGCCGTGGCGTATTGTTGTAATTCTTAGGGCTCATACCGCGCTCCTGAGTTGCAGGTCGTGACCGGCATCTAGAACGTGCACTGTGTTCACAAATTCAGATTCTTCTGCGCGTGCTGCTTGCTCGGCGGTATCCCGTAATCGTTTTGCCGCAGATATGCGGACCAAAATAGGTTGCTGCTCAATGATCTGGTCGAGTAACGCCTGAGCATCGTCAAGCCACGGTAAATTGGCGCGCGTTGGGGTCGGAACCGTCTGATCAAGATCGGTACCTAACGGCAAGATATTAAAGAGTGCGTCAAAAAGGGCGTTGCAGACTTCTTGAATCAGGTAGCAGGCACCGGAATACCCCATAAAGGGTGTTCCCGTGTGTCTACGTATAATGGTTCCCGGCAGTGAAGCGGGGATAAACATACTTCTGTTTCCCGCTTCCGCCGCGTACATGCGCTCGTTGTAGCCACCAAATAGGATCAGCGGACCGGTTTCGTAGATCGCGGCTCTCACTTCCTGGTTGTCGGGCTTTACGCCTGCTTTACGCGAAAAGTGAAATGCGCAAGGTAGACCAAGGTCTTCTTCAAGGAAGTGCCTGAGTCCACGGGTATACGTTTCGGTAGCGACAACGCCAAAACTCGCCGTTGCGAAGAAATCCTGAGTGACAGAGCGCCAAAGGTCCCAAACGGGCTTCAGAGTGGTCATTTTTTCCTGTGCAATAAAGGGCTCGGGATCGATCTCCAAGAGCTCTCCGAGCATTCGCAAGAATTTGGTGGTGCTGTCGAGACCAATCGGCGCTTGCAAGTAGGGTTTATCGAGCGTCTCACAGAGCTTCCGACCAAACTCACGATACATGCAAATGTTGACTGCCGCGTCGTCGAGCTTGGGAATGTCGTTAAGATGACAGCCAAGAGGGAAGACGAGATTGACCTCGACGCCGATTCCGGCGAGAAGTCGCTGAATCTCGGCAAGATCAGACCACGTGTTGAAGTAACCGTAGGCGGGGCCAATAATATTGACCTTCTTTGTGGGTGTTTCTTCGGTTTTCTTTTTGGCTTTTTTCTTCTTAGTCGCACCGTATTGCTCCCAAAGCCAGACGAGTGCTCGATCGGCGCTTTGCCACTGATCTTCGTCAATAGTTCGGGGTAAAAAACGCTTAATATTGGTGTCCGCGGGTGTCACCCCACCGCCGATCATCTCTGCGATCGAGCCAGTAACCACAACGGAAGGCTTTTTGGGGTCTAAGGTCTGGTGCGCGCGACGAAGCGCGCCCTCAGTGCCGTGTTGCCCGAGTTCTTCCTCAGCAAGCCCCGTTACTACAATGGGTAACTCGTGCGGTGGCAACCCATCGGTATAGTGTAAAACAGAGGTCACTGGAAGGTTTTCACAGCCCACAGGACCGTCGATAATGACTTGCAGGCCCTTTACTGCCGTGAAAACGTAGACAGAGCCCCAGTAGCCGCCAGCGCGATCGTGATCGAGTACCAGCATTAGCACGCACCCCCGACGCCCGTTCTGGCGATGATTTCGGGTGTCCAAACACCACTGGTAGGTCCGCTCCCAACGCCCTCAAAAAACTCTTCCATCGCGAGCATGCGCGGTTGGTTGGCAAGGGCGGAGTTAATGACCTGAGCCACCGAACCGGCCCCTGCCGCACCCATGAGAGGGCGCGCTGAAATTAAGTTAGTAAAGTACAAGCTGGGAATAGCGAGCTCTTTCGCTTTTTGAACCACGGGGGTTGTGCCGATAACCAGATCGGGCTTGAACACCTCCATCGCAATCAGGTCGTCTTCAAGTGAGGCTCGGAACTTGACGGATACGCCACGTGCTTCCAACCACTCGGCATCGAGAGCGGAAAACTCTGTTTTTGGACAGGCCGATCCGACGTAGGCGACGTCGGCGCCGCTTTCGATCAGGAGCCGGGCAACCAAGAGCTCTGATCCTTCATAGCCCGACAGTGTGATCTTCGCGTCGATAGGGTTGTTGTCAAGGGCGGCACGAATGGCGCTCTTTTGTGTGCTGATGGCCGCATCAATTGATGCGCGATCCGTACCGAGTAACTCGCCCATGGCCTCAAGCCATGCGGCTGTGCCCTCGACACCCACGGGTGCAGAGCCGATGAGCGGCCGTCCAGCGGCTCTAAATTGACGGGCTGTCGCGGTATAAAATGGGTGAATCATGGCAGCAGCTTGGCAGTCGAGCGCGGCATAAAGCTCTCGCCACTCCCGCGTTGGGACCACAGGGCCTGCAGCGGCTCCTAAAGCGTCTAAAAGACGGTCAATAGTGATGGCGTCAACAGGGAACATTTCGCCCACCAGCGCCACTGTCGCTTTCGTTTGCTCGGGGTCGCTTTGTGTGGGGCGTGCAACGGGGCCGGCTTTAATCTCCTCGCTTGCGTATTGGAGCATGGCGCCAGCGAGCACGTCTTTTGCCTCCGCATGCGTCGGTACGCCAAATCCAGGCACATCAATACCCACAATACGAACGCCATTGATTTCTTTGGGTAGCAGTTCGAGTGGAACGCCAGAGGCCGTCGGGACACAGAGGTTAATAATGACAATGGCATCATTTTTCTCGGGATCGGCCAGGTCGTGAACGGCCTCTCGAATATCTTCAAAAAGTTTTCCTGTGACGAGAGACTCAGAGTCAAAGGGAACGTAGCCGACCGTGCGTTTTGCGCCATAGAAGTGTGAGGTAAAGGTCAGTCCATACACACAACACGCCGAACCGGACAGTACGGTCGCAGTGCGGCGCATTCGCAGGCCCACACGCAACGACCCAAACGCAGGGCACATGCTCTGTGGTTGGTCGTGCGGACCTTTCGGGTAGTCTTCGGCAAATTGAGCCATGAGCTCCGTTTTGCCCGAGGCACTGGCGGCTGCAGCAAGCTTTTCAGCACCAGCGTGGCAACCCAGGTCCTGGGTCTCGATGATGTCAGCCTCAGATGCTGTCATAAACGACCTCAAGGCTTGGTTTGTTGAGGGTCTCTGCGCTGCACAGGTCTGAAAGTGTTGCAGGTTGCAGGACGACATCGCGGCCCACCGTGTCGCTATCAAACAAGCCCAGTAATTCGTCTTGCGTCATTGGCATTGGGCGATGCGGCGAGGATTCGCCAGCATTTTTTGCAAGGTCAGCAAAGAGCGCGCCCCATTCGCCGTCGGGATGACCGATAATTTCGTAGCTCGCACTCTTGCGCCGAATGTCTTCGTTGGCGGGTATGGCAGCAAGTTCAGGAATGCCGACTGCTTTACAGAATGCCTGTGCTTGACCCTCGCCATCGTCTTTGTTGATAACCATGCCGGCAACACCGACATTGCCACCGAGTTTTCTAAAGTACTCGACGGCGGAGCAAACGTTATTCGCCACGTAAAGCGACTGAAGGTCATTTGACGCAACGACAATCACCTTTTGACACATGTCACGCGCAATTGGGAGGCCAAAGCCACCACAAACCACATCGCCTAAGAAATCAAGAAGGACGTAGTCGAAATCCCAGTCGTGGAAGCCGAGCTTTTCGAGCGTCTCGAAGCCATGAATAATGCCGCGCCCACCGCAACCTCTACCCACTTCTGGACCGCCAAGTTCCATGGCGTAAACACCGTCTCGCTTAAAGCAAACGTCTTCAACGCGACACTCTTCCCCAGCGGCTTTTTTAGCCGAAGCCGTCTCGATGATGGTCGGGCAGGCTTTACCGCCAAATAGCAGCGACGTAGTGTCACTCTTGGGGTCGCAGCCGATCAGCAGTACCTTTTTTCCTTGCTGAGCCATCATGTAGCTCAAGTTAGCGAGGGTGAAGCTTTTTCCAATGCCCCCCTTGCCATAAATAGCGATGATCTGTGTCCCCTCAGCATTGTCTGCCGATGTTGCGAGAAGATCTGCCCGTTCTCCGCTCGCTTCTAAGCCAGGATCATATTCCGTTGCAGTAGTGCTCATATCGATCTCCAGTCGATGACCATTTTTAGGCAGCTGCTATCGTTGAACGCTCGGTCATACGCCTGTGCGGCGTGAGTGACCGGGAGCACATCTGTTATCAACTGGGAAAAATCTAACGTGCCGTCAGACGCCAGTCGTGCTGCTTCTTTGAGGTCTTGTGGTTGCCATTCTGCACTCACTAAGAGATTGATTTCCCTAATAAATGCAGGTGGAAAGTCGAAGGTCACTGCGGACGAGTAAAACCCTCCCAGGACCGCTGTTGCACCGGGTTTACATCGTGCAATCATTTGATTAAGTGCATCAGCGCTGCCGCTCACGTCGCAGACAACGCCATAGTCGTATCGGGGGTCTTGGTCCGCGTCGTAGACGGTGTAATCGAGGTTGCTGGGTCGTCGTGCAGGGTCGCGCTCCCAGACGGTAGGCGAGACGCCATGGATAATTCGCGTCAGTCGAGCAAGGAGCTGGCCAAGAACACCATGGCCAACGATGAGCTCTGGTGGGCCTACCGATTCACACCGCCGAAGCGCATGCAGTGCTGTCGCGGCAAGTGCCAGCAACACACCATCACTGGCAAGCTTTTCTGGCAGCGCGATTAATTTATCTTCGCGACAAACGAGATGTTGCGCACTACCCCCGAAAAGGTTCTTTGCATCAGTAAAACCAACACTCCCCGGAGCAAAGACGGTGGTGCCGGGTGTCAGCTTCGATCCTTTGGGGGATTCTAGTATTTTCCCGACTGTTTCGTACCCGGGTATGAGTGGGTAGCCCAGTCCAGGGAAGGGGGGCATCTGACCTGTAAGCATCAGTCGTTCAGTACCCGTGCTAATCCCCGACCATTGCGACTCGACCAGGCATTCGCTTGCGTTGGGTGCACGTAAAGAGGCGGCTCGGAGCTCTAAGGTCCCAGGCTTTTCAAAAATAACCGCTGTTGTCTTTTTATAAGTCACGGTTGTGTGGTCTCTCTGTCTAGCGAACTGCCTGCTCGGCCTGTTTAAAAGTATCTACTCTTATCTGTCAGTTTAATGGTACACATCAATGTGTCAATAAAAAATGACATTTGGTTTCTTTGCGGTCACGACGCGAACTAAAGCTGGAATGTGAGTGCGCTTCTCTTTAATGGATTCAAAGCCTGCGCGTTCAAGCGCGGCTTGCAGTTCCTGTTTGGTTCGCGGTCGTCCGCTGCCCATCGCCCAGAGGTAAAAGCCAAAGTAGGTATGACCGATGGATTCAGCGCCGCGAGTATCTGCCATGGGTTCGGCAATAATAAGTTCGCCACCGGCTGGCAGGGCCTTAAAGCATCGTGCGAGTAACTTATCGACTGGGTCATCATCATGATCGTGCAGGATGCGGACGAGACTGATCGTGTTAAATGTCGTTGGAATAGGGTCCTCAAACATATTTCCCGAAATCGTTTGTAGGGTGCCGTGATATCGTGGCGCGATCGACGCGATGACCTGTGGGAGGTCGAACACGGCGGTTTCGGTCTTCGGAAAACGCTCGGCTGCGAGTCGAGCGAACGTCCCGGTACCGCCACCAATGTCCAGTAACTGCTGCTGAGGCTTTAACTTGATCGCGTCCAATATGTGATTGGCAATCAGGTGTTGCGAGTCTGCCATAAGCTCGCTGTAGCGCGCCGTCGCAGCTGGATCGCTGTGATTGCCGTCGACATAAGGCCAATAACCTCGCAGTGCGGCGTTATCTCGTGAGCGCAGGAGGCTGGCGGGATCTGCCATGTCGCGGTAAAGCAAATCGTGATGCCGCAGCATGCTTTGGACACCAGGGTTGCCGTGTATCGAGGCGCCTAACTCGCCGAGAGTCCAGTTGTCGGCGCCCACGGCTTGCAGTAGGTCAATTGCTGTCGCCGCCTTAATTAACGTGGCCGCTGCGTCGCGCTCGAGTTCGCAATAGCTTGCGATTTCGTCGAGTGTTGCAATACGGTCTTTTAAGCACTCGAGTAGGCCAAGCTTGTAGGAAGCGCTCAGAGTTTGCGAGTAAACAAAGCCTGCCAGAATATGATGAAGGTCAGTTGCGCGCGTCCTTGCGATAGATTGGCTGATCGGTAGGCGCGCGGCCCACTTTTGGAAGGTACTGCTGCGCAGCAGTCTGTTGCGCCACAGTAGGAAACGTCCAAACCGACTGGTCGGCTTGTCCGTTTGACCCGTGTACTCCTGATTAGTCGCAGAACGAATGGCCATTACGCGGCGACTTGAGCAATCTTCTCGGGTACAAATCGACTCGCTTGTGCGCGAACAATTTTTTGGAGCAAATCCTGGCCGGCGCAGGCTGGCATGCTGTCTAAGCCAGCCTCCAGGCACTGCTTAAGTCGCGTAACCGCTCCGTCAAGACCGAGTTCGCGAACGGCGCTAGGGCGATCGAGTTTAACGTCTATTCCAGTGGGCTTACCGAGAGTCTCGGGATCAGAGATCGCGTCTTTAATGTCATCTGCGACCTGATAGGCTTCTCCTATGCTCGCCCCAAGATTGACCCAAGGACCCGGATCAACGCCCGCGGCGGCGGCACCTGCGCAGGTTGCGGCAACAAACAGGGCGCCCGTTTTTGCGCGGTGATATCGGGAAAGGTCGACGCTTCGCTCGCACTCCCAGGCTTGTCCCGCACAGATGCCGTGCGGCGCACCAACCCCACGCGCAACGATGGCGGTCACGAGCGGCACGCGCTCTGTACGAACCGCGTGTATCGCATGGGTGGCTAAGGTTTGAAATGCGGCGACAATGAGGGCATCACCCGTGAGAACGGCAATGCGCTCGCCAAATTTTGCATGAACGGAGGGTTTCCCTCTGCGCTGAGTTGCATCATCGAAGCAGGGGAGGTCGTCATGAACCAGCGAGGCGCAGTGGAGCAGTTCGATGGCGCTTGCTGCGGCATTGGCAAGTCCAACGTCACTTGAGTTATTCGCCAGAGCGACGGCCTTGCAGATCTTGGGACGCACCCGCGCACCGCCGGGAAAAACCGCGTAGTTAAGGGCTTGCGCGAGCAATGGAGGGCATTGCGCGGTCGCATGTTCTGCCATTGCTTCTTCTAGGTACTGTTCACAATCAAGGAGCCCGTTTTCCATGCAATCACCCGTTTTTAAAAGTGTTGTTTTATTTATACATTATTTTTGTCTATATTAGTTGACACACTACGCCGATCTTGCAGGCCCTGCAAGCGAGTAG